>JABWCD010000005.1:0-300000 GCA_013359265.1 Candidatus Hydrogenedentota bacterium
GGTGCAAATCGAGTGTGCGATTACGAGCACGAGTCGTCATGACCAGCGTTCTCCCGGAGATTATGAAAACTTGAGCAGTGCGCTTTCAGCGCGCGGTGATAGGGGCGTAGACATTCTCCAGGGGCGATGCCCCTGGCTAGGGTTGCGTTGCGCCTTCGGCGCGCGGGACGAATTGTGCGTTGCCGCAACAGTCGTCATGGCCTTATCGGGGCACCCGGAAACCATGAAAATGCGATTTCAGATTTGAAATCTCATATTTCAAAGCAACACGAGCGTGATGCCTTACAGGTCTGCTTTCGGAACAGTCGTCATGCACTTTCGGGCACCCGGAAACGATGAAAATGCAATTTCAGATTTGAAATCTCAGAGTTCAAAGCAATACGAGCAGGATGCTTTACAGGTCTGCTCTCGGAACAGTCGTCATGCCCCCTTCGGGGCACCCAGGAACCATGAAAATGCAATTTCAGATTTGAAATCTCATATTTCAAAGCAACACGAGCGTGATGCCTTACAGGTCTGCTTTCGGAACAGTCGTCATGCCCCTTTCGGGCACCCGGAAACCATGAAAATGCAATTTCAGATTTGAAATCTCATATTCCAAAGCAACACGAGCGGGATGCCTTACAGGTCTGCTTTCGGAACAGTCGTCATGCGCTTTCGGGCACCCGTAAACGATGAAAATGCAATTTCAGATTTGAAGTGTCATGTTTCAAAGCAACACGAGCGGGATGTCTTAAAGGTCTATTCTCGGAGCAGCACGAGCACGAGGCACGAAAATGCGGCTGGGTAATATCTTAAACCGCTCTTGCGCGTGTTGCGCGCGCCGGTGTACGGAATCGTTATCGAGGGGTTATTGTAATTCCTGCCCGATTGTGCGAGTGTAAAGGGATCCCGAAGTTCGCAAGGCATCCGAATTCCACCTGAGGGTTGCACCATGCGGCTGTCGAGTCTTTGCCCTGCAGTTGCAGTATTGGTCCTCGCCGGCGCGTCAGTCTCGTCCTTCGCGCAAAGCGTCGTACTGAATGGCGTAGACATCAAGTCCAACGCCAACAGGCAATCGGCGGGTCCCATGAACAAGAACGCAGACGCCGATTCGTCGCAGTTGGTCGTCGTTCAATTCAAAGGGCCAACGCTCCCGGATTGGCTGCGACGGCTCGAATCCACGGGCGCGACCGTGCACCACTACATCGCGGACTACGCGTATTTCGTGACGATGAACGTCAACGCGCCGGACGCCGCGAAGCGAGCACCGGAGGTGGCGTGGATAGGAGCGATTCCCGCCTCCGCAAAAATCAATGGCGCACTTGCCGCAAAGATTTCCGCTGGTGCGGCCAAACAAGCATCCGGGTCGAATGTGGAAGTGATCGTTTTGAGCTACGGAGACGCGGCGGCAAGAGCACTCGAGGCGTCCGGCATTCCAATCGAGTCGTTTCGCGAAACTCCGATGGGCTGGCACGAGACTCGCGTCACCGTGCCACTGTCGAAGACCCTTGATATCGCACAGATAGAAAGCGTCTTCACGATAGAAGAAGTTTCGGCGGAAATACGCGGCGGCGAACGCGCCGCGCAGGCGGCAGCGGGACAATATGAAGAGGGAGCAACCGCGCCGTTCGGGCCGGGGTACACGGCGTGGCTTGGCGCTGAAGGATTGAGCGGCGGCGACAACATCATCGTGCACGTGGCGGATGGCGGTCTCGATCAAGGTATTGCTACGAACCTCCCGGGCACCGCCCACGCCGATATCCTTGGACGAATCGCCGGCATCTACAATGCAACCGCCGATCCCGATGGCGCGAGCAGAGAAGGCCACGGACAATTGGCTGCATCGGTCATTATGGGGAACGCCACCGTTGGCACGGTCGACAAGGGCGGGTTTTTGCTGGGGCAGGGCCTGGCGCCGTTCGCGTCGGTATACGCCACGAAGATATTTCGTGACGAGGGTGAAACCATCGAGATTGGGTCGCACACACACACCGACTTGGCGCAATTGGCCCAAGACGCCGGCGCGCTCTTCACAAATAATTCATGGGGCGCCGCGATTAATGGCGGGTACAATGCAGGCGCCGCCGAATTCGACGCCCTGGCTCGGGATTCCGATCCCGATGAGTCGGGCAATCAGCAGATGGTGTATTTCTTCTGCGCGGGTAACAACGGCCCCGATGCCGGCACGACGTGGTCGCCCGCCAACGCGAAGAATGTCATCTCTGTTGGCGCTCACGAAAACAGCGACGCCGACGGGGTGGACGGCAGCGGGTTTCTTGCGACACACGCGGACAACATTCGAGATCTGTCGCCGGGTACAAGTCGCGGCCCTACAGCGGACGGACGTCTCGGCGTAACTGTCGTTGCAACCGGAACGCATGTGCAGGGCGCGGCCTCGACAGCCGATGGATACACCGGCGCGCATGTCTCCGACAAGTTCTGGCCGACGAATCAAACGGACTATTGCCGATCTTCGGGCACGAGCTTCTCCTGTCCGACGGCGTGCGGCGCGGGCATCGTCGTGTACGAGATGTTTCGCGATCAGTTGGATGCATTCGGGCATACGGATTCGCCCAGCCCCGCACTGATACGCGCCGTCCTCACCAACACCGCGACCGATCTCGCCGGTGGCAGCGATGGGAATGGAGGCGTGCTCGCAAACATTCCCAATGTGCATCAAGGGTGGGGCGCGGTGAATCTGGAAACACTCGCGAGCATGAAGACGTCGCTTTACTCACTCGATCAGACCGAAGTGTTCACCGCGTCCGGCCAGGATTTCGAGGTGACGCTGTCGCCCATGATCGCGGGCTACCCATTGAAAGTTACGTTGGCGTGGACGGACGTCCCCGGCGTTCCCGGAGCGGCCACGGAACTGGTAAACGATCTCGATCTGCGCGTCATTCAGGACGGACAAACTTTCAAGGGAAACGTGTTCAGCGGCGGTTTCTCCGTTACCGGAGGGAACGTGGACCGGAAAAACACGCTCGAAGCGGTCTTCATCGAAAACCCGACGGGCGGTCCAGTGACCGTGCGCGTGACCGGATTCAACATTGCGGGAGACGGCGTGCCGAACTCGGGAGGCGCGCTCGATCAGGATTTTGCCTTGTTCGCGTGGAACGCGGGCATGCCCGATTCGACCGGTGACATTCGAATCTTTCCCCCGGACATCAATTGCGACACGACGGTTACGTTCAATCTCCGCGATCAGGACTTGGCCGGCGACGGGACTGCGACAATATCGGTATCGAGTTCGACCGGCGACACGGAATCCGTAACGCTCGATGAGACCAACGCGTCCACCGGATTGTTCACGGGATCGATTATGACGGCCTCCGGCGCGATCGCGGCCGATGGTGTGCTTCAAGTCGTTCACGATGGGTCGATCACGGCGACATACAACGATGCAAGCAATGCAAACAGTCAGCCGGCCGTGGATGAGGATACTGCGCTGGTTGACTGTGACCCGCCCATCGTTAGCAACGTTCAGGTGTCGAATATCACGAGCACGTCCGCGCTGATTTCCTATTCGACCAACGGGCCGTGCGATTCGAAAGTGCGATTCGGCATGACCTGCGGGGCGCTGACACAGTTCCGCGGCGGTGGCCTGCATTCCGTAGAGCACAAGGCCCATTTGACCGGGTTGACCGCGACGACGACGTATCGATTCAAGATCGAGGCTACCGACTCGGCCGGCAACACGACCACCGCCGATGACGCGGGATCGTGTTTCACGTTCATGACGACGGCCATTCCGGACTATTTTTCCGAGCTGTATTTCCCGGGGCTTAATGACAACGATCTATCGAACCAGACCTTGTTGTTCACCCCCAATGGGTCCTTGAGTTACTACGAAGCATGCAGGACAACGACGACGACATACCCGACCGATCCCGTCAAGCACACCAATTTGTCGTCGACCGTGGGATTGAAAGGCGACAGTTCCTACGAGGTCTCGCTGACGGACGGGAAAGAATTCTCGTTCTTCGGCATGAGCTACGCGGCATTCTTCATCAACGCCAACGGCAACATCACCTTTGGCGTTTCAGACGATTCGGCAATCGAGACACTTCAGCAGCACCAGGCGATACCGCGTGTCTCCGGCCTGTTTGACGATCTTGCGCCCACCAACCAGAAGCCGATTCGTTACATGCAATTGGACGATCGCGCGGTGGTAACGTGGGACGGCGTGCCGGAAAGCGGAATAGGCGGATCGAATTCGTTTCAGATAGAACTGTTTTTCGATGGGCGAGTTCAGCTAACGCACCTGAATATTGACGCGGAAGACGGAGTTGCCGGACTGTCGCGCGGTCTCGGCGTGCAGACCGACTTCGCGCGAAGCAACATGAATGCGTACGCGAGCTGCGGCGAGCAAACCGGTTCGGTGCGCGTGAAGATAAAGCCCAAGGGCGCGCGGCAAGACGGCGCACGCTGGCGCCTGGACGGCGGGGCGTGGAACAAGCACAACAAAGTCGTCACCGGCGTCGCGGTGGGGAATCATACGGTCGAGTTCAAATCGATCGACGGCTGGCAGGAACCCGGCGACAAGCAGGCGAACGTGACTGCCGGAAACGAAACGCTGCTGAACGGAAAGTACACGTCGGCGCGCTAGTGGTTCATGCCGATTGTTTTTTGATGGTGCATCCAGTGCCGCTGGAAGATGAATTTCGAATCTCAGATTTGAAATCTCAAATTGAAGAGAACAGCAGGAGTGAGGCGTCCGGAGTGTGGAATCGGGGAGGCAATCGTGCTAGATGAGGGGGATCGGGAGGAAAAGCACTGCTCCGCCTTGACGGGTGCAAGGTGCGTCGCTTCTCGTGACGCCGCTGTAAGTCGGCGGCGCGCCATTTCGAATGAAATAGACCACCAGGCCGATCCAGCCGGATTCCTGTGGTACAATTCGCTGCGGGAACCAAGGATTGTGCCAGCACCACAAGACCCAAAACTGCCGTTGCGGCTTGCTTATTCTCATCGGGAGAAGGCCGAAGCAGCGATCCGCCAGTGTGATCGTTCCCTGCGGGATGGGGGGGTGGACACCGAGCATCATGCGAAACTGCGGGCGGTCTACGAGCGCGAACTGCAATCGGCCCAACGCACGATTCAACGGCTGCTGGGTGTGGAACAGGCGCGGACGGAGTCCCTCGAGGCGCAGCGGCGCGCCGTTCTGGAAGAGCAACTCCACCTGCCCGAGCGCGTCACCGCCGGGAAGATTTCGGCACGAGACGCCAATGACACCAACCGGCGATTGACGCAGCGCCTTGCGGACCTCGACGCGCAGATCGCGGTCTGCCGATCGAGGCTCGAATCGCGCACGTCGGAGGAACTCGGCGGATTCATCGACCTTTCCTTTTCCGAATACGCGAACGAAGAGATACGGCCGATGGGCCCCTCGCTTCGCGGACTGCCGGCGGGTGGGCCTCGTTTGCGCGACTGGTACTATTCGTCCGGGTTGGCGCTCGTCGCGGCCGTTGCCGTGTTCCTGCCGTGGCTGAGCAAAGGCGGTGTGACAACGTCACTCGCAACGGCGAATGGCGGCCTTTCGCAATTGGCCGCGCAGGCCGGCCTTCACCCCGGTGCGGCGCGCTATGCGTGGATCGTCTTCGCCGTCGTTCCGTTCATTGGCGTGCTAATGACGGCGGGCCGAAACGTCCGCTTGTTTGGCTGGGGATTCCTGTTGCTGGGTCTCATTATGCTCGCGGGTGGCGCGCTGCCCGGACTCGTTTTGGGTGCGAGCGGATCGGGGCAGGCGGGCGTTGTCCAGATGTTGACGTCGTTCCGAGTTGGCGCGGTCCTATATTGTGCGAGCGCGATAGCGTTCATTGTGCTGGGAGCGTTTCGCGTCAGCCCGCCGGGCGACTCGCTGCGCCATGCGATCACGGTATCGCTCGCGCTGCTCGGGGCGGTTGGGGCGATTGGGCTGTTGGCCGCCTTTGCGCTGTTCGGGGTGCAGGGAATGTCTCGCGTCACGTTTCGCGCAGTGTTGGATACCGCGACAAACGATCGCATCGCATTCACAATCGTCAACGAAGGCCGGGAACCGATCGCCTGCTATTTTCAAATGCCCTCGACTTCGGACGGAACCGCTTCGCTCGCGCGCGATTCTCACACGTATGACGTGCGCGTAGCCGTGCGCGAACAAGGCCGGGACGCGTTCAGCACGATACCCGCTTCGTCGCGCGTGTGGAACCTTGTCCAGGGGCCCCTGCCGGAAGACCAGCAAATGTTGGTCAGCGCGGGATCGGAGCTCAAGGGCAGCCTCGATCTTCGTCAACTCAGCGCGCTGGGAGTCGAGCCGGCGTCCGTGCGAATCCAACTCGTTTCACTGGACGGATCGCTTGTATCCGAAGCGGAGGTGGAACTCGAAGACCGGTACCTCTCCGTGCCGGGCCCGATACGCGATCCGCTGATCATCGCCCCACCGCCGCCGCGCCCTACGGCGGCTGCTGCGGCAGCGCCCGCCGTGCCAGCGCCGAGCGGGCAGACACAGCCGGAACCCGGCGAGGCGTTGCGTGTCGAGTTTGTCGGCGCCATTGGCGGCAAGGCGATCGTTCACGTGTTTTCGCCGGATGGCGCGTCGTACGTAGAAGCTGTCGCGGGGCCGGGTGAACCGGTCACCTCAGATTGGGTCGTCGAGTCGTTGGTGCGCCAACCATCGTCCGTGAATATGAAGCATACCAAAACCGGGGCGAGCGCCCAGGTCATTCGCGGAAACGTAGTGGAAATCCGGTCCACGCCGTCGCAGTAGAAACTACGCCTGCGGCACGATCGCGGCGAATCAGGCGCGCCGCTTTCCGAAGAACGGGAAAAGTTTTGCCAACTCGGCGTCCGACGGCTGATGGCCGTACTCGCAAATCTCAAAGCCTTCCGCGAACGCGACGCGTTTCGCCTTTGCTGCGCCGTACCATTTTTTCAACGCGGGACGGGCGAGTTCCGTGAGCTTTCCAAAAAACGGCGCCCACGCCTTCTCGAGCCATACGCGCCGATCTTTCGCACCCGATGGTACGTTGTCGAGTTGTCCGTCAAGCCAGGGCAGCCATTCGTACACCTGAGATTCCATCGCATCCAGCATGTCGAATTTGGCGCCCATAACGTCCGATACGTCCACCGCGACATCGGGGCGGAACGGCGTCGGCTTCGTAAAATGATCGGACATATACATGAACACCGGATTGCGCGCGAGGCGCGGCGCCTCCGGACAGAAGTTTGGGACGGTCACCATGAATGCCGCGTCCTGCACGAGAATCGACGCGTACCGATGATCGGGGTGATAGTCGTTGGGGCGGTGGGTCAGCACGATGTCCGCTTCGTACCGGCGCAGAATGCGGACGACTTCGCGGCGCGCGTCGAGCGTTGCCTCGAGTTCGCCGTCGTGGTAACCCAGCACCAATTCCTGCACGCCGCCGCGTTCGGCGGAACGCCGTGCTTCGATCGCCCGTCGCGCTGCCAACGGTCCGCCGCCCATTGCGTAGTGCCCGGCGTCCCCGTTGGTCATCGAGACGAAAATGACGCGATGGCCAAGCCGCGCCCACTTTACGGCGGTTCCCCCCGCGAAGCATTCGCAATCGTCGGGGTGCGCGCCGACGCAGACGATGTTCATTGCGCGGGCGCTGGGACGGTCGCGTCCTCGGGGTCCGGCTGAGGCACACTCGCGGCGTCCGGCGCGGCGGGTTGCGTTGGTTCTTGCGCGCTCGTCTCCGTGGTGGTTGGGGCGCCGGACTTCACGCAATCGACACGGAACATCGTACCGTACAGCGCCTTCGAGTGAATGTTCGACGTGACCGTTTCGGCATTCACCTGAGTTTCGTCGGTACCCTCCGGAAGCAAGTAGAGGTCGCCGTCGGTTTTGACGAGGAACGAGTCCGGAAGGTTTCCCGCGAAGGGCTTCAGGAGATCGACTTTCACGAGGACGCCATTCTTCATCGCGTTGGATCCCAGGACCACCGAAAAGCTGCCTGCTACGGTGTCATTCACCATGATTTTCGCGCGGAGAACGCCAAATGTGCCGACGAAGTTTCGCGTGCATTTGACTTCAAACTGGGCCCACAAACTCTCGGGATAGGGTTGCGACAGCGTAATGTTGGTGCGAGCGACCCGCTTGAAACGGTCGAGCATGGTGTCGACCACAACGCTGGGGCTGCCCGTTTCGTCGACCAGCCGTCCCTCGACAAACACGCCTTGCTCGAGATCGCCCAAATCGGCGTTGGCCTGGTCCGCACCTGACAGCTTTGTAACGGGTTTCTCCTGCTTGGGGTCTTCAGTGCCGCTTTCCTTGTCGTAGGGTGACCACGGCTTCTGCGGTTTGCAGGACGCCGCCAGGACTATGGCGAGCGCCAAAAAAAAATACAGGGGCTTCATGCTGTGAACTTCCTTGCTTGCGGCGCACAAAAGCGTGCGTACTCCGGCGCGAATCATAGCAAGAACGCGAAACGCGCCGCATCTTGGCGTTAGCCCGGATTTTTCACGCGAACAGCAAAGACGTGCACTATCCGTTGCGTCACATGAAGTTCCATAGGTTCCCGTCTATACAGGCTGTTCGCGTGAAAAATCCTCTCGCCATGCGCTCACGGGCTTACTCGTGAGCATTTCTCACCGCACCGAAGGATTTTGCATCCACTGCGACGTCGTGGGGCGGTGAGAAATGCGGGTTAGCGGGACGGCGGGACCGTTGCCGATTCGATCGCCTCGTGAAAACCGTCCAAGTCCGTGTAGTTTTCGATGATGGCCGTTGCGCCGGCCGCGGTGAGCCGGTCGCGGGAGTACTCGCGGCAAACCCCGACAAAGCGCATCCCGAGTTCCGCGGAAGCCGCGGCGTCCCACGATCCATCGCCAACGTATACGACGTCGGTTGGATTCACGCCGGTTCTTCGCAACGCGGTCCGGGCAATGTCCGCTCGCGATATCGCGTCGTTGGCGAACGCGCCGGGAATTGCGGCGCCATCGACGCCGATTTGCCGCAGTTTGAAGAGTGCGGTACGGCGCATGCCTCCGGTTGCCAGCCCGAATCTTACATCGGTCTTACGGGCAAGCGATTCCAACAGAGCGCGCGCCCCGGGCACTTCGATGAATCCGCCGGGATGCCTGGCGAATGACTTGGCGAGTTCCTGCTCGTAGACTTCTTCAAAGCGCGCGATGGCCTCGGGTGTCGCGGGCGGACGCCCCGTGTCGGCCATGACTTCCTGGATGATGCCCATATCGGTGACGTGCGTGTAGCAATGCCAGTCCGTCGTCGGCAGCGGAAAGCCGAAGCACTTCTCGAAGGCAGTTTCGTAGCAACCGTTGTCCGCGTTGGTCGTTGCGGTCAGGGTCCCG
The DNA here is from genome assembly GCA_013359265.1 of Candidatus Hydrogenedentota bacterium. Lineage (NCBI taxonomy): Bacteria > Pseudomonadati > Candidatus Hydrogenedentota > Candidatus Hydrogenedentota bacterium. Next base: position 9,289 of record JABWCD010000005.1, read on the forward strand.
TCGATATCGAAGAGTATTACGCGCATGAAACGTATTGGGGTGTACCGAGGAAACGGGGAGTATAGCGTCATGCGGACGCAAACGAAAACTTCGCGCTACGGGGTGTTGTTGTGCTTTCGCTTTTCGGCTTCTTCGGCCTGTGCCTCGCGGAGCGCCTTGCGAAACGACTCGTCGCCCAATGTGTCGCGGAACAGTTCCCGCTCTTCCATCGCCATGCGCACGCGGATGTAGCGCAGGTCGAGCAACGCACAGTAGATCGCCGCAATCAAGGCGACCAGAAAAACAAGCCAGTACACGAGGAAAGCCGCGCGCGACTCATGCAAAATGGGAAGACGCACGCCGAAGAACGCCATCCCTCCGCTGATAACGATCAAGATCGCGCCTGCAACGCGCCAGCGGAATTGGGTCAGCATGGACCCAATTCCGCCGCCAAATGAATACGGCTATCGAAGGTTAGTGCGCTACCCACACCCGTTCTTCATAGGTTTCGCCCGAGGGCGTGGTGCGTACTCGCGTTTCCCAGTGGCCGCTTGTCGAGGTCTGCCCCGGCGGCGGCGCCTGCGGCGGTGCGTAGACTTGGCTGCGCGAGCGCTTTTCGTCCACATGATCGCCGATGAGCGCTCCGGTCAATGCGCCGAGTCCTGCACCGATCAGGGCGCCTTCGCCCGACTTGCCGTCGACTTGATTTCCGACGATTGCGCCCGCGCCGGCGCCGATGAGGCCGCCGGTCAATGCGCCTTGCTGCGTCGGAGTCGTTTGGCATCCCGCGAGTACGGCGGCTGCAGAGAACGCGCAGATCGTCTTCAGATTCGTGTTGCCAAACATGGTATCGGCTTCCTTTCCCCGGCAAATGCCCGGGCCTTGCTCTCCAATTTTACCACACGGTCTCCTTCGCGGAGCGGGGCCGTGCATACTTATTTGACGATACAGCGAATACGTATATTCATCTTATCGGTAACGCCGAGGCACCGGTTCGGCGCAACGGCCTCCCCGCAACCCTCTCTATCTCGTTAGGCCGGTTTAGGTTCCCCGACATGAGCACAACGTGTAGATTTTGCGGTTGTCGGATTCTTCGCGGTTTCATTGCGCGCAATGACCGGCATGAGGACGCGGAATCGTGACGATGCCGGGCCCTTCAACGTGCTATTGATCGCGTCAGGAGGTTTCCGGTAGCGTGAAGTGGCCTCTCCGGTGGTGGTCTGGGGCCTGGGGGGTGAACTCCTTTCGCTGGTGTGGCCATGGCAGAACTCTCGGAAAGCCAACCGTTCAGCCTTCGGGATGAAGAGACAATCTGCTTTATCCCCGACGATCTGCGCCGCATCGTCCAGCGCCTTCTGCGTGAAGGCGAACCGGTCCAATACATCACGGCGTCACAGGAACTCTATGACCGCGCGGAACGAGACGACCCATACTTTGTCGCATCCGCCGTATACGATTTCCTATGGAAGCGGGTCCCCACCGAGGCGCGGCGTAAGCTTTATCCCGTCGTCGGCGATTTCTTTTTGACGGCGCTCGAGCGCAACCTTGGGACAATCGGCCCGAACAACATGAGCAGCCGCTTCCGCGAACTCATGGAGTGTTATTTCGGCGCGGGCGATCGGCAGCGGATGCTTGAAGGACCACTCTATTGCGCGGACCTGTTCCTGCTGAAGACGACGCAGTTGGTGCTCGCCGCGCGCGACGGGAAGGCGGTAGCCGCGCCGGCGCCCGATGAACCGGGCAACGCCGATTTCTTGCTGGACGAAACGCTGACTCTTGAACAGCAGGTCGATCATAGCTTGCAACTGGCCAGGGACGCGTTGCTCGATACCCAAAAGACGCTCTCGAAAATTGGGCGGCAGGAGAGCGGTCTGGAACCGCGTTACATCGCGTTTCTTCGCACGACGATGGACCGGTTGTCGTTGTCGTGGCAACACTGGAGCGAGATGCACGCTCGCAAAGACATCGGCGCGATGAAGCTTGACGAGTATTTCAAGGAGGGGATTGGCCGCGCGGAGAAGGTGAATTCGCTGGTGCTCGCGGCGCTCCTGCTCGAACAGGTCGGCGAGGAATATCAGGACAAGATGAACCGCGAATTTCTCCATCATCGGTTCAGCAATCGGCCGCCGGACCATCCGCAGCGGGGATGCACGTTCGACGCGGCGGAAATCTACCGCGATCAGGGAATCTCCGAGCGCGACCACGGCGCGTATGTGCTCGGCGAGCGGCGGTTCTCGCGCGCTATCGCGCTCTTCGGACAACTGAACGACCGCACCTCGATCGCGCAGACCTTGGTGGAGCGCGCGCGACTTTACTTGCTTCGCAAAACGGACGCGTGGAAAGCTCGCGCCGATCTGCATCTTGCCGTGCAGAACATTGCGGCCGTTCAGCGCCGCCTCCCGCCGCGCGCGCAGTTGCCGGCCGTTCCGGCCGATCACGTGCTCGGCTTTTACGAAAGCAAAGGCCTTACACGCGAAGCGGAAGCCTACCGTGAGCAGGACGCCATGCTGCGCGATGCGCAGTACTGAGACAACGGACATCCAACGTCTCCGTCCAGCGCCGTGATTTCGTGTTTCGCGCGGCGCAAGAAAATCTCCAACTGCGGGCAGAATGTCCACGTCCGTTGATCGCCCGCGGCACGCATTTGTGCTAAGGTATCCGCCGCAAGGCAACGTTGTCACAACTACGAAATGGGATTCTCCGTCATGGCTGTACTTCGCGTTCTTTCGTATTTTTGTTTGGGATCGATCGCACTTGCCGGCGCCGGCAGCGCGCAGGAAAACTGGCCGCAGTGGCGCGGCCCCGATGGAAACGGCGTAAGCACCGCCACCGGGCTGCCGGTCACGTGGAGCGAAACCGAAAACATTAACTGGAAGACGCCATTGCCGTCATGGAGCGGCAGTACGCCCATCGTGTGGGGCGACAAGGTGTTTGTCGTCTCCCCGTCCGAGACAACAAACAATGCGGAAGCGTCCGGGCGCGGACGCTTTTCGGACCCTGGCGGCGACACGTTGCTGCTGCTCTGCCTCGCGAAGGGCGATGGAAAGATTCTCTGGGAACGCGAACTGGATAAAGGAAACACGATCGGCCGGAAGGGAAACAGCACGTCACCCTCTCCGGTCACCGACGGCACGCACATCTGGGCGGTAACGGGGACCGGATCGGTCACCGCGCTTTCCATGGACGGGACGGTCGTCTGGTCGAAGAACATCCAGAAGGAGTTCGGGCCGTTCGGACTTAACTTCGGTTACGGGTCGTCGCCCGTGCTTCACGACGGAAAACTGTTCGCTCAAGTCCTGCATGGTTACAGGACCGACGATCCGTCGTATGCCGTCGCGTTTGACGCGCTCACCGGAAAACTGCTGTGGCGCGTCGAGCGGCCCACCGACGCGCTGAGCGAGACCCCCGATGCATACAACACGCCGGCGTTGTTGAAGGTCGGCGGAAACACGCAACTCGTTCTATGCGGTGGCGGTTTTGTTTCCGCGCACGATCCGATCGACGGAAAGGAAATCTGGCGGGCGAGCGGACTCGATCCCGACCGCAACGAATACTATCGGACGATTGCGTCCGCCGTCGCTGTCGATGGCATGGTGTATGCCCCGACGCGTCAACGGCCCTTGCTCGCCGTGCGCGGCGACGGTATAGGTGATGTTACGACTAGCCACCTCGCGTGGAAGTGGGACCAACCGTATGGCACCGACGTGCCCACGCCTGCCTGCGACGGAAAGTTCTTCTACATGGTGGATGACAAAGGCGTCGCGACCTGTATCGACGCGAAATCGGGGGCCATCATATGGGGCCCCGAACACACCGTGCGCGGGCCGTTCAGCGCGTCGCCGGTGCTGGCCGACGGCAAGCTGTACGCAACCAACGAAGCGGGCGTTACGGTGGTCTTGTCGGCGGGAAGGGAGTTCAAGATTCTCGCGACCAACACGCTGCCCGGCGAAGACCATACGCTGTCGTCGTTGGCGGTGTCGGGATCGCAGCTTTTCCTGCGTACGCCGTCATACCTCTACTGCATTGGAAAGAACTGACGATAGGGAAAGCCGGGTTTACGTGGCCTGCACGGCGTTCACGCCACGCGACAATCCAACGAGCGTTAGCGTGGCGATAACGTAGAGGCAGAGCGCGAGGTACAGGACGAAGCTGAAACCGTATGCCATCGACAGAATGGTCGTCAGCGTCGAGCCAATCACCGAGAAGAACCCGTTCACGGCCCAGCCCCATGCGATGTACTCATCCTTGTGATCGGTCAACGCGGCGACCGCGCGAAGTCCGAGCGGCATGAACGCGCCGAGCGCGAGCGCGAGCGGCGCCAGCATTGCCGTGCAGAGTCCGATGCGCACCGCCAATGGCCAACCGATCGCTGTGTCCGTTACGCGAGGCAGGCCGAATCGATAGAATGCAACGGACGCCGCAACCACAGTCAATAGCACCGCCGCGAACCGCACAACGCTCCCGTGGAATCGGCTCGAAACAAGGCTGCCGATGCCGGCGAATGTGAGCATCGACGTCAGGGTCACGGTGAGCGAATAGGTCGGGTAACCCAGCAGCAGCGTCAGCTTCTGTATCAGACTGATTTCGATGGCCATGAACCCAAGGCCGAGCATCGAAAAGTAAATCGCGGACATCCCCTTGCGCGGTAGCTTGCGCCACGCCGCCCGGACAAACACGAATGGCAGGAGCAGCGCCGCGAATGCGAACAGCGTGCACAGCGCCAACGTAAACAATAGGACGCGTTCGCCGGCGGCGTACTCGAAATCTTCTTCGACCGAGATTGAAAAATTGTGCCGCATTTGTTCGAGAACATCGCGGAACCGGGCGAAGTGCCAGAAGAAGGGCGCATCGTCGAATACCGGACCGACATCGTACTCGTGCGACGCGTACCACGACGCCAGTTGCTCGTACGGCATCGAAATGATCCGACTGACCGGCCCGTCGTTCGCCGCCCGGCCCCATGCAAACTCGAGCGTCGCGCCATCGAGTTTCGGTACGGCCTCGCCGAGCGTGTCCAGTTCATCCGGAGTATACGAAGACTTCTTGAGCAGTATCACGGAAATTGGCAGCAGGCCCGGGGCGCGCACAACGACGACATGCTTCTCGAAATCGTCAATGCCGATCCGGCGGAACGCCTCGCGCGCCGTAGACACATAACTTGCGGTGCGGTTCGGCCGGCGCGCGTAGTCCCATTCGCCTAGTTCCATGCAGATGATTCCGTCGTTTGCGAGATGCGCCATGCTTTCCACGAGCATTTCAACGGTGTACAGATAACTTTCGCTCAGCACAAACGCGCTCGACGTCGCGGCGTTCGTAGCCGAGTAACTGTCCGGGCTGACGAAGTTGATGATGTCGAACGTTTCGGTGCTGCGGGTGAGGTACGATCGGCCCTCGCCGTTCACGTATCGCACGCTTGGGTACGCGTACAGCCGGCCGGTGTAATCGGCGAACGTGTCCCGCACGAGCGAATACGTTACGGGGTTTATCTCGACGCCGGTTATCGAACCCGCGCCGTAGTACAGCGCGGCGAGAATTTCGTGTCCGCCCGCCGCACCGACGATGAGCTCTTTCGCGTGGGGCGGCGCCAATATAAATGGCAAGCGCCGTGCATCCGTCTCAAAGCGAGAGACGGTCGCAAAGTCGCCATCGAATCGCTGCAACGTCGAGCCGATCAGCGCGTCGTGAAGCAAGACCTTAAACGGAGCGCTCCGATCCGGATTATCGACAACGTCGATCCGGAAGAACGGGCCCCACTCGGAGAATACCGGGGGCGGCGCATCGGGATTGTCCGTGCGAAGATGCTTGGATCCATCGACGACGATCTCCGGGGCCACGCCGGGCAAGAAACCAATTGCCAACCCCAGGACGCACACCAAACCTGATGCGGCCGCGTGCATTCGTCCCTCGCGAAGGGAGGCGCGAAAGCCCGCTGCGGTCAATGCAGAACCGCTCAGCATAATGCTCGATATCGGCCCAAACGCCGCGATGAGGGGAATCGCAACGGCACAACCGAACGCCGCGCCGGTTAGATCGGCGAAGTACAGCGCGTTGACCGAACCGGCGTTGCGCCCCAGCAACGACGATACGACGACACCAACCGCGAAAAAGGCCGAGAACAGCGCGCCGCAGACGAGCGCCAACTTCAACGGTTCCGAGTATGTGTTCGGGAGGTCGAAGGTATTGATCGGAATACGCGCGACGACGGCGTATCCGGCGACGACGCAAAGCCCGCCGAAAAGGCTTGCGCGAGACAAGAGTCGGTCGAGCGAAATACGCCGCAGCGCCGGCAGCAGCGCGACCGCTACCCCCGCCGCGCCGAGACCCAGCAGGGCTATCCCAATCACGAGGTACGTGAAGAAGTAGAAGAACTTGAATGAAAAGACGCGCGTATAGCTGACTTCCAACAGCAGTCCGGCGAAACAAATCAGAAAAATCTCGGCGTAATAACGTCGGTGCTTCAGATCTTTCGTTGGGTCGGAGGACACAGAACGCCCCTGCCAGTTACCGTGACGACTTCATCCGCGTTGACACAGCCGCACAAAAAATCGCACCCACGGGCGTTTACCTGGCCCACAAGTGCGATGAATTGACAAGATGGCGGGAGCGACGAGACTCGAACTCGCGACCTCTGCCGTGACAGAGGTTTCCGAACCGAAAGAAGTTAGCACACAGCGGATTGCGGTGTCAAACGCGCGTCGGCTGATCATTCCGGCACGGACGGCAGACGGCGCGAATTGCGATCGGCTGAAGTGGTCCTACAGTGTAGGCAATGGATGGTCGTACGTCGAATGGCTGTGTTTCGCTTGTCCTATTTGACGACGAACCCGGCGAGTTTTCCGGGCACGAAGATTTCTTTGACGATAGACTTCCCATCGAGGTGCGCGGCGACCTTCGCATCTGCCTTTGCCGCGGCGAAAATATCGTCTTTGGCCGCGTTCGCCGGCACGACGACCACGCCGCGCAACTTGCCGTTCACCTGGACGGGAATCTCGATCGTGTCCTCGACGAGCAGCGATTCGTTATACGCGGGCCACGGTTCGTACGCAATCGACCCCGAGTGTCCGAGCCGCTCCCACAACTCTTCGCACAGGTGCGGCGCAAACGGGGCGAGAATGAGCACGTACTTCTCGATGTCCGCCTTGGATAGAGCGTCCGCCTTCGAGGCGACGTTCAGATACTCCATCATGCGGGAGATCGAAGTATTAAACTGTAGATTGTCGACGTCCTGGGAAACCGCCTTGATCGCGTGGTGCAGCGCCTTTTCCGCGGCGGCGTCACTCGCGCGATCGACGATACGTGGCTGTAACGAGCCGTCCTCCGAGACAATCAGCGCCCACACCCGGCGCAGGAACCGGTTGACGCCGTGAAGGCCCTCTTCCGTCCACGGCTTGTCGCGGTCAAGCGGCCCCATGAACATCTCGTACAGGCGCAGCGAATCCGCCCCTTGTTCGTCAACCACCTTATCGGGGTTCACCACGTTGTACCGCGACTTGCTCATCTTCTCGACTTGTGTCGCGACCGGCGTGTTCGTTTCCTTGACGAACCATTCGCTGCCGCGTTTTTCCACTTGCTCGGGGTAGTAATACTTGCCGTTCTCGTCGCGATACGAAAACGCCTGAATCTTTCCGGGATTGAACAGGCGCAGGAACGGTTCCTTCGTGGAAACGTACCCCGCGTCGTAGAGGACCTTGTGCCAGAAGCGCGAGTAGAGAAGGTGGAGCACGGCGTGTTCGGTGCCGCCGACGTAAAGGTCGACGGGCATCCAATATCGCTCCGCCTCTTTCGACCACGCCTCGGTGTCGTTCTGCGCATCGACGAAGCGCAGGTAGTACCAGCACGAGCCGGCCCATTGCGGCATGGTATTCGTCTCACGCACCGCGGGCTTGCCGGTGATGGGATCGGTCGTATTCACCCAATTCTTTGCGCGCGCAAGCGGCGGTTGGCCGTCGGCGGTGGGCTTGTATTCGTCCAATTCCGGCAATGCAACCGGAAGGTCTTTCATGGGCACCGCGCGCTGCGTGCCGTCTTCGAGGGTAATGATCGGAATCGGCTCACCCCAGTACCGCTGGCGCGAAAACAGCCAATCACGCAGGCGGTAATTCACGGTTGCCTTGCCGACGTTTCGTTTTTCCAGCCAAGCGGAGATTTTTCGCTTCGCATCGGGAACGGCAAGGCCGTTGATGATACCCGAATTCACGAGAACGCCATCGCCAACGTATGCCTCTTTCTTGATATCGCCGCCGCTGACGACTTCGACGATCGGCAGTCCAAACTTCGTCGCAAACTCGTAATCGCGCGTATCGTGCGCGGGCACCGCCATGATCGCGCCATACCCGTATTCGGCGAGCACATAGTCCGCCGTCCAAATAGGAACGCGTTCATTGTCCACCGGATTGATCGCATATGCTCCTGTGAACACGCCCGTCTTCTCGCGCTCCGCCGCCATGCGATCCTGCGCGCTGCGTTTCGATGCGGCGCTCACGTACGCTTCCACCGCCGCACGCTGTTCGGGCGTCGCAATTTCAAGCGTTAACGGATGCTCGGGCGCAAGAACGCAATACGTCGCGCCAAACAACGTGTCCGGGCGCGTCGTGAAGATCATGAACGTCCGGTTCGAGCCGGCCACCTGAAACACGACGTCCGCGCCTTCGCTCTTGCCGATCCATTCCCGCTGCATTGTTTTCACGCTCTCGGGCCAATCGACCTCGTCGAGGTCCGCGATGAGCTGCTCCGCATAGGCCGTGATCTTCAACATCCACTGGCGCATCATGCGTTTCTCGACCGGGTCGCCCGTCTCGACGTACTTGCCGTCCTTGACTTCCTCGTTGGCGAGCACCGTGCCGACCGCCGGGCACCAGTTCACCGGCGCTTCGGTCTGGTATGCGAGACCGCGCTCGAACAGTACTTCAAAAATCCATTGGGTCCACTTGTAGTACTTGGGGTCCGTCGTGTCGATTTCCCGGTCCCAATCGTAGGACAAGCCGAGCAGTTGCAGTTGGCGCCGGAACGTGTCGCAGTTCTTGCGCGTGATTGACGAGGGGTGCTCACCGGTACGCATCGCATGACGCTCGGCGGGAAGGCCGAATGCGTCCCAACCCATCGGGTGCAACACGTTGAAGCCCTTCATGCGCTTCACGCGCGCGATGATGTCCGTGGCCACGTAGCCCAGCGGATGCCCGACGTGGAGGCCGTCGCCGCTCGGATACGGGAACATGTCAAGGATGTAATACTTCGGCTTGGCACGGTCTATCTCGGAGCGGAACGTCTTGTGCTTCGCCCAATACGACTGCCACTTCTGCTCGATGGCCTTGTGGTCATACGAACCGCTCGACATCACGCAACTGCCTCCGAAAAACCAACGGGAAAACAAAAAAACTACTATACCATGCGAGGTGTGTGCCCGGCGACTTTGCCCCAGCGGGTTTTGGAACGATGTGGCTCTCTGCCGTCACGGTAAGAATCGGCGTTTCCGTCACCGCAGGTGATGGACAAACTCGTTGAAATCGTGCGCGGGCCGCTCGCGTAAGACGGCCTCATCACAGCACGCGCAAGAGTAAATGTTGAATCTTCTTGCGGATACTGCGCAAATTGGGCAAAATGGAAGCTCGGGAGTCTTGGGGGGTGCGTGAACGCCGCACCCATACGGTAGCGAGCGGCATGTGTCTGTACTAACGGCCCTAGAACCTGGCGCAGCACTTGGCAAATATGTAATCCTCCGCGAGCTTGGGCGCGGCGGTATGGGTGTGGTGTATCTATCGGAGGACACTACACTTTCGCGTGATGTTGCGCTGAAGGTCCTCTATCCGTCGCTGAGCACCGATACCGTGTTCATTGACCGCTTCAAGTCAGAGGCCCGTATTGTGGCCACCATCCTCCATCCCAACATTGTTCGCATCAACAGCCTTGAGACCATTGACCATAATCTCGCCATCGATATGGAGTTCGTCGCGGGGCCATCCCTCGGCCACACAATGGCTCACGAGGTATTTAGTCCGCTGCTCGCCGTACAGATAGCGCGCGATGTACTTGACGGACTTGCCGTTTGCCACGACCTTGGTGTGGTGCATCGGGATATCAAGCCAAACAACATCCTGCTGAGTCCGCAAGGCCGGGCCAAACTGGCGGACTTCGGGCTGGCGACGGCGTATGCCACCCATCTGGAAACCTCGATTTACCGTCTTACGTCCTCAGAGTTCTTCATGGGGACACCACGATTTGCGCCTCCGGAAGCGTGGGAAGGGGGCCATCCCCAACCGGATTGGGACCTGTATTCACTCGGGCTGGTGCTCTACGAAGGGCTCAGCGGGAAACCGGTGTATGACGGGACAACTCCGCTGGCCATCGTCAAACAGCTAATGTCGACTTCGGTCGCGCCGTTGCGAGACGTTGTGCCAAGCGTTTCCAAAGAACTTGGACAGTTCATCGATCGGCTCATTTCTCGCGATCAGTCGAAGCGATATAAAGACGCAGCCGCGGCGCTCGCGGACCTGCGCGCCGTGCCCGAGTTTTCCCAGACTGCGGGGGACGATGCGCCCACGATTCGTACGGCAGTTCGCAGTGTCCAGCGGAAGACCTCCTTTAAGCGTAGGGTGCGGGTAACGAAGAGGGCGATTGCCTGGACGGCTGGCGCCGTGGCGCTTGCGCTGGTATCGAGCATCGCAACGTGGACATTGCTGGAGCCGCCTGCCTCCCAGGACTCCATGACGGCGACGCCCGGGACTGTTGGGCCGGTCATCACGCAACAGGAAATCTGCCAGACCAGGTTGCCGACCGTCGAGGACATACTGTCGCATCCGAAATCGGCCGCGGGATCGGAATCCCGCGTTTTCAATGCGCGCTACTTTCAGGTTGCCGGCGAAGAGGTTGACGCTGTAGATCGAACGGAGCGTTGGCTCATCGGCGCTGCCGGCGAATCGGGATCGCGGCGAGTCATTGCCTTCTCCGATAAACTCGTGTTGTCGGGGGAACTCAGGGAGTCGGCGCCAGGCAACGTGGCATTTACGGGCAACTGGGCGTCATACCAGTATGATTCAGGAGCAGGGTTCCAAGAGGGGACCGCGGAAGGCCGAGGCGCGTGGATGGCCGCGGGCAATGCGCTGAATATGTCGTTGCGGCTGGATAACCGGCGCCGCCACATCGTCGAAGACTACACGGTTTCCGTAGCGCTTGCGGACGACTGGCGGACGGAATCCGAGTTTACGTACGGCATTGAGAATGCCTCGCTGCTCCAGCCGCTTCTGTTCACCGAACTTGCCCCCAGGCCGGAGTCGTGGGCGGAGACTGTCATCGATCTGCTGCCGAGCGTGTGGAACGCCCGCTGCATGGTGCCCATGCTGGGTAAGAACATGCCCGTCAATGTCGACGGAAAGCTCGACGAGGAAGTTTGGACGCGCTCGTATTTCGACGCCAAGGGCCGCATTGGATCGATACGCGGATTCCCGCTGTCCCTCCCTGCCGAATTTAGCGCGCGCGTCACGGCGGACCACGTGCTCATTGGGATGTCAATCGACCGCCCGGTTTCCCAGCGTTGGGGCGTCCACATCGCGGTGATGCCGGTCCTCCCCAGTCCGCTCGGCAAACAGGAATTTATGAAAGTATTTGCCGCATCGGACGGGAGCCGAAGCGCGAGTTTTTACAGGGAAGGCGTTGAGCGCCCCTGGGAGGGCGAGCCGTGGCAGGTGGAACTGTACTCCGGCGATCGCGGTGTATCGTGTGAGGTGGCGATCAACCTTGGTGGTCTGGCGCCGGGCGTCATACCGGACAAGAATGTCGTGTGGCGAATCAACGCGTGCATCACCGAGGGGGCCGATGACACGCAAGAAAACGTGGTCGCGGCATGGGGCTTTCCGGATATGGAGGCGGTCGAACATGGAGCGCTTCTGCGATTTGAGGAAAATGTCTTATAGCGGTCCACGTAGACGGCTGTTTCGGCCCAATCACCGGCGCGTCATTGGAGGCTGCGTTGCGGTTTCCGCGTTGCTCGCCTGTGCCGCGGCGGCGCAGGAGAACGCGACAATAGCCCCCTCGTCGATGCCCTCGTCGATGACCGTACTTGGCGATAAGATATTCTCTGCGGCCGATGACGGAATCCACGGCGCGGAACTCTGGATTACCGACGGTGAACCTGGAGGCGCGCGCCTGCTAAAGGACATCTGGCCGGGCGTGCGCGGAAGCGAGCCGTCGCAGTTCCATGTGTTTGGGAATCGCCTGCTGTTTGCCGCCAACTCCCCGGAAAACGAAGCGGCGATCAGTGAGAGCGGGTCCGAACTCTGGATTACGGATGGCACGTTGGAAGGAACGCGGCTCGTCAAGGACATCAATTCGGGGGGAGGCGCAAGCGATATCAAGTGGATGGTCAATGCCGGGGGCGTAGCGTACTTTCAAGCGGACGGTGGAGGGAGTGGGGCCGAGTTGTGGCGCACCGACGGGACCAGGGCCGGTACGGTTATGGTAAAGGATATCAACCCGGGGACCATTGGCTCGGATTGTGCAAAAGGGTCCGCAGAGACTCTGCCGAATGGTCAGATCATATTTGTCGCGTATTACGAAGGGATGATCGGACTGTTCGTTTCTGACGGCACCGGCGCCGGCACGCAATTGCTTATGACGGTCAATGACGGTACTCATATCGAGACGGCGCTGGGGGGTCGTGTCTTATTCGTCACTGCTCCGGAGGAATTCGGTTCCGAGTTATGGGAAACGGACGGTACACTCCCAGGGACACGCCTGGTGAAGGATATCTATCCCGGTCCCATCGGCTCCAACCCGGGTAGATTGACGCTGGTTGATGGGGTCTGCTGGTTTGCGGCGCGCGATCCGGATCACGGCGAGGAACTCTGGCGCACGGATGGAACATCCGAAGGAACTCAACTGGTCAATGACCTGGTCCCGGATCTCAGCGATTCGAAACCGTACTCGCTTACACCCGCCGACGGCTACGTGTTCTTCGTTGCGGTCGCGCCGCAATTGGGCAGAGAACTCTGGCGAACCGACGGGACCCCGGAGGGAACTATTCTGCTGAAGGACATCTATCCCGGTCCCGCCGAATCCGAACCATACGCGCTGTGCGCGGCGGGGGACCGTCTGTTTTTCACTGCGAAAGATCCCGAAAATGGCGAAGAACTTTGGCTCTCGGACGGTACGCCGGAGGGCACGCGCCTCGTCAAGGACATCAATCCGGAGTCGCATCAGGGGACCCCGCTCAGCAGTTTTCCCGATAAGACGGTTGCGATCGGCGACAAAGTCTTCTTCCGCGCGACGACGGAACGTGAAGGCTGCGAATTGTGGCGCAGCGACGGCACAGAGGCGGGAACAATCCTCCTCGATGACATCTGGTACAGTTTCGTTGCAAACCCGTCGTCGTCGCCCCATGAGCTCACCGCGATGAACAACGAGCTCTACTTTGTGGCGTCGGATATCGAGCACGGGAACGAACTGTTTCGCACGAAAGGCGCCGGCTCGAGCGCGGAACTGGTCCTGGATATTTTCCCGGGCATAGCCAGTTCGGACCCTCACGATCTTACGCCCGTCGGCAATGTCTTGTACTTTGGCGCGGACGATGGGACCAATGGAGACGAATTGTGGCGCAGCGACGGCACCCCGGGCGGCACTGCCCTTGTGCAGGACTTTGCGCTCGGACGGGCGCACGCACATCCACATGAGATCGTCGCGTTCGGCCGGGGCATTTGCTTCGTTGCCTGGTCGGAGCAGACAGGGTCGGAGTTGTGTTTCAGCGATGGCAAGGGAATTTCGGTGGTCCACGATATTGCCGCGGGCCCTGCCTCTTCGAATCCCAGGGAACTGGTTGTGATTGGATCGCACCTCTACTTTGCCGCAAACGACGGTGTTCACGGAGATGAACTCTGGGTGACCGACGGGACCTTCCCGAACACGCGTATGGTGTATGACCTGTTGCCCAAGGCAAGTTTCGGTTCGATACCATCGAACCTCGCGCCGGTCGAACAAGTACTGTTCTTTTCCGCAAATAACGGGGCAACCGGTACGGAGTTGTGGAGTGTGCAGCCGATCGGAGAAATTCCGCGCCTCGTTGCGGATGTCGCCCGGCCCAGGGCCCTGATACGATCAGTTGCGGGCGGCAAGTCGAAGGAGTATGACCGCAAGTGAGCGTGGACTACGTGCTGCAAATCGCCTCCGGAACAAACGTCGGCAAGACGTGGCGGCTCGACCGTGAGCCCGCGGTCATCGGCCGGAGTGCCGAGTGCACGATCCGAATCGTCGATTCGACCATTTCCCGGCGGCACTGCGAGGTTTGGGTAGACGACGACGGTCCGCACATAAAAGACCTTGGCAGCAGCAATGACACATTGGTGAACGGGGCGCCGGTGTCCGAAACCCTGTTGAGGGATGGCGATGAAATCCAGTTGGGCGCGTATTCCCTTAGGATGGTCGAAGTCAATCAAACGACACCGATGCCGGAAGGAAACGCGTCGGACGTTTCGACGCCCGCTACAGTCGCGCTTTCCGAGGGGTTCTTCATTCAGGACGCGCCGGAAAAGAACCACACGCAATCGGCCACCCCGCAACTTTCCCAGTTCCGGGGTTTGCTCCACAGCCATCGCGAATTCGCGCGGTGCACGAATGTCGCGGACCTGATTGCGTCACTCTCGCGAATTCTCGATCAGCGGTTTCAGCCGGAAGCATGGTGGCTCGTGCGCGTTCTGGGTCCGGATCGAAAACCCGTGCCCCATCCACTCTCGACCGCCACGTCGGCTGACACCTTGCCCGCCGGCGACATCCAGAAAGCCCTGGCCAGTAAGTGCGGCTTCCTCATGCCCCGGCGGCGCATGCTCGGCGGCAAACCGAGTATCGAAACCACGATCATCGCCCCCCTCATAGTGGCCGACGATCAAATCGGCGCGCTCGCGCTTCGCGCGGGCACGCCGCACCGCGTGTACGACGAATCCGACCTCGAGTACTTCCTCGGCCTCGCACACTCGTTTGCCCCGTACCTGTGCGCCGCGGAACAAATGGAACAGCTTCGCCGCGACATGGAGCGGCTGCGTCGTCAGGGAGCGGCGGACACGTCACTCATCGGCGACAGCGCGGCGATGAAGAAGGTGAGGGAACTCGTAGGCCGCGCAGGCAAAATGGACCTCCCCGTCCTTCTCCTGGGCGAGACCGGCACCGGTAAAGAGGCTGCCGCCCGTATGGTCCACGACCTGAGCGGCCGCGCCAATCGCCCGTACGTAATCGTGAACGCCGCCGCCATTCCGCGCGAGTTGTTCGAGAGCGAAATGTTCGGATACGAAAAGGGGGCGTTCACCGGCGCGACCCGCCAAAAGGTGGGCTATTTTGAAGAGGCGCACACCGGCACGCTCTTTCTCGACGAGATTGGCGATCTTGCCGTCGAGCACCAGGCGCGAATACTGCGCGTGATCGAATCCGGAAAGTTCAACCGCGTCGGTGGAACGCGGGAAATTGGCGTTGACGTTCGAATCGTGAGCGCGACCAACCGTGAACTGGCGGGCAAGGAGCACGCTCAAGAATTCCGGCAGGACTTGTACCACCGCTTGAGCGGATTCGTAATATCCATGCCACCGCTTCGCGATAGGAAATCGGACATTCCGGCACTCGTCGAGCACTTCCTGAGGCGTGCCCAACCGGCAGGGCCGGGCGGCAAACTGACCGTCGCACCAAGCGTTCTCGAAAAGCTCGCAACCTACAGTTGGCCGGGTAACGTCCGCGAACTCCGGTCCTGCGTCGAACGTGCAGTCGCCTTGGCGCAAACCGACGTCATCGAACCCGAGGACGTCATGTTGCCAACCGAGGGTAAACGCGACCCCGACTCGTCGTCCCACCTCCTCACGCTAGCCGATGCGGAAAAACACCATATCCAGCGCATTCTGAAGCGTCACAAAGGCAATATACGAAGCGCGGCCCAGGCGCTTAAGATATCGCGGGTGACACTGTATAAGAAGATCAACGACTACGGCATCGACGTCTGACGTCCGGCAGCCGTTCCCGCGAAGCGAGATGAACCCTCTCGCGATCATCGTGTTCAGGAACTTTACATAGACGTGTAAAGTTTCTGAACTTGGCTCTCCGAATTGCCCTGCTCCCGAATTGTTTTGGCGACTTCTATACATTCATAAGTCATTATATGAAAATGAATTACGCGCTGAACACCCATCTCCGCGCAGCTTGGCATATGAAATGCTTATTCTGCGAGTGAAGAGGGGAAGGGGGATGGGTCGATATGTTGAATAGCTTTTCTGAACAAGTGGTCAACTCTGGAGATCGTTTGTCGATGGGTTTGGACAGTTTCCGGCTCGAGTATGCCAGGCGCGTTCTCGCTCTGATGGAGCGGGACTACGAGCGCGCCGCGGTGGCATTGGATATGCCGGACGACGAACTCAAGGCGTTGGTCGGCAGCGGGAGTGCGGAATAGTGCTGTTGCACAGGCGGTCATTCTTTGAGAAGAAGCTGGGGTCGCCGGAGGCTGCAACAGGCCCGGAGGGGCCGGAGTTCGAAGAGACTTTGTTGATGCCTGCTATCGGACGTGCATTTGAGATTGGGACGGACGTTAGCGTTGTGCGAGTCCACGTGAGTGCGGGTGCAACCCCGGGAGGACGGTCATCGACCTCTGCCTTCCTGCGGTCCCGAAACTGAACTTGGGTGGCGTGAGCGGTGAAATGAGGTAAAGGGCCATGACGACTGTAGACAGGCCGTTTCTCGAGCCCGACACGGCGGGACGCTATGCAGGATTCAAGACGAAACCGATCAAGAAGTACCGTTACGTACCGTGGGGAACGATCGCGGTCTGGTGCGGCGCAATCGCCGCCGCCGCAGTGCTCGTTGCATGGATTCTGGTTCGATATTAGCGGTGTCTGCCCGGTCATCTGTCAATCGGCTCCTCAAGCCTGACAGTTACGGCGGCTCGTCAAGGGCTCGGCTTCGGGGAGTTGTCGGGTCCTTGGCGGAGCCGGATTCGGGGTACGCAACGAATTCGAGTTGAATGCAGCATCGCCGGTGAATGGGAACCTGGCCCAAGTGGATGCCGCAGCCGCGGCGCTGAGAGTTGCCAAGCCCGCTCCCCGGGGGGGAGGCCCATTTTGTGGGGTCTCCTCCCTGGGAGCTGACCTTAACGAGCCAAGCAATGGAATGTTTGCTGGAACCGCACGCCACACAGGAATCGTCGCCCACCTGTCGAATGATTCGATGGTTCCGGGCGCAGCATGACGCCGAACGCGAATTGGAGCGCCTGTTGGGCAATGGCTGGATGGGTTCGCTTCACGACTGCATTGGGATTTGGCAGGTCGACGTCGTACGTCCGCTCCGCGTGACCGGCTAACGGTATACCTCACGTAACAAAAGCAGGGGAAGGCAAGGGGCCTGTTACCGCTGGGGACGGTCACCGCTTCGGTGGCTGTCCCCGCCTCGGAAGCTGCCCCATAACGCCCGTCGCTTCTACTTCCCATTCCGCGTGCCTTTGTCGCATTGCCCCGCGTGACGGTATACTGCGTTCCAAGTCACACATTGTTGTTACTCACCTCGGCTGCAAATCCACATGAATAAAGTTTGGGCTCCGGCGTTTGTCCTGGTATTGGAGATTCTTGGTGTGAACGCGTTTGCGACGGAAGGCTATAAGACCGAGCGGGGAATTGTGTTTGCGGACTTGGGTAGCAAGAAACTGCGGATGACGATGTACTTGCCCGAGACGGAGAGCGCGACGCCGCGTCCCGGCATGGTCCTGATTCACGGCGGCGCGTGGATTCTCGGTACCCGGTACCAGCAATCGTGGTACTGCCGGGAGTTCGCGCGCAATGGTTACGTCGTCATGACGATCGACTACCGGCTCATGCCGACATACGCGTTTCCCGACTGTCTGCACGACTGCAAGGCGGCCGTGCGATGGTTGCGGCTCAACGCGAACACGTACAACGTCGACCCTGACCGCATCGTCACCTTCGGCGCGTCCGCAGGCGGGCATCTGGCGGCCCTACTGGCAGCGACGTCGCCGAAAGATCGCTTGGAAGGGGAGATAAACCCCGGCGCTTCGTCCGAAGTACGCGCGGCCATCAGCCTGTACGGGGCGGTCGATTTGACGCGCTACCGCGACCGCCCGCTGAAAGGGTTCCTGCACGGCCGCACGGAACATTTTTTCAAAGACTTCACATCGCGCAACATGTCGGACAAGACCGCTTCCACGTTGGAGGCTGCGTCGCCGCTGACGTACGCCGGCCCGGACACAAAACCAATCATCTTCGTCCACGGCACGTCAGACAAGTTGGTCCACTACGATCAGTCCGTCCGCTTCTTCAATCGGCTTAAGGAATGCGGTGTGCCCACCGAACTGGTGACCCTGAAAAATCGTGGGCACGGTTTCGACTACATCTTTTGGAAGCAGCGGCGCGAGGTTTTTCGCAAGATGCTGGCGTTTCTCAATCAACAAGGATGTGCGCCGGCACAAGTCGCGGAGAGGAATTCCCCGTAGCGGGTTCCTGCGGGCTACCGGATTTCCACCTCTGTGTGCGAAAACCTCGGCACGCTCCAGGTGACGTCAACGGTCTGGACACGTGCGAGGGGCGGGCCTTCTCGACACCACGCCAAGAACGCCTCCAACAGCGCACGAGCACCGTCCAATTCCGCCTCGACGCTCCCGTCCCCCAAATTGCGCACCCATCCGGCAAGCCCGAGCTCCTGAGCTTTCCGATATGCAGCGTAACGAAACCCAACGCCTTGCACGCGCCCACGCACGACAACGTGCAGCCGCTCCGTCACGCTGCGTCAGCTCCGTTGCACGCGAAGCCGCTGGCCGTAGTCGTTATTCGCCACGGCCACCGCGGTCTGGCACGCCGTTACGACCGTCGCCGGGTCGTTGCTCGTCAAAACGGGCAATATCATCGGCAGGAACGCGTTGATGTCGAGGTCCGCGATCAGTTTGAGCGCCGTAATCTGCACGTTTGCGGACCCCTCGCGAATGACATCCTGAAGCACGCCCGCATTGGTCCTGTCGCCGGCCTTGATGAGCGCATGGGTCGCCTGCGCGCGCTGAATGAGCAGAGACTCGGACGGGTCGCGCCGCTGGCCCAGCCAATCGCGCAGATACTGCATCGCTTTCACGTCGCCCTTCAGCGCGAGCACGCGCGCCGAGTCGAACTGGAGCGAAGGAACTTCCATCAGTTCGTCCCGAAGCACGGCGCCGCCTTGCGGGTCGCCCAAATCGTGGAGCACCCAGGCAACGCGAAAGCGCGCCAAGCCTTCGGTATCCTTCAGTTTCATTTTCAGTTGTTGCGCGACGCTCTCGTCCCCAAGTTTGATGAGTCCTACGCATCCCGCTTCCGCCTTGTCCGGATTGCGGTCAACGGCCATTGCGATGAGCGTGGGGATGATGTCCTTGTCGCCCAAAGTCGAGAGGGCGCGCGCGGCCGGCGCGGAAATGTTTGCCGCGCGGTCTTGAATCATCAACCGGAGCTCGGGCATTACGGACCTGTCTTCCGTCAGCCCGGCGAGTTTCGCCGCGCTCGATTTCACAAGGCGGTCGCCGCTCGCGAGTCCATCCTGAATAATCGTCGGCGACGGAATGGGTTGGCCGGCGATGCTCAAATGGAGCGCGGCGGTGATTCCCGTACGCAGGTCATTTCCGTTGACGAGGGCGGTCAGATAGTCGATTGCCTGTTGCTTGGGCAGAATGCTCCCGCCGAGCGCCTCGCCCGGCACGTCTCCGGCCACGCCGCCCACCGCGAGGATTTCCGCCGTGTACATGCGCAAGGACTGGTTGGCAACGCTCGCGTTGAACAGTTCGGTCGCGCGGACGAGCGCGCGCGATACGATTTCCTGTTGGTCGCTCGTCATGCCACGGTCCGCCATCAGATCGACGGCGCGGACCTTCATCACTTCACCTTGCACCTGGATTTCCTGAACGTCAGCGACCCGGTAGCTCGTGACTTGTCCGGTCTGCGTGCGCACGGTCAGAATGCCGCCTTCCACCGCCACAACCTTGAGGTTTGGGTCTTTGGCGCCGCTTCCCTTCAACACGACCGTTACCAGCGTGTCCGTCCCGGCGATTGCAGACAGACCGGCGCCTTTGCCGCCCACGACGGGTATCTGGGCGTGGCTGACGCTTACCAATAGAAATGGGACAAGCAGGGTCGTGACAATTCGCTTTATCTTCATGGGAGTCTCCAAATGGTCAGTAAGCGCCTAGTGTAGTTCAAAGTGCTCATCGTGGATCAAGCGGTCGAGGAACTTCTTCGCCGCGTCCAACGATGGCACAAGCGGATTGATCGTCAAGGCCTGGAGCGCGCATTCATATGACTTGTGCCGTACGGCCTCGATCGTCAGGCGGTCGCTCTCCTTCAGCGCGATGAACAGGCCGCGCAGAAAACGCGGGCAGCTCCCGACTTTGCGCGGTTTTTGCCCCTTCTTGCTGAGTTCTACGGGAATCTCGACGCTGCAATCGTCCGGCAAATCGCGAATAGCCCCATCGTTCCTCACGCACAGGATCGTCTCGTGTTCCTTCTTGTCCTCGAGCGTCTGAATCAGCGGCACAATCGTTTCCTCGTACCACACGGCGTTCCGCGCCCGGGTCAACTCCGGTATCTCGCAGAGTCCGTTCTGCTGGTACAGACGAAGAATCTGTTGCTCGGCTTCATGCAATACTTCGGCGCGAAAGCGCGCGCACGCCTGCTGGCGCTTGAGAATCTCGTCCTGATGGAAAAACAGGCTGACCGTGCGGACCGGAATCATCCGGAACAACTCGATGAGGCCGTAGTCGAACCCGTCGTTCGCGTCGTGTTCCAATCGCTCGAGCAGTCGCGTCATGTGGCTGCGGCCCTCGATCTTAACGTCTTGAATCCACCCGAAATGGTTCAGGCCGATGTAGTCCACTTGCAACTGCTGCGGGTCGAGACGCAACACGGACGCAACGGACTTGACCGTTGTGCCCGGCAGATCGCACACGCCAAGCACGTTCAATTTCGAGTGCTTCACGAGCGCCTCGACCAGCACGCCCATCGGGTTCGTAAGATTGATGAACACCGCATCGGGATTGGTTTCTTCGATCGTCGCGGCTATTTGCAGCACGACCGGAAGGGTCCGCATCGCATTGGCGAAGCCGCCCGCGCCAAGGCTCTCGTCGCCAATCATACCTTGCCGCGGCGGCAACTTTTCGTCGCGCACACGCGCCGGCATTCCCCCAACGC
The DNA here is from genome assembly GCA_013359265.1 of Candidatus Hydrogenedentota bacterium. Taxonomy (NCBI): domain Bacteria; kingdom Pseudomonadati; phylum Candidatus Hydrogenedentota; species Candidatus Hydrogenedentota bacterium. The sequence continues at coordinate 30,432 of JABWCD010000005.1, forward strand.
GGATGTGGTTCACGATGTAACGCGCACCGGAGACTGCCAGCTTCAGGTCCGTGGCAGGAACAACCTTCGTGGGGAACCCGCTCCGATCGATCAGCCGCTGGCAAAACTTCGCGACGACCGGCAGCTTGTTCCCCGGGCGCCCGTACAAGACGATCTCGCGGACGTTGACATTGTGCGATACAAGGGACAGCACGAACTCGGGCGTGTACACGCTGCTGCCGCCAAGGACTGTAATCCGATCAATCACGGGGTGGCGTCCTTGTCGCGTTTGCCGAGCAGGTACTCTTCGGTGAGTCCGGTAAGCGCGCCGGCGACCGCCCGCGCCGCGCGTACGATTTTGCGCGGCTGGGTCTCCACCTCGACCCGGCCCGCGCGTATCGCGTCGAGCACGCCCTCGATCGTCGGCTCCGCGGTAATCCACGAGAACGTCGAATCGTCGTACGGCAGCCAGTGCGTGTCCGACGTGCCAATCATCGGAAGACCGTGCGCCTTCGCGGCGGATTCCGCCCAACGGTTCGGATTCACGGCGCGAAAATACAGGCTGCAATACTCGACCGCGTCAAACAGGTCGATGTTCCGCGTGAAATCCGACAGCAAACTGTGCGGCGCGGGATAATACGGGTGCGGCGCAATAAACACGGCGCCGCGCCTGCCGAGCGCGCGAAACTCCTGAAACGTGTGCGCGGCCAGGTGCTCCGGCGCGGGATTCAGAATGATGACGTGCTTGCCTTCGATGAACTTCTCGATCCCGGGGACCAGCAAGACGCCCTGCCGGCGCGCCACGTCGGACAGGTATTCGCAGTACACGTTCAGTTCGTGACAGGTGATCGCAAGGACGCGAACGCCCGCGGCGGCGACCGCGTCGATGAGCATTTCCGCGGAATACTCCAGCCGATCGAACGGATCGTCGGCGGTGTGCGTGTGCAAGTCTGCTTTTAGCCGTTCCATGTGCGAACCCAGCTTCCGCATGCGTCCCGTGCGGAATCCCAAAAGCGGTTTCGTTCAGCCTCGTCCGTCGCGCCAACAACCCCGAATGCGCCGTGTCGATGATAGCAACGGCGATACATAGGTTCAACGCATTTTGAAGTATCATGGTCGGAGTCGATGAGGAGGTCAAAAAATGGTTGACGCGATTCTGCGTGCGGTAGGAACGGCCTGCATCGTTTCATGTTCCGTGTGGGCGGCGGCGGGGCCAACGGAAAAGTCCGGGCCCTGCGTTGTCCTCGCGTACGACGACACCGGCGACTTCGGTCCGGCAACTCCCGGAACGAAGACATCGGGTTGGCAAGAGGCCATCGACTATTGCGTCGCAAACGCCCGCGACCTCTACGTGAAAGGCGGATTCGGCGGGCGCACGCCCATCTATCACATCGATTCGACGATCACAATTCCCGCTGCGCAGGATTTTCGTATCGACGGCGGCATTTATGTCATCAACTTCAAAGGCCCGGACCCGTCCGTGGACGCGATGCGCATTGACTCGGCAATGAACTGCGAGTATCACCTGGGATTGATCGTGTACGGCGGCACCGGCGCCGGGCTGCGCATCAAGCCCGAGAAGCCGGTTCCTATCGACGGGTTCCCCGTAGTCATCGAAACGCAGATAAACAGTCAGGGTATTGCCGACCCGCATCCGTTCTCGCCCGGACCGCGCGAAGCGGGGACCGGGCTGATCGTTGACGCCAGCGTCGCGGGCGTGAACTACACGAAGATGTATTTCGCAAGCATTCTCAATTTCAAGCAATGCATCGCAATCGGCGGCGAAAAGGGCGTCTACACCAACGACTTCACGTGCGACCACCTGCATTCGAACGCGCACGGCAGCCTGCTCGCGTCAATCGACCGATCGGCGAACTGCAACACGTTTCGCTTTGGCATCGGGGTTGACCAGGGCGCCACGGACGTACGTGGGATCGAACTTCACGGGTACAGGAATGGAATCGAACTGGGCTCGCGCGGCGGCGGCTTCGCTGCGGGCAAGGAACTGATCCTCGGCCCCACGGCCGAAGGAAACCAAATCAACGTGCGCACGCATCAGGATGCGCTCGCCATCGTCTCGGACGAGGCGGAACGTCCCACGAACCAGCTCACCTGGGCCGGACCGCCAGCGCCCGTACGGAACGTGAAAGGCGAAGCGGGGAAGTGGACCTACACCCAGCGGCTCGTTCCGGCTACCGTCATGTTGACCAACGGCGCGACGGCCAAGGTGTCGCTGCTGCGGGGCAGCGACGCCGCTGCAATCGCGTCGCCGCACCAACGCGATATCACGATGAGTGTCGGGGACCAGTTGGTGATCGAGAGCGACGCCGCGCCGGAATTGCGCGTAATCCCGATCAAATCCCGGTAGCGTCATGATATGCAGCATCCCGAGAGTTCGTCGGTCAAGGCGAATCTAGTGTCATGCATCCGAAATTCGCTCGAAAAGTCGAACGCCCATAGAGGTTGTGCAGGAGTTCGAATGCTCGATTACGATTACGAGCACGATTACGAAGCACGAGCACGAAGCACGCCAAGTAGTGCAAATTTCAATCTCACGACACTAATGGTTCCCGTCAATCGATTTTGTCGATGTTTGTAGCGCCCGGTCTCCGTGCCGGGCGGTATTCCACGTAACTGGGACCGCCAAAATCAAATGACGCAGACCACCAGCATGTCCCCCAAAAAGGGGATTCATAAAGTCCCCCTTTGAAGGGGGATTTAGGGGGATGTATCACCGCCCCGCAACACTCCGATGAGCTTTTGACTCGGCAGCGGCACAGTGCTAGCCTGAACGTGCAAGGTGCAGCGCAATTCCTGTACGCCAACCGTCCGGCGCCTGCGCCTGTCTGGGAGAGTAGAGAATGTCAGTATCTTCGGATCGATTGCCGGTCTTCGCGACCGGCCAATCGGACGTGATTACGCGCTCGCCGTTTCCAAGGAGCCGCAAAATATACGTACTCGGGGTTGACGAGAGCGTGCGCGTTCCAATGCGGGAAGTCGTGCAGTCGCCTGCGAAGTCCCGTGCCGCGGCCACGCTACCCGAAGCCAACCCTGCGGTCACCTTGTACGACACCTCCGGGCCGTACACGGACCCGGACGTGGGGATCGATGTCCGGAAGGGATTGGCGCCGTTGCGCGCGGAATGGATTGCCGCGCGCCGTGACGTTGACACGCTTGCCGACGTGACCTCCGATTACGGGCGCCGCCGCGAGCACGACCCTGTGCTGGCGCCACTGCGATTCGAACGCACGCGATCGCCGCTGCGCGCGAAGGCCGGCCGCCGCGTTACGCAGATGCATTACGCCAAACGCGGCGAAATCACTCAGGAGATGGAGTTCGTCGCGATTCGGGAAAACATGCGCCTCGAACTGCAAATCGACGAACTGAAGAAGCAGCACCCGGGCATGAACTGGGGTGCGCAACTGCCAAAGGCAATCACGCCTGAGTTCGTTCGCCAGGAAGTGGCGCGCGGCCGGGCAATCATACCCGCGAATATCAACCATCCCGAGCTCGAACCGATGGCGATCGGCCGGAACCTTCTGGTGAAAATCAACGCCAACATCGGAAACAGTGCCGTCACAAGTTCGATCGAAGAAGAAGTCGAGAAGATGGTGTGGGCGATCCGGTGGGGCGCGGATACCGTGATGGACTTGTCCACCGGCCCGAACATTCACGAGACGCGCGAATGGATCATCCGCAATTCGCCCGTGCCGATCGGGACCGTCCCGATCTATCAGGCGCTCGAAAAAGTGGGGGGGAAACCCGAAGACCTCACTTGGGAACTCTTTCGCGATACGTTGATCGAACAGGCCGAACAAGGCGTCGATTACTTTACGATCCACGCGGGCGTCTTGTTGCGTTACATCCCGCTGACCGCAAACCGTGTCACCGGTATCGTCAGCCGCGGCGGCTCCATCATGGCGAAGTGGTGCCTCGCGCACCACAAGGAAAACTTCCTATATACGCGGTGGGACGAAATCTGCGAGATCATGGCGGCGTATGACGTGTCATTCTCGATCGGCGACGGCCTGCGCCCCGGATGCCTGGCGGACGCCAACGACGACGCGCAGTTCGCGGAACTGAAGACGCAGGGCGAGTTGACGCAGCGGGCATGGGCGTTCGACGTACAAGTCATGAACGAGGGTCCGGGCCACATTCCCATGCACATGATCAAGGAAAACGTCGAAAAACAACTTGACTGGTGCGGCGAAGCGCCGTTCTATACTCTCGGCCCGCTCACTACCGACGTCGCGCCCGGCTACGATCACATAACGTCGGCCATCGGCGCGGCCATGATCGGGTGGTACGGCACCGCGCTGCTGTGTTACGTCACGCCCAAGGAACACCTTGGTCTTCCGAATAAGAATGACGTGCGCGAAGGCGTCATCGCGTATAAGATTGCCGCGCACGCCGCCGATCTCGCGAAGGGCCATCCGGGCGCGCAGGTGTGGGACAACGCGCTGAGCAAGGCCCGTTTCGAGTTTCGCTGGGAAGACCAATTCGCGCTCGCGATGGACCCCGAGCGCGCGCGCGACTTCCACGACGAAACGCTGCCGGCGGAAGGCGCAAAACTCGCACACTTCTGCTCGATGTGCGGGCCAAAGTTCTGCTCGATGGAAATCACCCGGCAAATTCGCGACTACGCGGACGAACGCCACGTCAGCGAGGCCGAAGCGCTCAGCGAAGGCATGCGCGAAATGGCCGAAAAATTCCGCGTCGCGGGTTCGAAAATCTATCACGAGGCCGCAAAATGAGACCCTGTTCGCCCCAAGAACTAAAAGAGAAACTCGCGCGCGGGGACGACTTTATCCTGCTTGACGTGCGCAACGACGACGAGTTGGCGCACGCCAGCGTCAAAGGGTGTATGCACGTCCCGTTGGACAAGCTTGACGATCATCTGGAAGAACTGGAAGCGTTGAAGGGGAAAGAATTCATCTGCATGTGCCATCACGGAATGCGGTCGCAGATGGCGCAAGAATATCTCACGGTCCAGGGATTCAAGCGCGTGCGCAACCTCGACGGCGGAATCGATGCGTACGCGGTGCACGCCGATCCCAGTATCGGCCGATATTGACCCGGACGCCGCGCGCGGCATGGCGATGCGTTTTGGCCTTTCCTGGCCCGGTGCGAATTGTGGCGGCACGGAGCGGCACACTCCGGCTGTCTTGGAAGTGTCGTTGGCGAAGCAGTAACAATGGGCGAAGATGTCAGCTTCCGGCGATCCGGAATCCTCCCGCTTTGGACGAACGTGCGGACGCGTTGCGTCCTGCCTGAACTCATGGATCGTCAGGACCTCGACCCGCGCCAGCGAACCCAGGCGCTCGCGGGCCTGCGCCGAATCAATCGCCTCAGCCTCACCTCGCGACATATCTGGCATCCCGTTCGCGCGTTCGCGCGTGCCGTGAATCGGCCCGTGCGCCTGCTCGATCTCGCATCCGGCGGAGGCGACGTTGTATTGGACTTGGCCCGCTTCGCCAGACACGAAGGCATTTCGGTCGCGGTGAGTGGGTGCGACCTCAATCCTGAAGCCGTGGCGCACGCAAACGAACGCGCCCGCCGCGTAGACATTGACGCGTCCTTCTTCGTGCACGATGTCCTCGCCGATCCCCTGCCCGCCGGCTTTGACGTAATCACGAATTCGCTCTTCATGCACCATTTCGAGATCGATCGCGCCGTTCGGATTCTGAAATCCATTCGCGGTGCGGAACCAAAGCTCGTCGTGATAAGCGATCTCGAACGCGGCACCCCGGGGTTCCTGCTCGCGCATCTCGCATGCCAATTCCTGACGCGCAGTTACGTCGTGCATTACGATGGCCCGCGCTCGGTCGCGGCTGCATTTACCATCGAGGAATTCGGCGCCGCCGCAAACGCTGCCGGCTTTGACGGACACCGTATTCGTAGAACTTGGCCGTTTCGTTTTCTCTTCACGTGGGAGGCATGATGGAATCGATGGAATCGACAATATCGCTCGATCAGGCGTCGCAGTCCATGTGGGACGTCATCGCTATCGGCGCGGGGTGCTCCGGGACCATCGCCGCGCGCGAACTGGCGCGGACTGGCGCCCGCGTGCTACTCGTCGACAAATCCAACTTCCCCCGCTATAAAGTGTGTGGCTGTTGCATCAATCAGGCCGCGCAGCGCGCGCTGGCTTCCATCGGCCTGCACAGTGTTTTATCGCGCGAACGCGCAGTCGTCGCCAATACCTTCGATGTTCGTTTCGATGGGGTGCACGCGAGTTTTCCGCTCCCGTCGTACGCGATTCTGTCGCGGGAGCGATTTGACGCCGCGCTCGTCCGCGAAGCGATACGCGCGGGAGCGGAGTTTCTGTCCGGCGTTCAGGCCACGCTGCAATCGACCGAAGACACGTTGCGGACCGTGACCTTGCGCCACGGCAACAACGTAGCCACTGCCAGCGTGTCGATCGTAATTCTCGCCGACGGTTTGGGCAGTCGTCTGCTCCGCGCCACCGACGATTTCGATTCGCCGCCCGCGGCCACGTCCCGCATCGGCATGGGCGCGGTTTCGGTCGCCGCTCCGACGGATTACCGGCCCGGTACCGTCTACATGGCCTGCGCGCAGCACGGCTACCTGGGCGCGTGCCGGCGGGAAGACGGACGCTTGACGCTCGCCGCGGCGTGCGATGCCGGCTTTGTGCGCGAATGCGGCGGCCTATCCGGTGCGGCACGCGCTATCTTATCCGATGCGGGCTATCCCTCGATTCCCGACATCGACGAGATATCGTGGAAAGGCACGCCCGCGCTGACGCGAAACGCCTCGACCGCCGCCGCGCACCGCGCGTTCGTTGTCGGCGACGCGGCGGGATATGTCGAGCCGTTTACCGGCGAGGGAATGAAATGGGCCATCGAGTCGGCCATCGCGCTGGCGCCGATTGCGCGGCAGGCCTTGGAGCGTTACGAATCGCGCTACGAACACGATTGGATCGCCGCGCGGCAACGCATCGTTACAAATCGCGCCGCGGTTTGCCGGATCGTTGCCGCCTCCCTCCGATATCCGGCACTGGTCAAGACTGCGCTTCGAGTGTTGGAGGTGGCGCCCGTGGCCGCTGTCCCGTTCGTGCGCAGGCTCAACGCGCCGCAACCGGCGCAGAAAGAAGTTGTGCTGTGAGTCAGTTTGCCATCATGGGACAAGGCACGGCGTTGCCGGAGCATTCCATCGGGATCGACGAGTCGCTGGTCTACGCCGCAAAAGCGTTCGAGGCGACGGGCGAACAGGAACGCCAGTTGAAGCTCTTGTACAAGATGACCGGTGTTCAGCGCCGTCATACCTGCGTGCTGTGCGCGCCGGAAGGCCAACCCGACCGGCAACCGTTCTTTCCCGAACCGAACGGCGCCATGCGCCAAGGTCCATCCATCCGAGCGCGCATGGAGAAGTATGAAAACGATTCGTTGCCGTTGGCGGTCGAGGCATCGCGAAAGGCGCTCGATCAATCGGGCGTGGACCCGTTGGCCATCACGCATTTGGTCACCGTATCGTGCAGCGGGTTCGCCGCGCCCGGCGTCGATATCGGGCTCATCAAAACGCTTGGCCTGCCGACCACGTGCCAACGCACGCACGTGGGCTTCATGGGGTGTCACGGCGCGCTGAATGGACTGCGCGTCGCGCGCGGTTTCGTCGAGAGCGATCCCAGTGCGCGCGTGCTGCTGTGCGCGGTGGAACTGTGCAGTCTTCATTACCACTATGGCTGGAACCCGCAACAAATTGTGGCGAACGCGTTGTTTGCCGATGGCTCCGCCGCCGTCGTCGGCGGCGCCGCAAACGGCAACGACGATGCGTGGCGCATCGGCGGCACCGGTTCGTGTCTCGTGCCCGATTCCGAAGACGCGATGACCTGGCGGATCGGCAACAACGGTTTTATCATGTCGCTTTCCTCGCGCGTGCCCGAATTGATTGGCAGCCACCTGCGCCCGTGGATGGAATCGTGGCTGAAACAGCAACGGCTCGCGTTGAGCGATGTCAAGTCGTGGGCGGTCCATCCCGGCGGCCCGCGCATCCTCGGCTCGGTCGTGAAAGCGCTCGACCTCGCGAAAGACGCCGTCGACGTGTCGCGCGAAGTGCTTCGCGATCACGGCAACATGTCTTCGCCGACGATTCTTTTTATACTGAAACGGTTACGCGATGCCAATGCTCCACGACCGTGTGTAGCTCTTGGCTTTGGGCCCGGACTTGTAGCCGAAGCGTCACTCTTCGTTTAGTCGGGAGATTTGCTCTCGCGAATTAGCGACCCGATGTACATGGATGAGTTGTTTACTTGCGTCCCGAGGGTTTGAAGTCGCTTCACAAGTTGAACGCCGGCATCGTCCATGAACGATACTCCGGCGAGGTCCATCCGGAGCGGCTTTCCCTCGCGCAGGATTAACGCCGTCAGGCGATCGAGTTCGGCGACCGACTCGCCGACAAGCTTTCCCTCGACCACTAGGGGAATTCCGTCCCAATCGCTATCATCCAACGTAATGCGTAACATGGGTTATTCCGGTTGGTTATGTGTGCCGCGAAGAAATTCGAGTTACCTACGGCATGGCGGCTGATGGGAGTTCCGTGGAGCGCGCGCGCCTGCTTTGCCGACGTTCCGCGATGATGCCGCAACGCTTTGCGTAGTCAATTAAGTCCGTGCGTAGTTTGGCACGGCCACGGGATAGGTGCGTCATTACGGTTCCCACGGGCATGCGCAAGATGTCCCCGATCTCTTGATACGAAAGCCCGTCACTAGACCGCAGCAAGATGCAGGATCGCTCGGCCGGGGACAGCCGCTTGAACGCGAGGATCACCTCGTCTCCACAGTGTTCGAGAAACCCCGTCGGATCATCGAGCACGTCCGCATACTCAGGTCGCTCGCGCACGCAAAGAACATGGGGATCGACTTCGTCCAACGGCTTTGCGGCGCGTCCGGCTTCGCGATTTGCCACGTAACATTTGTTCACGAGAATTCGATACATCCACGCACGGAAGTTGGTGCCCGGGGTGAAATTGTGGTAGTTCTCGAAGCCGGATAGAACGGCCGATTGGAAGACATCATCGGTCATTTGGGGATTCCACAAGGTCCTCGCGGCAAACCGATAGAATTCGTGCCGGTACTTCTCGACATGCTCCAAGAATTCGTGCGCTCTCGAGCTGTCGGTTCGTTCATCGGTTGCTGTCGTGCTCCGCATTGGCGTCACTCCCCAACGTGATACTCACCCAACTTGGCTTTGATGGCTTTTACGTTCAATTTGCCGTTGAACGCATGCACAGAAAGCACGACGCGTGCCAACAGTTCGGAGGCTTTACAGTCCTTTGTTTACAATGACTTATGCGGGAAATGGCGCTGGCGCGCCGTGGAGGGGGCCCACGAACCACGACAATTCGTGGGTGCGGCCACGAATTGTCGTGGGTGAAAGTTAGAGCTACGTCGACACAGTGCGGCCGGTCTGACGCACGATGCCGAGTTTTTTCATGCGGCTTCGCAAAGTGTTTGGGTGCATGTTGAGCGCCGTCGCAGCGCCCTTCATTCCCTCGATGACCCAGCCCGTTTTGGCAAGTGTCCGCACGATGTGATCGCGTTCGATCTCATCGAGCGTGCCGCGCTGTTCGTGGGGCTCGATGGGGACTGTCGCAGGAAGCAGACTCTCGTCGACGGTCAGCACGGGTTCACACGAGAGGATCATCGCTCGCTCGACGAGGTGTTCGAGTTCACGGGCGTTTCCAGGCCATGCATAGTTCTTCAGCCGCTCCATGGTGCCCGCATCGATTTCGTGAAAGTGTTTTCCCATCCGGTTCATGTATTTGGTTACAAAGTATCGCGCAAGAATGGGAATGTCGTCACGGCGCTCGCGCAGCGGAGGCAACGGGATCGGCACGACGTTCAACCGAAAATAGAGGTCCTCGCGGAACTGACCTTCCTGTACCGCTTTCGCAAGGTTTCGGTTCGTAGCCGCAATGACTCGCACGTCTGTCGTGATGGTGTCCGTGCCGCCGACACGCTCGAACTCTCTTTCCTGAAGCACGCGCAAAAGCTTCGCCTGCACTTCGGGCGGAATGTCGCCAATCTCATCGAGAAAAATCGTTCCGCCGTTGGCAAGTTCGAAACGGCCGATCCGGCGCGATAACGCACCGGTAAACGCCCCTTTCTCGTGTCCGAACAATTCGCTTTCCACCAGGCCCACGGACAGCGCCGCGCAATTCACTTTGATTAGTGGTCTTTCTTTGCGCCGGCTTAAGCTGTGTACAGCTCGGGCGACGAGTTCCTTACCGGTGCCGGTCTCGCCAGTGATGAGTACCGCGGCATCCGTTGGAGCTACGCGCGCAATGTCCGATACCGCTCGCCGAAATGCCGCAGATTGGCCTACCATTTCCTCGAAATTGTATTCGGCCTTGATTTCATCCTGAAGATACCTGCTTTCCAACCGTAGCGAATGCATTTTCTCTTCGGCTTCGCGCCGTTCATTCAAATCCCGCAGGATGATCGTGTACAGCATTTCGCCATTCGCGCGCCCGAAGGACACTGTTCCCTCGATAGGGAACTCCGATCCATCCATTCGGCGTGCACAAAAATGTTCCTCCGCATGAATGTATTGTTGCCGCCGCTGCGACTTGTCCGTCAGGGCCGGGAGCGTCTTGTCGATGAACTCGCGGAACGGCCCGGTCAGAAAGCGGGCGAGGGGGCTCCCCACCGCTTCGGCAGCACGGCATCCCAGTGCCGACTCCGCTGCCGCATTCAGCAGTCGAATGTGGCCGGCCGCGTCGACAGTAATGATAGCGTCCAACGCCGATGCCAGGATCGTGGCGAGCCGTTGTTCGCTTTCTACGAGCGCGCGTTCGGCACGTTTTCGTTCGAGTTCGGCGCGCGCACGGCTCGCGAACACTTTGAAGATCGCCAGGCAGCGCGGCTCCGGCGGCATCGCTTTCCGGTCGCACACGGCCAAATGCCCGAGCACGTCGTTATTGTTGTCCAACAACGGGACCCCGAGATAACTTCGAATCCCTTTTTCCGCAAGCGGTTTGTCGGCCGGAAACGATTCCGCGACGTGATCGCTGTAGAGGCACAGTCCGCCCGCCACGACCTTTTCGCAGGGGGTCCCTGTCAGGTCGAATTCGACATTGGGCACGATCGAGCCTTCGCTGGCGAACGCAAGGGTCCGCACTCGAGTTTTGGTTTCGGCGAACTCGGCAACAAACGCCATTGTCACGTCCAGCGCAACCGCAAGTTGCAGCGCCAACGCCCGGAAGAATTCGTCGCCAGTGACCGTTGCGGTCCCTTCAACTAGCGCTCGCAAGAGCGTGTCCTCGGTCGGCAGATTGTGCTCGGGGGCGGAAAGATCAACTGCGGAGGTAGCGATGGCGCGCATAACGACGTCCGCAGTGTCCGTCCCCGGTTCGATCCGCGCCATACCGGCAGTCTCCGTGCAATCGCGACTGGGCCAACCTGAAGCGAAAGAATACTATCGTATCGAACAGCAAAACAGAAGCCGAACTGCTTTCATTCCAACCACTTTGCGTGCCGGTCCTGGGGCGCGTGACCATGCCGGATGCCGGCAAGCCCCGCAATCGTGTAGACTTCCTGTGCGGACCGTCGACAGGACGCTTCGCCGCGATGAATGACGAACTGCCGGGGCAATCCCGGCGCTACGTAAAGATGCAGATCGGCCACATTCAACTGTTAAAACCCCTCGCGCTCGCGCCCATGGAGGACGTGACGGACATCCCGTTTCGCCTCGTGTGCAAGCGGCTCGGCGCGGACCTGCTGTACACCGAATTCACCAGCAGCGAGGCGCTGATCCGCGACGCGCGCAAGGCCCTCGCGAAGATACGCGTCGTCGACGAAGAGCGCCCCGTCGCGGTGCAGATTTTCGGCGGCGTCGAAACGTCCATGGAAGGCGCCGCGCAGATCGCCGAACGCGCCAACCCCGACTTCATCGACATCAACTGCGGCTGCTGGGTGAAGAAGGTCGCCCTGCGCGAGGCGGGCGCGGGACTGCTGCGCGACCTCGGCAAATTCGAGGCGATCGTGAAATCGGTCATCGCGGGCACGAAGCTGCCCGTGACCGTGAAAACGCGGCTCGGCTGGGACGAGAAAAGCATTGTCATCCTCGATGTCGCGCGCATGGTCGAGCAGACCGGCGCGCAGGCGCTCGCCGTACACTGCCGCACGCGCGACCAGGGCCATCGCGGCAACGCGGATTGGTCGTGGCTGGAAAAGATTAAGGGCGTCGTGTCGATTCCCATCATCGGCAACGGCGACGTGGAAACCCCGGAGGACGTAAAACGCATGTTCGAGACCGGCTGCGACGGCGTCATGATTGGCCGCGGCGCAATCCAGAACCCGTGGATTTTCCAGCAGGCCAAATATTTCATGCAGACCGGCGACACCATGCCCGAACCTTCCATCGGCGAACGCATCGAAACCTGCCTTGGCCACCTGCGCCTCGTCGTTCAGGAGCGCGGCGAACACCGCGGCGTCGTCGAATTCCGAAAACACTACGCCGGCTACCTCAAAGGCCAGCGCAACGCCGCCAAGGTGCGGGCGGAACTGATGCACTTCCACGAATACGCACCGGTCGAGGCGCGCCTGCTCGCCTTCGCCGACGCGTGCACGAGCGAGGCCGCCGCATGAGCATCGCCGATCTCAAAAAGTCTGTCTGCGACGCAAACCTTGACCTCGTGTTTCACGGCCTCGTCAAGCTCACCTTCGGCAACGCCAGCGCCATCGACCGCGAAGCCGGGCGCGTCGTCATCAAGCCGAGCGGCCTCGCGTACGAAAAAATGAAGCCGCGCGACATGGTCGTCGTGAACCTTGCCGGCGAGGTCGTCGAAGGCGGCCTCAAGCCCTCCGTCGATCTACCCACGCACCTCGCGCTCTACGAAGCCTTTCCATCCATCGGCGGCATCGCGCACTCGCACTCGCACTACGCAACCTGCTGGGCGCAGGCGTGCCGGCCCATTCCCTGCCTCGGCACCACGCACGCGGATTACTTCTACGGCGAAATCCCCGTAACGGAACCGCTATCGAAGGACGACGTGGGGGAGGACTACGAGCGCGCGATTGGCGCGTCCATCGTGCGCGCCTTCGCGGACCGCGACGCCCTCGAATGCCCCGGCGTGCTCGTCGCCAACCACGCGCCCTTCGCCTGGGGCGAAACCGTCGGCAAGGCAGTCGAGAATGCGCGCGTCCTCGAAGAAATCGCGCACCTCGCGCTGCACACGCTCGCGCTCAACCCGTCCCAAACGGACATCGCCGCGCATCTCCTCGACAAACACTTCTTCCGCAAACACGGCGACACCGCCTACTACGGGCAAGAAAGCTATTGATTGACTAACGGTATTGGCGGCGTGAATATCAACGGACTCTTACTTTCTCAACCACCGCCAACACATCCTCCTTGAAGCTTTCCGGCGCTTCGACGCAACCCCATCCCAACGTAGTCTGAAAAAGACCGTCGTATGCCGAGTCGTGGTATGAGCGAATGATGTGGGGAAGGCCCCGCGATTCGAGGAGTTGGCCAACGATTTGGGCCTGAAACTCATTTTCAAGTTCGGCAATGTGGATTGTGCGATCCATGTCCGCTCCTTCTGTGCCCCAAAGGGCGTGCGTCGAATCCGAATCCGCCACGGACCATAATACACCCGCTTCAGTACGCGCTCGCGATCCATCGAGGCACTCCAAGACACTTCGCGCAAATACAAGACGTCGATTGCCCGCGCGGAGCGCTTTGAAGTGCGCCCCGATAGCGGCGCCTTTCTTCGCCCAGGGTCCAAATGTCGCCACTTCAAGTGCAGCTGACCTGGGCGCAAGACACCCTTTACCCGCACTATTTGCCAACCGCTTGCGCCTAGTCCCGCAGACCCGAATTGCGCCGGCACTGCAACGCGCCGCACAGTGAAGTGAGTGGGGCGACAGGTGGATATTGGTTGTATTTTCGCGTATAGCGTTCGACGAGGCAAAGCGGAGCTTTTCAAGAGCGCGTTACGAAGTGGAAACTTCGGAACGAGTCGAACGGGTGAATCGACTCCCGATTACGAGTGACGACCATGAGCACGAGCACGAACGGACAGCTAGCGATTGAGACTGGCCTATTTGGGCACGAGCAGCATGGCGTCGGCGCGGAGGAAGCGGTGGAGTCCGACGACGGTGAATTCGGCGTTGAGGTAGTCGACGAAGGCGTCTTCGGGATTGGCGTTGGTGCAGAGGTACCAGAGGGCGGCGGGTTTGCGGTCACGGACGAAGGCGCGCATCGCGTCGATGTGTTCGGCTTTGCCGGCGACGCGTTCGGGGCGGAGCGTTGACCCGAAGCGTTGGAGGTAGTAGTCGAACACGAAGGGCAGGTGCGAGTACACAACGAGCGCCGCGTCGGGATAGTTCGTTTCGTTCGCCTTTACGACGGCGACGGCCTCGCGGAGCTGGTCTTTGTGCGGCGCGGTGTAGTAGCCGGACGCGAGGGTCCGCGCGCAACACGCGAGGAGAATGACGGCGCACATACCGGCAACGACGGGCCGCGGAAACGGGGACCGCGCGAGTCCGCGCGCGACGAGCATGTAGACAATCGGCAGGGAGATGATGAGGTTGCGGTGCGTGAACACGGACGCAGAGACGGCGGATTTCACATACGCGATCAGGAAGGGGAGCAGCAGCCACGCGAGCAGCACGGCGGCGCGGGGGCGTTGCGCGCGCGGCGTATCGCCGTCCTTGTTTCCTTTCGGCGTGACGAGGTCGTGCATGAGCGCGAGGACCATCAGTAGAAACGCGACGGCGGTCACCAGCGGCGCGAATGGCTGGCCGGTTTGTCCGTGGTTAAACAGCGATTCAACGTACTGCCACAACGAGACGGCGATGTTTGCATCGGGCGGCGGGTTCTGCGGCCCTTCGCTTTGGTGCGTGAGGTGCCACGCCATGTACGGCAGCCACGGTGCGAACGCGAGCGCCGTCGCCGCGTAGAACCCGGTCGCGCGGACGAGGCCGAAGCGGTTGCGCGCGAGGAGCGCGAATGTCGTCATGCCGTGGAGCGCCACGAACAGGAGCCCGAAGTAGTGCAAGTACGCGGCGCAGACCGATGCGGCGAAATAGACCGTCAATGCGGCGCGTGGCGCTCGCCGGCCCTCGCGCCACGCGGGATAGACGTAGGTCCACGCGAGGACAGCGGCGAGGACGCTGCACAGCAGCAGCGCATACGGCCGCGCTTCCTGCGCGAAGTAGAGCGGAAACATGAGGAACGCGGCGAAACCCGACGACAACAGTCCTTCGATGTCGCCATACACGCGCGCGGCGGCGAGATAGATGAGCGGAATCGCCGCGATCCCCGCCAGCGCGGACGGAAGGCGCAACGCCCACTCGGCTGTGCCGAAGAGGACGGCGGCGGCGCGCAGTACGAATCCGTACAGCGGCGGGTACATGTTCCACGCGATGTCGCCGCTCCAAACGCCCGCGAGGGTCGGCTGCGTGGCGGTGTGCCAACTGCACACCTCGTCGAACCAGAGCGACTGGTTCGACAGGCCGTACAGGCGCATCGCCGCGCCGGTCAGCGTAATGGCGGCCAGGCAGACCAGGACGACTGGACCCGGCCGTTGTGCGGTGAAAGAGCGAAACATCGCCGAAAACATAGCACACGGGCGGGTTTCCGGTCGGGGCAGCCCGCTTTGGCGTCGCGGCGCCGAGCTGAGTAGAATGGCGCGCCGTCGTTGGAGTCAAAGCCGGTGACCATGCACCCATCCGCACAGAGCAATCATTTGCTGCTTCGCGCCGCCCGCGGCGAGCGCACGGAGCGAACGCCGATTTGGCTGATGCGCCAGGCGGGACGCACCGACCCGGAGTACAACAAGGTCAAAGAAGAATCGGGCCTGCCGTTGCACGATCTGTTCCGTCACCCGGAACTGGCCGCGCGGATTTCGTTGCTGCCCCAGCGGTTCGGCGTGGACGCGATCATCTACTTCCAGGACATCCTCACGCCGCTCACGCCGATGGGCGCGGAGTTCGTGTTCGCACCGGGGCCGATGTTGGTCCAGGGAATTCGCGACTCGGTCGATTTGGACCGGCTGCACACGTTTGACGTGGCGGACGAGTTGCCGTTCATCGCGGAAACGTTTCGCCTTGTGCGCGCGTCGTTGGACGGCACATTGCCGGTGCTCGGCTTCGCGGGCGCGCCGTTGACGTTGCTCGTATTCATCATCGAGGAAGGAAGCTTTGGGTCGCGCGCGGACAAATCCATCGTGTTCCTGCGCGATTACCCCGACGTTGCGCGGCGGTTGCTCGACAAGCTGACCGAGATGACGATCGATTATTTGAAGCTGCAGATAGGCGCCGGGGCGGACGCAGTGCAGGTGTTCGAGTCCGCGGCAAACATGCTGACGCCCGCGCAGTACGAAGCCTGGGCGTTGCCGTATCAGCAGCGCATATTCGACGCGTTAAAGGGTGCCGCGCCGACCATCGTGTTCGCGCGCGATTGGGCGGACGCGGGCCAATTGGCGCGTTCGGGCGCGGACATCCTGAGTCTCAGCGAAAAACTGCGCATCGCCGACGTGCGCGCGACGTTAGGCGCTGAGCAGGTCGTGCAGGGAAACCTGGACAATCGCATTCTTGTGAACGGCACAGAGGATCAAATTGCCGAAGCCGCGCGCGCATGCGTCGCCGAAGGCGGGCACCGAGGTCACATTTTTAATCTGAGTCATGGGCTATTGCGGGAAACGCCGTTCGAGAACGTGATGCATCTCATAGAAGTTGTTAAGGCGTGCCGCGCGGATTCGTAGGCGTTGTGCGGTCACTTTCGTTGGCGCGCGAGAATCCATTCGAGTATGCGCCGTACACGCGGCGTGATGCGCGTGCGATTGTACTGGTCCGCGGCGCGTTTCACGATCTCCGCGCGCGTCGGGTACGGATGAATGACGTTGGCCAGTTTGCCGAGGCCGATATTGTTGGTCATGGCGACGGTCAATTCGGAGATGATGTCGCCCGCGCCGCGCGCGACCAATGTAGCGCCGGCGATCCGATCGCTGCCGCGAGCGAGATGTACCTTTAGCAAGCCGGCGGTTTCGTCGTCGGTGATTGCGCGATCAATCTGCTTCATCTCGACGCGAATCGTATCGATGTCGATGTTCCGTCGCTGGGCATCGCGTTCATTGAGACCTACGTGCGCGACTTCGGGATCGGTGTACGTACACCATGGAATCGTGAGCGCGCTGGCGCGCTTCTTCGGCAGAAAGCCGAAGAGCGCGTTCTGGATGACGATTCGCGCGGCCGCGTCCGCCGCGTGCGTGAACTTGTGCTGCATGCACACGTCGCCCGCGGCGAAGATACGCGGGTTCGTCGTGCGCAAGTGATCGTTCACAACGACGCCGCTTCGCGGATCGAACTCGACGCCGGCGGCGTCCAGGCCGAGTTCCTCGACGTTTGGAACTCGTCCGGTGCATACCAGGACCGCGTCCGACTCGACAGCGCGTTGCGCCGCCGCGCCGGTGACCTGCGCGATCGAACCTGCGTCACCCTTCTCGATGCGCTCGACCGTTGCTTCATACACAATGCGCACGCCATCGCGCCGCAGGGCATCCTCGACGATCGTCGCGGCGTCTGCGTCTTCGCGCGGAAGGATTTGCGGCCCGGCTTCCACCAGCGTAACCGCGCTCCCCAACCGTTGGAATGCCTGGGCGAGTTCGCAGCCTATGGGACCTCCGCCGATGACGAGCATGCGCGGCGGAAGGTGTGTCAGGTTGAACACGGTTTCATTGGTCAGGTAACCGCACTCCGCGAGTCCGGGAATGCGCGGGACGGAGGCGCGCGCGCCACTTGCGATCACGGCCCGGTGGAACTGAAGCTTCGTGCCTTCAACGTCCAATGTATTCGCGGAGTCGAACTTCGCGTGGCCAAGGAAAACGTCCACCCCGAGTTTGCGGAACCGTTCCGCCGAATCGTGCTGGCTGATGGCGCCGCGAACCGCGCGCACGCGTGTCATGACCTCGGTGAAATCGACGTTCACGTCGCCGGTAAACGCGACCTCTGTGCCGCGCGCTTTCCGCAGGTCCGCTGCAACGCGCGCCGCGTGCAACAAGGTTTTCGACGGTACGCAACCCGTGACCAGGCAGTCGCCGCCCATCAGGTGCCGCTCGATGAGGGCGACTTTCGCGCCGAGCCCCGCCGCCCCGGCGGCGCAGACCAATCCGGCCGTGCCCGCTCCGATGACGACGAGGTTGTATCGTCCGGACGGGGTTGGGTTTGTCCAGTCCGGCGGATGCACGTTCTGTACGAGACGCGCATTGTGCGCGTCCATCGGCGGAATTTCGACGGGCCGTCGACTCATTCGTCGTCGTCGTCGGGCGAAGCGATGGCGCTCTTCAGCGCCCGTCGCGCAACGCGCGCGATGTAAACCGAAACCGCTATGGTGGCCACGAGTCCTAGCGCGTAAAGGACCCACTCTGCCGTGCCGCGCTCCCGTTGAGCGCCACCCAACGCGGCGTCGCCCAACAACGCGCCGATGAACACGTAGAGGACCGTGGCGGGCAACATCCCCACGGCGGACGCGAACACGTAGTCGCGCAACGAGACGTGCGTGAGGCCAAACGCATAGTTGATTAGGTTGTATGGAAAGACAGGCGAAAGACGGACCAATCCGACGATTTTCCATCCGTCCTGTGCAACAGCCTTGTCTATAGAATTGAAGGCCGGGTACCGCGCGATGTGCGCCGCGACGGTTTCGCGAGCGACGTAACGGCCTATGAGGAAAGCGGCGGTGGCCCCGAGTGTGGACGAAATGGAGACAGTGATACTGCCGATGACAACGCCGAACAGCGCGCCCGCGCCCAGCGTCAGGATGAACCCCGGCACAAACAACACCGTGGCCACGATATACGCCGCGCCGAGTGCGATGGGGCCCCAGATGCCGATGCCGCGCACCCAGAGCAGGAAGCGGTTCATCCAGTCCGTAACGGGAAGGAAGCGGCTCGCTACGGCCAGCGCAACGACGAGCAGGACGAAGACCAAAGGTCTGATCCAGTCGCGCTTCCGACCGCGTGCGGCGCGGGTGGATGTGGCGCTGTGCCGGGCGTTCATGGTTTACGATTATGTCAGTTTGTGTCGTGGCGCTTCACCCCGGCGCCGTCGATCGTGCACTTGACGCTACCGCCGGCCGTCCCTACACTATGTTTCTTTCCACCCAATAGATAGGAGGTTTGGTCATGTTGCGCCATTGGATTTCGGTGTTGGTGTTGGCCGCGTTGACGTTCGTAGCCGCGCAAGGCTGCAATACGGTACGGGGCGTCGGCAAAGACGTCGAGGCCGGCGGCAAGGCGATCCAACGCAGCACGGACAAGTAGTGCCGCACCGGTTTTGGTAGTAGGTAATGCCGCGTTCCACGGATGTGGCGCGCGGGGGAGTGACTGCATGTCGAAGGTCGGATTCGGGATCATTGGTTGCGGCGTGATTGCGCCGATACACGCGGACGCGATCAGCCGCATACCGGACGCCAAGTTGATTGCCGTTTCGGACGTCGTCGAGAAGAACGTGAAGACGATGTCCGAACAGTACAACGCGGCGCCCTATTCCGACTACAAGGAAATGATCAAGCGGGACGACGTGCACGCGGTCAGTCTGTGCGTGCCGAGCGGCATGCGGCTCGAAATAGCCGAGGCGTGCGCGGCGGCCGGAAAGCACATCCTCGCGGAGAAGCCGCTCGAGGTGAACAGCGACCGGATACGGAAATTGATCGCGGCGGTGGACGCCGCGGGCGTGAAGCTGTCGTGCATCTTTCAGTACCGATACGCCGATGGGCCCATGCACATTCGCAGGGCGCTCGACGAAGGGCGTTTCGGAAAGCTGGTCCTCGGCGACGCGTACATCAAGTGGTACCGGTCCCAGGAATATTACGACAGCGGCAAGTGGCGCGGCACGCGCAATCTTGACGGCGGCGGCTGCCTGATGAACCAGGGCATTCACCAAATCGACATGCTGCTGTGGTTCATGGGCAACGCGAAGTCCGTGACGGCGCAGACGGCGCTGGTCGGCCACACCGGGATCGAAGTCGAAGACCTCGCGTGCGCAATGATTCAATTTGAGAACGGCGCGATGGGCGTTATCGAGGGCAGTACCGCGATCTGGCCCGGGCACCCGGCGCGGGTCGAGGTGCATGGCACGGAAGGCAGCGCCGTGATCGAGGACGGCGAACTGGCGATGTGGAAGTTTCGCGAGGAACGTCCGGAAGACGCGACGATTCTTGCCGGTATCGACAAGGGAGCGACACTCGGGTCCGGCGCAAGCGATCCGATCAAGAGCCTGAAGAGCGAGGGCCACCGGCGGCAAATCGCCGATTTCGTCGAATCGCTGGTCTCCGGGCGGCCCCCGAAAATCGACGGGCGCGAAGGGCGCAAGGCCGTCGAGCTAATTGAGGCGGTCTATCGCAGCGCGGAGACCGGAAAGCCCGTCGCCATGTAATGAAGTATACGCACGTTTTCCGCTTTTGATACGCTTTCCGGCACACAACCAATCGGCTGGCCGCATCCGGCCGGCCCGGCTAATCGACATGGAGTACGAAGATGTTCATCCGTAACGCCGCTGCGGCGTGGGTCCTTGTTTTTATGACGCTCACGGGCGCTGCAATCGCCGTTGCCGCCGAGGAGGAAGCCGACGCGAACGGCGGAGCGCAGGCGCCGGTCGCCAAGATTGGCGATAAAGAAGTCATCACGAGAGAAGACTTCGACCGGGCGATCGCCCTGTTCGAACAGGGGCGGATGGCGATGATGCGGCAGCAGGGTCAGCCGGGTCTCAACGCCAATGACGTGCGGTTGAAACACGACGACAAACTGAAGCTGCTCGATACGCTCGTGGACAATCGCATCGCCGTGATGCTGGCGCGCGAAGCCGGGGCGAAGGTTTCCGACGACGCCGTGAAAGCGGAAGTCGAGAAGAAGAAGACAAGCCTGCCGAGCGGCACCGACTACGAAAAGTTTCTGGAGGACCGCGGTCTGACAGAAGAGAAGATTTTCGAGCGCACGAAAGACATGCTCGAGATGCGGGCCTTCGAGGAAGAGAAGACGAAACACGTATCGGTTACGGATGAGGAATTGAAGGCCCAGTTCGAGAAACTGAAAGAACGCGGCATTATGGACGATTTCGACGTCCAACACGTTTTGATCAAGGCGCCCCGCGGCAATCAGGCTGCCGTGGACGAGGCGAAGAAGAAGATTGACGCCGTCTACGAACGATTAAAGAAGGGCGAGGATTTCACCGCCGTCGCCAAGGAAGTGTCGGAGGACGAAGGTTCGAAAGCGAACGGCGGCGAGTACAAGGGCGTCCGTCGCGGTCAGATGGTGCCGGAATTCGACCAGCGCATGGCGAAGGCAACCGTGGGCGAAGTGAGCGAGCCGTTTACATCGCAGTACGGCTGGCATGTATTGAAAGTGAACCGGCACGGCGCGGGAGAATTGACGCCGGAGATCAGCGAGCGAATGAAAGAGCAGATGCTCATGGCGAAGCGCAAACTCGAAATGCGCAAGCTCATTCAGGAAAAGCGCAGCACACTCGACATTACCATCAGCCTTCCCGCCGAGGCGCCCGATAACGCGCCCGCTGCGCCGGACGCGGGAAAGCCCTTGGAATCGCTGATTGATGCCGCAAGCTAGCCGCGCGACAACATCGAAGGAATCGATCGGCCGTACTCTGAAAGTCGGCCTCGTCGGCGCGGGGATGTTCGGCGGGGACGTCCACATGCGGACGTTTTCGCAATTGCAGCAGAACGGTTTGTTGCCATGGCTCGGACGGCTGGGGCTGGACAACATGGCCCGCGCGATCGGGGACGTGGATGTCCAATTTGTCGGACTTGCCACGCGCACGGAGCAGTCGGGCAAAGCCAAGCTGGCGGAATACGGCAAGCTTGGCATGGATTTCAGGACGTACCACGGCGACGAACCGTGGGCGCCGCTGCTCAACGATTTTCCCGACCTTGATGTGCTTGCCGTCGCGACGCCGGACCATCTGCACGCTGCGCCGATTCTTGCCGCGCTCGAGCGCGGCGTTCACGTCATCTCCGAGAAGCCGCTCACTCTCGACGCAAACGAGGCTGACGCAATCATCGAAGCGTCACGCAAATCGGGCTGCCTGGTTGGCGTCGATATGCATAAACGATACGACCCGGACCATCTGCGAATTCGCGACGACCTCTCGAAGCGGATCGGCACGCCGTTGTATGGGCGCGCCGTGCTCGAAGAGCCGCTCGATATCTCGACGAAGGTCTTCCGCAAGTGGGCCGAACAAAGCGACCCGTTCAGCTATGTTGGGTGCCACTGGACCGATCTGTATATCGCGTATTTCAAGGTGAAGCCGGTGAGCCTCTACGCCGTCGGCCAGAAGGTGAAACTCCGCAACGAGTACGGCATGGACGCGTACGACGCGGTGCAGGTGAAGGTGCTGTTCAGCAACTGTATGAGCATCGATTTCGTGAATTCGTGGATCATCCCGAACGAATTCGAGGGGCCGGTCAATCAGGAGAACCAACTCTTCGGAACGCACGGGGCAATCGAATCCGATTCACAGTATCGCGGGCTGCGGTATACCGAGGGCGGCGTGGGCATGCAGACGCGCAACACACATTTCACGCGCGACGTGAAACGCGAAGACGGTTCGCTCGCGTACGTGGGTTACGGTGTAGACAGCCTGGTTGTGTGCCTGGAAAAAGTCGCGGAGATGAAGTACCTCGGGAAATCGCTCGCGGACATCAAAGGCACCTATCCCGACGCGGATGAGGGGCGGCTGTCCGTCCTCATCGTGCATGCCGCGCGCGAAGTGTGCCGCCGTAACTACGAGTACACGCAGCAAGGCAAAGGCGCGCCGGTAACGGCATGCTTCGGCGAGGATGGTATTACCGTCTATGATCCGTTCAAAGGCCCAGCGAAAATCTATAGCCTCGCTGTTTGAATTTATATCGGCACACATTCTCCCGTTGTGTTCTGTGGATTTGCGTTTCCCAATCCATCTTTGCACTTCCGTGTTATTATAGCGAGTGTGATTAACCCGTACGCTGAAGAACTCGGTAGGTCGCACACGGCGCGTGTTGCACACCATACATCGCGGAATTGGGAGCCGGCCAACAATGGCCACACATTCAGATGACGTACCGAACTGTTCCCGCCCCGTTCGAACTCTACGCGCCCTAGATACGGGGTTCGGTTTCAAGGTGGTGACTTTTTGCGCCTATTTAATCGCGGCCTTGATGAGTTGGGGCTGGGGAATCAATGCGGTTTACTACTATGCAAGCCCACCAGTTGCGATACCAGAGTTGGATGCCGTCCTTAATAATCGCTCCGCAAAATATGTCGTCTTCAGTAGTGCGATTCTAATGATCGTCGTGCTTGTGCGTGTTGCGATGCGAATCACCCGGTCGGTGAAAGTAATGGTGATTGTTCTGTCCATTATAATCGCGCTTGGCGTGTCATTCTCGTGCTTCATTTTTTTCAAGCAGTATACGTGGGGCGAGAGACGAACTATGGACAATGCCGCACCCATAATCGTGGCGTTAGCGCAGTATCGTTCGGAGCATGGCCGCTATCCCGAGTTTTTATGGGTACTCGTGCCTCAATACATCGATGCCATCCTACGGGACGGGTTCCTTTGTTTCACCATGGGTTTCTGGTATGAACCCACTGGCAATCCATCGGGTCAAGAGTACTATCTCTCCGCAAGCCACGGCCTATTGCAGGATATGGAATACTATTCAGACCCCGGAATTCGCGCTGAACTTGTTTCGATCGGAGGGCATTACAGTCCTCTTGCAGATGGTTGGATTCTAAATACAGATTCTGACTGACTGCTGCACCGGTTATGTATCCCGGTGCCGGTGCCAGAGTGCAATTTGAAATTCGGACGCAATCGATCGAGATACGGGCTGGAAAGAATAGACCCCGCTTCGACACGTATCGAAGCGGGGCTGATGCAATTACTGATTCGACGAGAGGCGCGCTTTTGCGGGCGCGGTCTCGACGTGATCAGCGAGGTATTCGAGCGGACCGTCCTCCGAGAGGATTGTGTCGTCCTGGATCTCGAGGTCGAACTCGTCACCGGCTACGCGCAGATGGAGGCCGTTACCGGTGTGTTGCCATGTGCCCTTGAAAGTGCGGCCCACGCGCAGCACGCCGTTCTCCTGGAAGTTCAGTTTCCAGCGGCCGATCCTCCAGAACGTGCCGACCAGGTTCTCCGCCGTGACGGGCTTGCCGAAGTGGATGTTCGACGCCACGGTCTGAACGGGCGCGGCTTCGGCATCCACGTAGGCGTAGCCGATATATCCGACAAACATCTCGTCCCAGCTTTGTTCGCCGAAGTAGACGGCGCGATTTGGATCGGGATTGCGCGGGTTGCGGGCGGAATTGTCGAACGCGCCCGCCACGCGCAATTGGCTGCCCGCCGGCAAGTGCAGCGGTTTATCTAGCCGGTACATGGTTTGCCAGTTGAAATCGTAGTTGGGTACGTTCAACAGCATTTCCCGGTTTCCGTCGGGGTACCGCACTTCGTACGAGACTTCCTTGCCGCGGTAGTGCATGTGCGGTCCCATCTCGTAGAGCACAACGTCGCGGTCGAACCGGTAGGTCGCATCGGTCGGGCTCTTGGGGTCGTTCGGCTTGATCTCGAAATCGGTGTTCGTCGCCGCGCGCGTGAAGAACTCGCGCGCAGGCTTTTTCTTTGCGAGATAGAGGCCAAGCTGGCTTCTGTCGCTGGCGGCGCGGCCGGTCGTCGTGTAGTGCATCTGGAACACGAATTCCGAGCCCTTGGGCACCCACTTGCCCGTGCCTTTCGGATACGGTTCGTTGAGCATTCCGGGCACGTATCCCGCAAAGAAGCCGTTTAGCCCGCCTTCCATATCCGGCTCGATGTTTTTGAGTTCGTTGGGATAGTTCAGAAACACCAGCGCGTGGTGCACGACCGAACGATCGCCCGGGAGCACGTCAGCAGCCGTGATCCAGAGGTCTTCGTCGCCGGTGTACGGGACGCGCATGTATACGTAGTCGAGCACGCCGTCGGCGGGCACATCGACGGACTTGGGCATGGGTATGATTACATCCGGCGTGCCTAACGGCCAGACGGGTTCGGCATCATCAACCGCGAAGCGCAGCAATGGGTCCTTCTTCGCATCGTTCCCGGCGTCGGAGTCCAGCCAGGCGACCATCGTGCGCAGTTCTTTTTCGGTTAGAGAATTGTCGTTTTTGAATTCGCCGTGGTATGGGTCGGCGTGCCAGGGCGGCATGCGTTTTGTTACGAGCACTTCGCGAATCATGCGCTTGCGGCCGGCGACGTTTTCGTAGCTGTCCATCGCGAAAGGCCCGATGTGGCCCTCGACGTGGCACGAAACGCACTTCTCTTCCAGGATCGGCGCGATGTGCCGGGCATACGAGACTTTCGTCGGTACCTCCTTCAGATCGATGAGGCAACCCTTGGTTTCGGACGTCTTTACTTCGGGTTCCCTGCCTTCGAGCACGGCGTTAAGCGCGTCGCGGAGCCAGTCATGGTCAGGTTTTGGGCGTTCAAATCCGTATTCCTGCCGGTCGCTGATTGCTCCGCGGTAGACGATTTTCCAGCCGTCGGGAACGATGACGATGGCCTCTGCCGTGCGCTTCGTGCCAAGATCGAGCGTGACGATTTGCGCGGTGTCCATCAAGATTGGGATGTCAATGGCGAACTCTTTCGCTTCCTCGACGATGCTGTCTTTATCGTCAAGCGGGTTCGCGTTGATCATGAAGAACCCGACGCCCTTTGGATTGAATTCGTCGCGAATTGCCTTTATCTCGGGTATGGACTTGCGAACGATCGGGCAACCGTTGCCATGGAAATACAGCACGATCGCCTTGCCGTCCTTCATGCGGTACAGTTCGTGCGACCCGCCCAAGTGGTCTTCGAGGCGGAAATTCTTCGCTATGGCCGGGAGGGGTTTGGCCTCCGCCGGGTTCTCACGCGTCGCGGCCAATGACGTCGCCGTGCACAGCGCGAGGACCGCCCACCCGCCAGCAATACGGCACCTGATCGACTTCACACTAAGCATTACTCCACCACTCCAAAATTCGATTAGCCTGGGCCTTCGTCCGATGCGCCCAAGGATACTGAAAGGTAGCTCCGGGAGCAAGGATTCTATCTACCGGTCGTAAGGTTTTTGTGAGCGGCACACGCCCACCCCCTGGCTTCCAGTGTGGTATTAGACAACTCCGAGGGTCTAATGGTTTAGGCCCGCATTCCTCACCGCCCCACGGCGCGGTAGTGGAAGTAAAGACCTTCGGTGCGGTGAGAAATGCTCACGAGCAAGCCTTTGAGCGCATGGCGAGAGGATTTTTCACGCGAACAGCCTGTTTAGACGGGAGACTAAGGAACTTCATGTGACGCAACGGATAGCACACGTTTTGGCTGTCCTTTGACCCCCGACCGGCATGGGCGGTAGACTTCCGCGCCATGCCTGAACCCGCCGTCAAGCCGCATCCCTTGGTCGCCCTGCGCCTTAACCACAAGGATGCGTACGACGCTGTCGCGATGTTTGCCTACCTTTTGTTGGTGTACGGCTGGGGGTTATGGATTTACCCGCTCGGCAGGGACTACGCGCATTTGGCACGTTTTGGGGAGGAATTGCCCACTCTGGCGCGGGAACTGTTCGCCATGGAAGTCCGGGTATTCGGAGAGAACACTGCTGGTTATCACCTAGTCAATATGGCGCTGATGTACGCGTGCATGCTGTTGATCTACCGGTTCGTCAACATTTCCGTCAAGGGGGCATGGTGGTTTGGAAGCCTCGCCGCGTGCCTTTTCATGGCGAACCCGGTGCACAGCGAAGCGATGCACAATCTCTCCGGCGTCGCCGACCTGATGTCCTGCCTGGCCGGTCTTGCTGCGTTGACCGCGTACGCGTGGAACGCGTCGGCGCCGAGCATGGGGAGGCACATGCTCGCGTACCTGCTCGCGGGCTTCGCAGCGGGCGCGTACGCGGAGAATGCCGCGCTCGGGCCCGTGCTTCTGGCGTATGAGCTTCTCGTGGTCCCGAAGGAATCGAGAGCGGTGGGGCGGGGCCTGCGCATCGGGATTCTGGCGTTGACGGTTTCCATAATCGCGGGCAATTTCCGCTTGTTCGGGCAGTTCGATTTGGGGCAGATGTTCGGGCCGCTGTATCTCATCTTTTATCCGATTGGTTTCCTGCCGGAGACGGTGGAAGCGTTTCACGAGCGGCCGTGGACTGCCTGGCTTGCGGCGGGTGCGGTCATTCTCATTCTCGCGCTGATTCATCGCAAGGCGCAGCGGCCGATTCTGTTATTTGCGATCGTTGGAATGGCCATGCTGCGCCTCGCCCCGCAATTGCGGCCAATCGACCTGACGCACATGATCGGCGGCGGGCAACTGCTGCTGGCGAATGTGCTGTTCGTGCTGGGACTGATTGTCGTCGTGTTTCGCATCATGGACCATCCCCGGTGGCGGGTGCCGATGATCAGCATTACGACGACGCTTGTGATCATCTTCTTCGCGATGCAGTGGCGTTCGATCAAGACGTGGCACGATGCGGGTGAATACGTGCGCGGCGTGCAGAAACTGGCCCAGGAGCGCGCCGCGCAAGTCGGACAGATTGGCGTGCTGCCCGACATTCGCTACTACCGTGGGGCGCCGGTGTGTCTGTCCGACGCGATTCTGGATGGTGTGCCTATCTTGCCGGTACACACGAAGTCGTTGGCGGCCGGCGAAATCTCGGTTCGAGAGTGGTCGGAGCGTGGGGGAGAGGTAGTCGTACCGAGTGCGATAGACGCGCCGCTTTTCACCCATTTCCCCAACGCCGACCGCGTCGCAATCGAATCGCCACTGGAATTGCGAACGGTTTGGGGACCAGCGATGCCTGAAGGAACGTTTACGGTTTCGCGCGAGCCGGACGGCGCGTTGCGTGTGACGATACGCGGAAAAGGGCTGCCAACTTCGATCGTCCCCGGCGCGTCAGCGGGGGAAGAACCCGGTCGCGAACCCGAGCCCGACGCTGACGCACAGCAGTAGCGCCGCGACAATTGCGGCAGCGGACACCGCTCGCGCGCGCGACGCGTATGGCAATACGCAATAGCCGATACCGTATGCAATCGGAACAAATGCGGGCACGGAAAGCCAGTCCAAGTTCGATGCGTGGTACCGCCACATCCCGGCCGCAACGAACAGGTTCTCGCCGATAACGCCGATGATCGTTGCCATAAGGAATGCGTGAACGGCCGCGGCGCGGTTGCTCCAGCCCATTTCTACGGTGCGTTTCGTGACGTAGTAGATGTGCGTTGACGCGAGCCAACCGATGAGCATGCAATAGACCGGTGTGTGCCATACGATGGGACCGGGCGCGAGGTATTCGCCCCACCATCCCACCGCCCACGTGACGAGGCCTTCGCCGATGGGCCACGCCGCGCCGATGTATGCGCCAAATACCAGCGCAGGACGCAGACTGTCGCCCACGGCACGCGCGCGCAACGTCTGAATGCAAAGCGGGACGAGCGACGCGAGGGTGCACACCCACGCGGAACCCCACCATGCGTTCGCGATGAAGAATACGAACGACGCCGTGTTGGTGGACAGGACGACCGTGTCGGTGCGGTTCCAGTGTTGTTTTATGTATGCGATCGTTTTCGTCGTCAGTGGTCCAAGAAGCTGTGCGACTTCGCTTTCGGCATCTCGTTTACGATGCGGAAGAACTCGGTCTCCGTAATCTCGGTCGGCCATTCCAGGCGCGCGAAGATTTTCGTTCCAGACGCTGTGCGTTCGCCGTCGATCGCTTTCAACTCGAACAGCATGGACATGTCGCGATACCAAGCTTTATCTGGATTCTTGAGCGCGGAGTAGAGCGGCAGCGTTGCCTCGCAGAAGTCATCCACCAGCATGTCCTGCTCGAGGAGTAGCGTAAGCATTTTGATTTGCCGCTCGGCGATGACGCGCTTTCGCGTACTCTTCAACCGATTGAACAGGTCGTACATCTGGTTTCGAAACAACGCCTTTGAAACGTTAATGCGGATTTCGTCCAGCAATCGACGGCATTGGAGTTCGATTCCATGCAGGCCAAAGATCAAAAACGGCGTCAGATCGTTGTCGTTGGCGCGGACTTCCGCGAGGGCGCGCAGGTATGCGTTCTTTTCTTCATAGTAGTAGTTCGACATTGCGATGAAGAGCGTGTCGCGTAGGCCGCAGCGTTGCAGGAGGAGGGCCTCGATGGCGCGGGCGGTACGGCCGTTTCCGTCGAGAAAGGGGTGCATCGCGGCGAAGTGATAGTGTGCGGCGAGGGCGCGGACGAGGGGGTCGTGTTCCGCCATTTGCTTTGTCAGCGCGCCGCAGTATGTGTTGAATGCCGTTTCGCACTCCCTGCCGCCTTCGACGCCCCTGTGCCGCGGCGATCCGAAGGTGACATTTTGATCGTGACCGCGCAGCGTTCCGGGCGGACAGTGGTCGTCGTCGGCGTTCGTCACGATGAGGCGGTGCACTTCGAGGATGGTACCGCGGTCGATCGGATAGTCGTTCGGAAGACTTGCGATCCATCGATAGGCACGGACGGCCGCCGCAGCCTGGCGTTGGGACCGTGTGCTCAGTTCGTCGAGATCGTCGGAGAGCGCGGCGTCGAGTTCCCTTTCGGTGAAGTCTGCGCCTTCGATTCGGGAGGTCCCCGCGATTTCGCGTTTGAGTTGTATTTGTTGGAGTCTCTCGGCCCAGCTCCGCTGGTACGGGATCGTGGTCAACGAGAGCACCGCGGCCTTGGCAGTGGTCAATGGTGCGAGGATGGCTGCCGGGAGGTACTTGCACCAGTCGGTTGGGTGTAGGTATGGAATAGCCATAAAGTGATTATAGCACAACTCATTTCGCGGTTTATTTCGGATAATATAATGCTGTAAGTCATTGAATTATAATATGTTATATATATTTTTAGTGAAGCAACTCGACGAAATAAAACTCGATTCATTTCCAGTCCATTTCCGCTCCTATCTCTAAACATTTCGGAACAAGGAGTCGTAGACCGCCAGATTGCCGGAGACCATCGCGTCGGCGGTGAATCGGGTGCGAACCAGTTCGTATGCGGCCTCGATCATGCGGCGCATCTGCCCGGCGTCGTGAAGCAGTCCCGCGATGGCCGATCCGAGTGCTGCACTGTTCCCGACGTGCACCAGTAGACCGGTCTCTCCGTCGCGGACCATTTCGGGGATGCCGCCGGCGTTGGTGGCGACGACCGGTACGCCGCAGGCCATAGCGTCGAGGACCGAGGTGCCGAGGCCCTCTTCGCTGCTGGACATGACGAAGAGATCGAGTGCGCGAAGGAGGCGCGGGACGTCGTTGCGCTGGCCGAGGAGCGTCACGGCGTGCCGGATGTCCAGGCGGTCGATCTGCGCTTCGAGTTGTGGACGCAGAGGACCCTCGCCCGCGATGACGAGGCAGAACCGCGGAATTTCCTTGAGGACGTGCGGCACGGCGTTCAACAGCGTTTCGTGGTCCTTGTGGCCGACGAGCGCGGCGACGTTTCCCGCGAGCGGGACGCCTTCGGGAATGCCCAATTCGGCGCGGTGGAGCGGGTCTACATCAAACCGCTTTAGATCGATGCCGCTGTGAACGGTGCACAGTTTCGATTCCGGGATGCCGAAGTCGCGCATGACCCGCGCGATGCAGCCGGATATCGCGACAATGCGGTCGGGCTGGTTGTACTTCCACTGGCTGAACACGTTCGCGTTCGGCGGGAAGTCCACGCGGCGGGACGCAACGACGCGCCCGCGGCCCGCGATTTTTTTTGCGAGCGCGGCGTAGGTGATTGCATGGCTGCTGTGCGCGTGCAGGATGTCGATGGCATGTTTGCGAACGGCGCGGGAGAGCTTGCAGGCCGTGACGATATCGAACTCGCCGCGACAGGGCACGGGAATTCGGACAAGGTCCTGGACCCCGTGATCGCGCGCGAGGAATTCGCTGTCCGGTTTTCCCGCGATAAAGCAACGGTGGCCGCGTTCGGCCAGGCCGCGAATGAGATAGCTTGCCTGCTGCTCGCCGCCGCGCCAGCCGGACTGCTCGTCAATGTGAAGGACGTTCACGCGACCTTTCGCTTGCGCGCGGCGTGGATTGCGAGCGCGCGGCCGTAAGCGTCGAGCGTGCGCTGGGCCAGAAGATCGAGCGTGAACTCGTCGGAGACGCGCTGGCGCGCGGAGGCGCCCATCGCCGCGCGCACAGCTTGATCGGCGACGAGCTTGCGCAACGCATCCGCCAGGGGGCCGACGGTCCCTTGCGGAACGACATAGCCGTCGATTCCGTCGCGCACAATTTCTTTGGTGCCGCCGTGATCGGAAGTGACGATTGGTTTTCCGGTCGCCATTTGTTCCATGACGCTGAAGGACGAAGCCTCGCAGTCGATCGAGGGCTGCACGCCGATGTCGAACGCCTGCATGCAATCGCCGATATCGTTACGAAACCCCGCGAAGTGGGTGATGTCGCCGATCCCCAATTCGCGGGCGCGCTGTTTGAGCGAATGTTCGAGCACGCCTTGACCGAGCACGAGGAGTCGGAGACCGGGAAAGTCGGGCATGAGTTGTGCGGCGGCCTCGAATAGAAGACGATGGCCTTTCGCGTCGGCGAGGCGCGCGGCGATGCCGACGACGGCATGCGAATCGTCATAGCCGAATTCAGACCGCACGCGCGCGCGCGCGGCGGCGTCCGGACGGAACTTCTCGGGGTTGACGCCGTTGTGAATGACGCACATGCGCGTGGCGTCGAACACCGGGCGCGGCGCCCGCAGATCGAAGACGGCCTTACACACGGCAATCTGGTAGTCGGTCCAGGCGAGGTTCAGTTTCCGGTTGGGCCAGTTCTCGTTCACGACGTAGGTGTTGTGGCGCGAGCGGACCATGCAGACGGGGTGGCCCATCAACTGGTTTGCGAGCGCGCTGACCCAGTGGTCTTGCGAGCCGTTCGCGTGGAGGACGTCGGGGCGTTCGCTACGGACGAAGTCCTGGAGGGCGCGAATGTCGTGCCACCACGCGGCGGGCCGCGCGCCGCCCCGGTATTGGAGGCGGTTGTAGACGTTTGCGCCCGCATCGCGCGCCATGTCGGCGAGCACACTGTCGGTTTTGCAGCCGACGGTGATGTGGTGGCCGCGCGCGACGAGATTGCGGGCCAGTTCAATGACGTACCGCACCTGACCGCCGCCCTTCAGGTGAGGGTCGGTAATCACGATGCGCAACGGCCGCCCGGCCACCGCGCCGATTGCGACACCGTCGGTCACGGCCGGCTACTCTTCCTCTTCGTCTCCGCGCGACGTGCGCACGGCGACGGTCTCGTCGTGCCAGTCCTCGACAATGGTGTCGGGGATATCGAGTGGCTGGTTTTGGTCCAGGGCCTGCAACAACGACCCGATTTTGTCGTTTGCTCCGTCCAACCGGCCAATTGCCGCGTCCAGTTCGTCGTCGATAGACTTCAAGTCGTCATCACGATGGATGACGAACTTCGATTTCTTAGCCATGTACTTCCCTTGTCCTGTCCAGTCCAAATTCGCGCCGACGCCACGAAACGTCGCCTCGCCAAGCGACGCGCCCCGGTGTTCGCCCCAGTCGTGGCGCCTTCGTCCGCGCGCGTTCGCAGCCGTATCCATGCCGAAATTAAATCGTCGCGGGCCGCTGCGCAAGAACCGAAGTATTCTCACATATTAGCCCAGCGTGTTGCACTCCGGGCGCGGGAAGCGAGGTAGCGAGTAGCGAGGAAGGTAGGAAGCAAGAGGATGACATACGGGCTATCCGTTTGGCGCTTACAGGGGGGGTGTAGAAAAGTTTTTTGACGATTCAAGGGGTGATTTGATTGACGCGTTGGGTGAAATTCGTGACGGGCAACGGGAAGTATTGGAATATTGGTTTTTGCATGGTCGGTCTCCTGGGTGCGTGGCTGGCGTGTTGTGGAGTGGGACAAAGCAGAGCTTTTCAAGAGTGCGTTCCCAAGCGGAAGCGTGGGAACGAGTCAATATTGGCTTTTGCATGATTGGCCTCCTGGGTGCGTGGTTGGCGTGTTGTGGAGTGGGGC
This sequence comes from Candidatus Hydrogenedentota bacterium, assembly GCA_013359265.1. Lineage (NCBI taxonomy): Bacteria > Pseudomonadati > Candidatus Hydrogenedentota > Candidatus Hydrogenedentota bacterium. Next base: position 63,388 of record JABWCD010000005.1, read on the forward strand.
AAAGCAGAGCTTTCCTCCTTCGCCCTTCCGTGTAGCAGGGGTCCGGGGACAAGTTCAAGAGTGCGTTGCGAAGTGGAAACTTCGTAACGAGTACGAACGAGTGAGAAGCTCCGCTTCGCCTCCTCAAACACCAAACGCGCGCCAATCGCCATGAACCACGAAACCGCCCGCTCACTTCTTTACCCACGGCGTTGCACTATCTTGCACTCAGATTTCGGAGGAGTAGTCTGGAGCACGCCACCGCGGATCACGCGGATCATGTGGATGGGATTCACGACGAAGGCGTACACGGTCGGCAAGTGGTGCGCTCGTGGTCAAGCGCTGCGGACCATCGGGGGACGGCGGCCGATCGTGTATTTTCGACGGAGTTCGCGACGTGCCGGCGTAGCGAACGACTGGATCGATTGTCTGATGTTGGTGATGTAAAACGATCTCGTACGGGTCAGCGCCAGCTCCCGAACGGGCCGGCTTTGCGGCGGAAAGGGCTTTTTCGCAACTGGATAGGCTCGTGGGACGGCTCCTGTAGCCCCGCAATCGTGGGCGCAAACGGAGATCGCGTTTACAAAGCGATCTCTTGAAGACTAACACTCCAGGAGAGCTTAAATCGTAGTCCCTGAGTATCCCATGCCCCGCGTCCTGCCCGATTCCACCTTGATTCGTTCTGAAAACTATAGACTCAACTCCTGTTCGCGTTGGCCAAGGAACTCTGCAGGCGTCACGTAATTCAACTCGCCGAGTTGGCGCGTGGACGAGCAATGCTGGTGCCGTTGCTTAAAGAGGGTGCGGGCCTTAGCAAGTCAATGAAATACTTCGACATTCAAGAATTCGTCACGCAACGAGAGGAATTGACAGTATCTAGCCGCGCACTGTAGGCTTATGCCTGGCCTCGATAGGACGCTTGGCACATTGGGTGTCGGTGTTTCGCTATCGTAGGATGTTCAACTGGCAGTGTGCTCATTGCGCGCCACTTGCTGAGGAGATGCCTCATGGCAACGTTTAAGTTTTCCACCCAACAGTTCCGTTCCCTTCCATCCCCAACAAATACTTCCCGTGTCGGCCTATTCTTTACTCTTGCTGCGAATGTGCCCCGCGAGTTATGGGACTGGCGAGAGGTGAATCCGCGTGAAGTAAACCAGCGCAGCGCGGTTTACAAGTCGATATCGCAAACCCTGACGCAAGAGCCAGCCCGTTTTCATGAGCGTAACCGAGGAATAACTTTGGTCGCGAAGGAGCTCACCTACGACGAAAAGCGAAAGGAGGTAATACTCAAGTTTGACGACCGGAGGCTTCACGGTGTGGTAGACGGCGCACACACGCTCGATGCCATCTTAGAAGCCCAGGCGCAACCGCCAGAGGATGGATGGCCAGCGCACGTGTTTATCAAGACATTTGTAGGATTGGACAGTGATCAAATAGCCGAGATTGCCGGCGGGCTCAATACAAGCCAACAGGTAGATCTTAAGAGCTTAGAGAATCTGCGAGAACACTTTGAGGAACTTAAGCGTGTCCTGGCAAACGAAAGCTATGCCAATGCCATTGCTTACAAGATGAACGAAGAAAAGCCCGTCGATGTAAGGGAAGTACTCTATTATCTTGCAGTTTTTGATCGGAGCGAATACTCTGACAAGAATCATCCCGTTGCCCTATTCGGCCGAAAGGAAGGGATCGTGCGACGCTTTGCCGAACAAGCAGCTGACAAGTCCAACGGCGACTCCTTTCGGACACTGATCGCTCACGCACCGGAGATTCTACGCTTGCGCGACATGATAGAGAAGCGTGCTCTTGAGGTGCCTTCAATTGGTCGATATAAGGCTGGCAAACGGGTACGAGTACGTAGCAAGACAAACCATAAAAACCACCTGAACTTTCTTAATGAGCACGTGGACGGCAAGATACCCTTGGGTTGGATTATGCCGATGCTCGCTGGCTTCCGCGCGAATGTGGAATGGCACACCCGTGGCAAAAACACTTTCGCTTGGACAGTGCCTCTAGACGAACTTCTTGATTCGTGCATCCAACAGCTGGTTCTTGGCATCCAAGACGTTCACGACCAGGAGAACAGTCGGCCGGAGTTCGTAGGGCGCAATTCTATTGCATGGCGAATGAGCTACAACACGGTGTCGCAGGCGATCTTGGAATGGCAATTGAGACGTGCGCGGAAATCTTGAATCCAAATGGAGATTGAGTTAGCGTGTGGTCAGGTGTCTTTGCGGACCACACGCTAGCAGTTTTGACCTGAGTCGACGTGGATGCGCGTCGAGAATGAAAAACACCCCCGACTCGACGCGAAATCAGGGGTGTGAAATTCCAACTCAAGAGGGGATCAGATTCGTTCTAGGCTGCTCCCGACGTGTACAGATCGTACCCATTTCGGCTCGTTGAGCTTCGACAGTTGCCTAACTACGTCCGATTCGATTTGGTCGAGTTCGTTCAAATCTGTTTCTGCGATAGACACCAAATGAGCGAGGTTAATGCCTAGCGCGTATGCTGCGCTTGCGAAAGTTGTAATTGAGGCAGTTTCTCCTTTCTCAAGCGCTGAGACGGTGGCTTGGGAAACTTTCATGGTTTTTGCTAGGTCACCTTGCTTCTTGCAGCGAAGCACCCTTACCACTCGTAGTGCGTGCCCCATTCGCTCTGTAAGTCCATCGATTTCATAAATCATCGTGCTAATTTCACCTAGGTTTTAATAGATTTACTCACTCGCGCGGATTTTCAGGCCGCACAGGCCTAACGCCGCACTCTTCAACTCTTCAAACTTCTTAGTGCCTGCTTGGATTTCGCCCCTCTTCCACTGCCGTAACATTTGGGCAACAGCAAGCATAGGATCATCTTCCGCTGCAATCACGTAGTCATTCTCAAGCTTCTCTATGATATCCTGGCGTATACGGGATCGAACGTACATGACATAGTCTACGCGTTGCAGCAACTCTTCAACTGCAAGATTGTTACTTCCTTCCTCCATAATTGTGTACCTCGCTTTCGTCGCGGTTGTCCCGTTTCAACGGGAGAACGGACAGGCCGCGCAAGTTTGTAGCTACTCATCGATAGTCCTCCACTTTATGTTCTCAAGTTCACCTCCCTACTCAGACGCCCGATACTATACTTGAAGTTCCGATATTTTACAAGAAGTTTATTTTCTGCGGGAAATTCAGGGAATTGCAGGGGCAGCGATGATGAGAAGGTTCAAGGGCAAAGTGGAGATTTGCGTCCCTGGGTAGCTCGAATGTCGCGTTCTGGGTGTAGTTCTCCTTGCCTGCGGAGGATAGGGCAACGTTGGCGAGTGACCCCAGCGCCAGCGCCGGGGGATATAGGGACGCGGAATCGGGTCTTGAGTAGGTATTTCGCGTGCGGCGCATTTTTTTTTGGAGCGAGTGAGGCAGTGATGCGCGAGTCCAGCCCAGCATCAGGTTACGAAGATCCAGAATAAAACTATGGTCGTCTGGCGGTTCGCGTCATTCACGCCAGCGCAATTCGAGATTTTTTGTAGCTGCGGGCGTGGGCATTACTCGATTTCGACGCCAAATACTCGATTGCGAGTCGTCATGGGTCGTTGATTCACCCAAGCGAATGGGAATTCATGGACTGAATGGACGGGATGGACAGGATGGACGGTATTTGGGACGTATGCCGATAAGCGATTACGATTACGATTGCGAGGATGACTACGAGCACGATTACGAGGACGACTGCGAGCACGATTACGAGCACGATCACGAGCACGAGCACGAGAGGACGGCAGCACGCGCGCATTTGAAGTGTAGATCGATTGTGCGCCTGCGTATTGATGTAGTTGTTATAACCGGCTAGCGGGTGAGCAGGAGGGGGCAGGGGGCGTGGTCGAGTGTGTAGGCGGTTGTGCTGCCGCCGACAAGTTCGCGGAGGCGGTTGTGGCCGAACGCGCCCATGACGATGAGGTCTGCGTTTGTTTCGCCTGCATAGGCGACGATGCTTTCGCTGGGTTCGCCGTCGCGCACTTCGTAGTGCGTGGTGAGACCGTGCGGCTCGAGATAGGTGCGCGCTTCGGACACGACGTGTTCGGGATGGGCGCCGATCACGAGCACGTTGAGCGGCGCGGCCCACGTCGCGGCGTACTCGGCGGCGACGTGCAGCGCATGTTTCGCGTTCGGGGATCCGTCGTACGCGACGATGAAGCGGGACGCCTTGGGCGTGTCGTGCGCGGTTACGAGGACGGGCCTGCGCGAGCGGCGCACGACCGCTTCGGTGGTCGATCCGAGCAGACCTTCGAGCCATTCGCTGTGCTCGCCGCTGCGTCCCATGACGATGAGATCGCACAACTCGCTCTTTTCCGTAATGACGCGGGGAACGACGCCGGTCGAGCGTTCGCAGGCGCATGGCACGCCCGAATCGGAGCAGAGCTTTGTGACCACGTCGAGCGCGGCCTCGCCGCGTTGTTCGAGGATCATGCTGATATTGCCCTGATAATTCGCAAATGGGGCAGTGCCGAGTGAAGCCGAGACGTCGCGCAGGATGGGCCCTTCGAGCAGTTTGATATCGACAACGTAGAGTCCGTGAACGCTCGCGCCAAGGCGCTTGGCCACGCCCACGGCGTACCGCGCGCCGATTAGCGCCTGTTCGCTGCCGTCCGTTGGAACAAGTATGTGTTTAATCATTGGTATCCAGTTAGTTGGCACGGGTTGCGGCACATGCGCGACCCGCCCGGCTCGAGGCGAAGTATAGCCAACGCAGGTATCGCAAATACACTTGGCCGTGTACTGCGCAGCGTCCGGGCGCTTATACTCCGTTCGGGAATGTTTCAGAGCATTTCAAGGCCGGCTGCACCGCGTGCTCGTGCTCGTGAGTCGTCATCGTGGTCGCGGCTCGATCTTCGATAATCGATTACGAATGACGAGCAAGAGCACGAGCACGACTAGCCGGGAAGGTAGGGACATGCAGAGTGGATCGATTGTGGCGGCCGGATCATTCGGTGTAATTGCCATAGGGAGTCTGCGGGATGAACGTGAAGCGAATGCGGAGACCGATATTGAGGGTTATGTTATTCATCTTGTGTGCCGCCGTCCTTGCCGTTGCAGACGATAGTAGTAACGCGCTTAGTACGTTTCAGTTGGGTGCGCAATCCGGTGCGGCAGCGTACGACGAGGCGCTTGCCGTTTCGTGTTTGCAGGGGGTAATCAATCGCGATGCGCCGCGGCTGTTTGTGCTGTCCTCCGCGAATGCGCGTCCGAAGTATTGGCTCGACGTGATGTCCGAAGAGGGAAATTGGCTCGCCGCGCGGACGCAAACGCCGGCCGCCGATCTCGATGCGTTGCGCGACCTCGCGGGCGAGTGCGTGAAGGGCGCCGTGATCTGGGACCCGAATGTGCCCGCGACGGTGAACGTTGCGACGACGATTGCGGGGGTGAAGGACGCGGTGGCGTTGAGTCCGGAACTTGCCGATCAGGTGCTCGCGAAGTGGAACCTTCCGGTGCTCGACGATCTGCGGGGCAAGTTCGATGGGAGCGAGTCCGGCAGCGCGAAGAATGACGCGTACCGGTGGGCGATCCGCGAGTATCTGGCGAAGGGGTTGTGCTCGTCGAAACTGATTTGCCTGTTCGAGGACGCGGCCCAATGCCGGGACGCGGGGAACATCAGCTACGTCGTTACGCGGGACTGGGCGGTAAAACAACGCGCGTTCGTGTTCGACCTGTCGCCGTGGGGCGATGAAGTGCCGTGGGACGATCGGCAGCAGCCCCTGGGTACCGACATTGCGACGTACCGGATGGTGCTGGAAGAAACGTTGAAGCAGTCCGCCGGCAAGCACATGACGGAACTCACCGGGTTCTTCGCGTTTTGGAAGTACAGCAACGTCGGCGGCAACCCGAGCAAACATGAGCCGGTCCCGACGGAGTGGGAAACGGTGTGGCTCATATCGCCGTACAACTGCTACCAGAACACGATTTCGAGCGATTGTTACAACCAGTCGTTCCACAGTCAGGCGCCGGCCGCGCGATTGACGCAGCGCCGTCCGGCGCAATCGATGAAACTCGAAGCAAAGGCGTATGTGTGCATTCTGATGGCGGACTACGATTCGGCGACGCCGCTGTACGATTTTCTGCCGAATCACTGGGGCGATTCGGGGCGGGGGAGAATTCCGTTGGCGTGGGGGATCAATCCGAACCTTATCGAGACGTATCCGGATGTGATCGCGCACTTCTACGCGACCGCGACCGATAACGATTTTTTTACCGCGGACGCGAGTGCGGCGGGCTATTTCAATCCGAACCGTATCGAAGCGCAATATCTTCCGCTGATGGTGGAACACAACAAGCGGTTTTTCGATCGCGCCGATATGTCGATTGCGCCGATGGTGCTCGATTGGGCCGAGCCGACCGCGGCGGTTAAGGACGCGTTCGCGCAGTTTGCGCCGGATGGATTCGCCACGATCGTCATGGATATGCATGGGAACGGGGGAACAGTCCCGAAGCCGCACGTGTGGAAGGGCATGCCCGTGACCGAACTCATCAACAACACGTGCAATTTCTCGAATCCCAAACAAACGGCGAATGCGATGTACGGGGCGATCAAGGACCGGGGCGTGGAGGCGCCCGGGTTCTATTTCTTTCGGATTGTGTGGACGCCACCCTCGAAGGTGATTGAGTCGCTCGATGTGTTTCGGGCGGACCACCCGGAAGTGCCGATCAAGGTGGTCGATCCGTTCACATTTTTCGCATTATTTCGGGAAAAGTACAATTCAAAACCGGAATAGCGGGTAGAGAGTTCGCTGGAAGTGGTTGATTTTGCTTGCCTTACGGGCGGTTTTGTGGCAGAATCGTACTGTCTCCTAAACGGCCGTCCGGTGCGGTGGATGTCCAGTAGGTAGAAGTAGCCAATTCGCGGGGGCGCGAAGGTGCGTCGTGCGTCCGAAACCTGCCAGATTCCTCTTGGGCCAGTTCCTGCCTTTTAACGCCACGCCCTTGGGAGTGCGCGCAACATGATTGAGAAGCCCATCGAGTGGCGTCGTTTTGAACGAGTGGAGTTGGAGGGAGACGTTGCGCGGACTGCGCCGCGTGGCCCGGTCATACCAGCCGTGCCCAATCCGCCATCGCTCCTGCAAGAATTCGAGCGCGTGCTGCGCGAGAACGAGCGGTTGCGTTTGGAAGTCGCGACGCTTCGCGCGGAGGCAGACAGAAATGGTGTTGGAACAGAAAAGTTTCGTAAGGAGTTAAGGTCTGCCAGTGTCGAGCTGGCAATGATCGAAGGGCCTGCCCCGAGCGCGGGTTCGGCTCCATCGGTTGAGCCTGTCTCGCCTGAACCGGCGGCTGAAGCCATCGGCGAATCGCCGAGTCCGGTTGCCGCGGTGGTCGCCGAGTACATTTTCGGTCAGCCGACCGAGGGGAATATACGGCTTGTGGAAGACGCGCTGCGCGGGCGGGGCCTCTTGGGCAAGGAAGGCGGGGCGTAAAGCCAGCGCACGAGCATTTGCCTCTTCGACAGGCGCTCGCGAATCGCGGGCGCCTGCATTATTTTTCCAGCATGCCCTTCGTGGAGGGCACGCCGGTGACACGCGGGTCGAGTTGGGTCGCGCGGTCGAGAGCGCGGGCGAAGGCCTTGAAGATGCCTTCGATACAGTGGTGCAGGTTTGAGCCGTAGCGCAGGACGATGTGGAGCGTCGTGCGGCTGTTCACTGCGAAGGCGCGGAAGAACTCTTCGGTGAGCTCGGAATCGAACTCGCCGACTTTGCCGCGGGGCAGGTCCGCTTCGAAGACGAGGAAGGGGCGTCCGCTGAAATCGATGGCGACCTCGACGAGGGCTTCGTCCATGGGGACAACGGCGTGGCCGAAGCGGGCGATGCCTTTCATGTCGCCGAGCGCTTGGGCAAAGGCTTTTCCGAGACAAATTCCGACGTCTTCGACGGTGTGGTGCGCGTCGATTTCGAGATCGCCTTTTGCGTTGACGGTGAGATCGAAGAGGCCGTGTTTGGCGATGTGCGTGAGCATGTGGTCGAAGAAACCGATGCCGGTGGTGGCGTCTATGGCGCCGGCGCCGTCGATGGCGACGGAGAGATTGATCTTGGTTTCTTTGGTTTCGCGGGATATTTGAGCGGTGCGTGGCATTTAGCGATTTGACCTGTCGATTACGATTACGAGCACGATTACGAGCACGAGCACGAAAGCGCGCCGCAAAGAAAACTGTATGTGCTATCGCCCCATGGTCAGGCGTTCCGCGAGGAAGGGGGGAAGGCCCGCGTCGCGGATACGTCCGGCTGCGGCGGACACATCGTATTCGGCGCGGACGAGTTCGTACTCGTTTTTCTCCGAATCGAAGAGGCCAAAGGCCGCTCGGGAGTCCCCGTCACGGGGTTGGCCGACCGAGCCCGGGTTGATGAAGAACGTCTTGCCGTTGCCGAGTTGAAACTTCGAGTCGTCGTCCACGCTGTATAAACCGTCCGCCGAGAATATCCCCGGGCTATGCGTATGCCCGAAGAAGCAGAGGCGGTAGTTCTGGTCTGTGACGTATTGGAGATGCGGCAACACGTCTTCCCATGTGAACAGATAGCAGTCTCGGTCCGTGGGGGAGCCGTGGGCGGCGAGAAAGTGGGGGAACTGCATGTTGTCGGGAAGTTTTCGGAGCCATTCGAGGTTGGTGGGCGAGAGGTGCTCGCGTGTCCACAGCGCGGCCTGAAGCGCGACGGGATTGAATCCCCACGGTTCCTCGATGCCGCAGGCGACGGCGTCGTGGTTGCCGCAGATGGTGGGCATACCGCTCTCTCGGACGATGTCGGAGCATTCGTTCGGGCTGGCGTTGTAGCCGACCACGTCTCCGAGGCAGACGACCTGGTCGATGGAGAGTGACTTGATACGCTCCAGAACGGCCTGCAGGGCCTCGAGGTTGGCGTGGATGTCCGAGATTATCGCGTATCGCAAACGAGGAACCTTGCGTTTTGGGCTGATTCACCGGAGCGGGCCGCCCTTAATGGATCCCTCGCTTCCGGCCCGCTCGGCGGGTATTTTGCATGGTTTGGCGGGAGGGGTCAAGCCGATGACGGGAGGGAGGTATGGGACGGATGGGAATTTTGGACCGAGCACGGCTGTGGGCCGAAGCCGGAGGGGGGAGAGGGCCGGCGCTACACGCGCGGGATCGAGCGCATGTACCCGGAGATCAGCACGATGACGACAGCGAGTGCGACAAGCAGGCCTTGCCAGAGTTTAGCGTTGGCGCGGAGTTTTTCGGACCACGGCTTGAGCGAGGCGAGCGCGATCGCAAGGGCGAAGACAACGAGCGCGAGTAGAAACTTGATTCCGAAGAGCATGTGATAAATCGACTGCCCCTTGTGCGCGGGCGCCTGGATGACGAGGTAGTTGTAGAACCCGCTAATCAGAAAAAGCAGGATGCACGTGTGGATGAACTTCATCCAGCGCCGCGTGACGGCCGCGCGCAATTCCGCGCGGGTCTTGTCGTCGAGCGTCTGTTGCGCGCTGGGCATCAGCACGAACCGCACGAAAACCGCGCCGCCCACTGCGACAATTGCCGCGAGAATGTGCGCCCACCGCATGATAAGGGGAAGGACCAAATCGGACATGACCGCGACTCCTTCAAAAGACCGATGGCACACAGTGTACCGATCCGGACACCGGCACCGCACCTTTTTTGACTTGTGCCGTCCACTTGTGAGATATCGGCAGCTTATCCGCATCCGTGCGGCGTGGGGTAGAGGGAAACGTCCATGAGCAAACCGGTTTCACGCAGGGATTTCATCAAACGCGCGGCCGCGGCGTCCGTTGCCGCTCCGCTCATTGCGCCACGTCTCAGCCTGGCGCAGCCGCCCTCCGGCAAGCTGCAACACGCCGCCGTCGGCGTCGGCGCGCAGGGCGGCTACGGGCTGAAGGAAATCTTCAGCAGCGGCAAGGTGGACGTGGTCGCGCTGTGCGACGTGGACGCGAAGAACCTCGAAGGCGCATCGAAGCTGTATCCCGGTGCGCGCCTGTACCGCGATTGGCGCGAGATGCTCGAGAAGGAAGAGAACAACATCGACTCCGTTAATGTCGGCATTCCGGATCACATGCACGCGCCGGTATCGATGACGGCAATCCGCAAGGGCAAGCACGTGTTCTGCGAGAAACCGCTGACGCACGAGGTGTATGAGGCCCGCCAGCTCACACTCGCCGCGCGCGAGTTCGGCGTCAAAACGCAGATGGGCAACCAGATTCACTCGCACGAGTTTTACCGCACGGCAGTGCACTGGATGAAAGAAGGCGCCATCGGCAAAGTCCAGGAGTGGTACTCGTGGACCGGCGCGCTCTTCCTGACCGGCGACAAGAAGCGCCCCGAACCCGCTCCAGTGCCCGACCATCTCGATTGGGACCTGTGGCTGGGCACCGCGCCGGAGCGTCCGTACGCACCGGAGGTGTATCACCCGTTCTGGTGGCGGCGCTGGCGCGATTTCGGAAACGGCGCGACGGGCGATTTCGGCTGTCACATTTTCGACACCGTGTTCACCGCGCTCGACATTGGCGCGCCCTTGACCGTCTGCGCGCAGGTCGAAAGCGTGGACGGCGACCAGTGGCCGGAATGGACGATATCGCGCTACGTGTTTCCCGGCGTCCCGATGAGCGCGGGAAAAACGATTACTGCGACGTGGCTGGACGGAGGCAAGCGGCCGTCGTGGACCGTGTCGCGACATTTGACAAAAGATTTTGCGATGCCGTCGAGCGGATCGGTCGTCATCGGCGAAGAAGGCACACTCGTCATTCCGCACGTGGGCGAGCCGTCGCTGCACCCCATCCACAAGTACAAGGACTATCCGAAGCCAAAGCTCGAGCCAATCAATCACTACCACCAGTTTGTCGAAGCCGCGCTCGGAAACGGCGTCGCCGGATCGCACTTTGACTACGCGGGCCCGCTCACCGAAGCGGTGCTACTTACCACAGTCGCGGACCGATTCCCCGGTCAAACGCTCGAGTGGGATGCGCGGAAGATGCGCTTCGCGAATTCGCGGGAAGCGAACAAATTTCTGCGCCGCAAATACCGCGATGGTTGGCAGGTGAAAGGACTCTAAATCAACGCCACGCCGTAATATTCGTTGAAAAATTCGGGCCCCTCCGCTATCCTACTGTCGCCCTCTCGGGCTGGGGGACTGTTTTTTTGAAGCAGTTGCGGTTTGGGCCGCAGTCCCAAAGAGGAGAACCGACCTATGGCGAAGCGAACGAGCAAGAATCCGGTACAAGAGATGTTGGGCATGGCGGGCGATTTTGTCGTCAAGCAAAAAGGCAAATGGGAACACAAAGATTGGGAAGCGTTTGTCGAGAAAGTGCAGAAGGCCGGCGTCGATCTGTCCGATGAACTGAAGAAGAGCCTTGGCCATATTCTTGAAGCGACCAAACGTTTTTACGGTGATGTATCGAGCATTCCCGACAAGAAGCCCGCAAAGAAGGCCAAGCCAAGCGCCAAGGCCAAATCGAAATCGAAAGCGAAGGCCAAGTCCAAAGCCTGATTCTCTTTTGGTGCTCACGAGTCCGTTTGCCCGCCGGTTGTGTGGCAGCACATCCGGCGTGGCGTATACGTTTGCCATGATGTAAAGGAAAGTTGATGTTTCGTCTGGGCATTGTGGGTTCCGATAACAGTCACGCCGAGGCGTTTTCGCGGCTGACCAACCTCGAGGGCGAGAACCGGATTCCCGATGTGCTGGTCACGCACATCTACGGCACGGACGAGGCCCGCACAAAGGAAGTCGCCACCAACTGCGAGATTCCAAACATCGTCACGCGCACGGAGGACATGATCGGTCAGGTAGACGGCATTCTGTGTGTATGGCGACACGCCAGCAAACACAAGAACGATTCGTTGCCGTTCATCAAGGCGGGAATTCCCGCGTTCGTAGACAAACCACTCGCGCATACGGTGGCGGACGCGCGCGAACTGATCGACACTGCCGAGCAGGCCAAGGTCGGTTTCACGTCATTTTCGACGTTGCGGTTTTGCGTGCCGACCGTGCAATGGCTTGCTTCGTTGAAAGATTCGATCGATGTACCTGTTTCCGGCGTCAGCACTGGGCCCGCGGAAGTGGACAGCGAATACGACGGGCTGTGCTTCTACGGCGTACATACGGTCGAGCTCATGCACGCCGCGTTTGGTTACGGTGTGACGAGCGTCACGGCGAGCGAGCACAACAAGTACATCATGGCGGTCTGCAAATACGCGACCGGCCCGATCGTGGCCTTGAATTTTCAGTACAACGAACCATACGTCTTCCATATATCCGCGTTTGGGAAGAAGGGATTTTCCGATCACAAAGTTGATTCGGGGACCAGTTACGTCGAAGGCATGAAAGTCATCATGGAAATGATGCGCACGGGAAAGTGGCCGCTGACGCCACAGCAACTGATCGAACCCGTCCAGGTCCTCGCCGCCATAACGAAATCGCTCGCGGAAAAACGCGAAGTCGCGTTGTCGGAAGTGTAATTACTACTGCGCGGCGCTCGTCTGCCATCCCTCGCTCCACAAGGGACTGTCCCCGATTTCAGTCTCGAGGATCCGAAGCGTACTGTTAGGCCGATGTCCGAAATCGGGGACTGTCCCTGATCCGTCTACGGCGCAGCAGCCGTCTGCCACCCCTCGCACTGCATGATGAAATACTGATCCAGCTTGTCGGTCCAGTTCTTTGTCGCCTGCGGAGAACGCGATGAGATGTCCCGCATCGGCGCTCCGGCCCGTACGTTTGTCAGGTCGTACAACGCCGCCGCCGCGGGCGGGCCCACGGCCCTCATGGTGAACGGCTCGCGCTGCGTCGACCAGACCAAACGCAATTTCGCGTTACGAATGCTGAGCATCAACGGATTGCCGACCATCGAGATGGGTTCACGCGATACCGGCGCGTTGATCAAGTCCGCTGTGCTTGCGTAGGGACCCAGCGTTACGTGCATCATCCTGGCCAGGGTGGATGCGACATCCTCGAGCCCTGTCAGTTCGCTGCGTTTTGCCGCGGTCACGCCAGGCGCGGACAGCACGAATGGCACGCGCAAGCTCCAATCGGCCAACACGGTGTCGTCGGGCAGGTAACTCCCGCGCGTCGATGTCACCACGATACAGGTCTTGGCTCCCTGCGCATTTCTCACGTGCCCGATGAACTGCCCAACTTCGCGATCGAGATATTGGACCGCGGCGTTGTACAGCGCGCTTGGCGTCGCGCTGGCCAAATCGGGAAGGAGGGAGCGGGCGTGAAGTTCTCTCGAGCGCGGATTGCGCAGGTCGGTCAGGCGGACGAGCAGGAAGTAATTTGTGTCTTTGTGCGCGTCAAACCAACGGCGCGCTTTGCTCAACGTTTCACTCGAACCCATGGCGGGACCGGGCGCGTTCGGATCGAGTTGCACACTCGCAGCGGGCGGTTCCGCGATGTAACCGTCGTCGAATGTGTCAAACCCGCGCTCGAAACCCCGTCCGTGCACGAGATCGCCCCAGCCCTCCCCTTCGGTGAACGCTGCTGTTGCGTACCGCTCGCCGCGCAACGCTTCCGAAATGGTCTTGAGTTCCTTTGGCAGCGGGCCTGCGCGGTCGCCCAGATAACCGTGCCGCAGCGGTGAAACGCCGGTAAGCAGCGTCATGCACGATGCCGCGGCCTCCGGCGCCGGCGCATAGGTGAGCGGATACGTCAGCGCCGCCGCTCCAATACGTTCGAGATTCGGCGTCGTTCCCTTTGCCGAACCCATGCTCGACACGCGATCGGCGCCAAGTCCGTCAACAACGATCAGGACCAGGCTGGGATTCGATTCATTGCCCTGCATTCTGCGAACGTGCGGCCCGTCGATCAGGAGCGTTCGGTCCGATGTGAGGACTGGCAGAACACCGACTGCTTTGCGCCACTTCGATTCCTTCTCCGTGGACCAGCGCACGACGCACGTGGTCATCTTGCGGGGAACATCTTCGGCAGGGATTTGGAGGTAAGACCACTCGCCGGCCGCCAAATCAATCGAACCCGAAAACTGCGTCGTGGTATCGCCGCGCATCTCAATCGTGAGGTAGGCGACTTCCAACGCGTCTTCAAGCGCGGTTTCGGGCGGGTTCGCGCAGCCGATCATGAGGCATTCGCCGATCGACGCGGTCGCGTTGGTGGTCAGCACGGAGCCTTCGGGTAGTGCGCGCGCACTCGCGTACGCGGTACCGACGCGGTAGGTCTGCACTTCCTCCGGCGCTTTCGGCCGCGCCTTCTCGACGCTGCCGGCCCAAACCTCGAACATGATAAAACCGGCTAACAGCAAGGGCATACCGCTCGCCATCCACGCGACGTTCCACGCGCGCGGACCGGATTCGCTGCGCAGAATCGCATAGAAGCCGACCAGTTTTAGCGTCGCGTGAATCCCGGCGAATGCGGCAAAATAGATGAGCGACTCGAAGTCGTTGAGCGCCGGGTGCGGCCAATTTACGTCGAATCGGGCGAGGTAGGGCAGGAAGGCGGCGACCGCCCCGTGCGAGAGGCATTCGCCCAACAGCGGCCAATTGGTTTTCGTGGGCCAGGTGAAGCGCACGAGCCCGACGTAGAGCAATTGAAGTCCGGCATATGTGGCCGCAACGCCGCAGGCCACCATCAACCCCGGCGTCAGTCCCGGCACGTAACCCTGTTCGCCCAAGGCCTGCCGCGCAAATAAACCGGTAACGCCCGACGAGATTCCAAGCGTGATTGCGTAAACGAAGATCATCGTTCCCTCAAACGAGTGAGTGTACGCAGTCCGGCGCCCCGTTCACAATCGGTCGGGTGCAATGGATGTCTTGGATGCTACCTGGCTTCTGGCGCCCGAAGTCGTTTCCACTGCGTCTTAACCAAGCAACTCCCGCTCGGCATATTCCACGGCATTGCGAAAGACACGCAGCCCGATTCCCTCCTCTGGCCGAGCCTCGCGTGTCCAAAGAGGATGGTGTGTGCGCTCGGTGTGGGCTTCGGGATGCGGCATCAACCCGAACACGCGCCCGGTCGTGTCACAAATGCCCGCCACGTCGTCAATCGATCCGTTCGGGTTGGCCGGGAAGTCGCCGCGCGCCGCTTCGCCGTCGTGCAGGCAGTAGCGCAATACGATCATGCCGCGATCGCCAAGCGATTTGAGTACGTCCGCGTCGCGCGGGATAAACTTGCCCTCGCCGTGGCGCACGGGCAATTCGAGTTGGTCCAATCCCTTTACCCAAACGCATGAGGTGTTCTTCGCGGTCTTTAAGTGTACCCACCGATCTTCGAAGCGCCCCGAGTCGTTGTGCGTCAGCGTCACTTCCTGCCGGAAATCGCCTTCGAGCATGGGGAGCATGCCCATCTTCACGAGCACTTGGAATCCGTTGCAGATGCCGATGACAAGCTTTCCCTCCGCGACAAACCGCCTGAGCGCGTCGCCCAGCTTGTAGCGGAGCCGGTTCGCCAATATCTTTCCCGATGCAACGTCGTCGCCGAATGAGAACCCGCCGGGCACCGCGAGTATCCGGTACTCCTTCAGCATGGCGGGCCGCGCAATGACGTCATTGAGGTGAACGCGGACCGGTCCCGCGCCCGCGCGTGCGAACGCGTCGGCCGTTTCATGGTCGCAATTGATACCGAATCCGGTCAGGATGAGTGCGCGTGTCGTGGTGCTCATAATTAATCCATCGCTACCAGCGGAGCGTGCGTTGCCACGCTTCTTTCAATTCGGGAAGGCTTGCCTCGTCCGCGTAACCGTCGCGTCCGCGGATGCGAAGCACCTCGAGCGGAATTACGGAGCCTATCCGCGTTACCGGGACGCCGTCCATGGCGGACTCAAACTCCGCGGCTTTCGCAGCGGGCACAGTAACCACGAAGCGGCTTTGCGATTCGCTGAACATCGCGATCACATCGTTCGCGGCCGGTATCTTCGTTAGGTCAATCTCCATGCCGAACCCGCCTGCGAACGCCGACTCGGCAAGCGCTGCGCCGAGTCCGCCGTCCGAGCAGTCGTGGCACGACGAAACATAACCACGGCCGATCGCGTCCGACAACTTTTCGTATGTCATGCGCGCTCGCTTTGCATCGACCTTGGGTACGACTGCTCCGAGTTGGCCGCGCAGCGCGAGATATTCGCTGCCGCCCATCTCGGGCTTCGTTTCACCGACAACGTACACGGCGTCGCCGGCGTGTTTTACGTCCATCGACACCACTTTGGTCACGTCGTCGATGATTGCGGCGGCGGTGAAGAGTACCGTGGGTGGAATGGAAATCTTCGTGCCACCGATCTTGTAGTCATTTTTCATACTGTCTTTGCCACTGATCAATGGGATGTCGTAGGAAGTGCAGATGTCGTAGAGCGCCTCGCAGCAGCGCACGAGCTGGGCGAGTTTGTACTCGCCGTCGGGCGTCTTCTCGCTCTGCACCGGATCGGGCCAGCAGAAATTGTCCAATCCGGCAATGCTCCCGATGCGCGCGCCGACTGCGATGAGGTTGCGCACGGCCTCGTCCACCGCGCTCGCCATCATCCAGTAGGTATCAAGATCGCTGTACTTGGGCGCGATGCCGCACGACACCGCGATGCCGCGTTTGGAACCGGGCACCGGACGAATTACGCCGGCGTCGCCGGGGCCGTCGTGGTCGACGCCCTGGAACTGTTTCAGCACGCTCTGCGCGAGGACTTCATGGTCGTACATGCGCACGAACGATTCTTTGCTGCACACGTTTAGTGAACCGAGCACGGCCTTCAAGTCGGCGATGAGATCGCTTTGTTCAACGATAATCTCCCGCGTGACGGCGGGCGGCTCCCACCTCGCTTTCAGATGCATTCTCGGCACGCCGTCATGCAGAAAGTGCATGTCGAGCGCGCCGATCAGCTTGCCTTCGTAACGGCATTCGAGGCGGCCAGAGCCGGTGAATTCGCCGAGGACAGTCGCTTCGACCTCGCGGCGCCTTGCCAAGTCCAGGAAGGCGTCGACCTTGTCCGGCGGAACAGCGAGAGTCATGCGCTCTTGCGCTTCGGACAGGAAAATCTCCCATGGCGCGAGGCCCGGATACTTCAGCGGCGCGCGTTCAAGATGCACGACGGCGCCGCCCGAACCTTTCGCCATTTCGCCGATACTCGATGACAAACCGCCCGCGCCGTTGTCGGTGATGTTCGAAAAGAGGCCGAGGTCGCGCGCTTCGATCAGAAAGTCGGCCATTTTCTTTTGCGTGATTGCGTCGCCGATTTGCACGGCTGTTGCGGGCGAACCTTCGTGCAACTCCTCGGACGAAAACGTCGCGCCGTGAATCCCGTCTTTGCCTATGCGGCCGCCGCACATGACAATTCGATCGCCGGGCCGGGCTGTTTTTTCGTGGCTGGGTTGGCCGTTGATCGTTGCGGGGATGAGACCGCCGGTGCCGCAGAACACAAGAGGCTTGCCAAGGAAGCGTTCGTGAAACACGATCGCGCCGTTCAGGTCCGGAATGCCGCTTTGGTTGCCGCCGTCCTTCACGCCTTGATGCACACCGCGCAGCACGCGCCGGGGATGCATCAGGCGCGCGGGGATGTCGCCATCGTAGAACGGCGACGCAAAACAGAACACGTCCGTGTTGAAAATGCAGCGGCAACCAAGTCCGGCGCCGAGAACATCGCGGTTCACGCCAACGATGCCCGTAATCGCGCCGCCGTACGGATCGAGCGCGGAGGGGCTGTTGTGCGTCTCCGCCTTCAACGCGAAATTCCAGTTCTTGTCAAACCTGATAATGCCGGCGTTGTCGTGGAACACGCTGACGAGCCAATCGACGCGCTTGCCGACTTCGTCCGTCGTCGCCTTTACGTAGGACTTGAACAGGCTGTCGATCGTGCGCGTGTTTCCCGCTTCGTCGGTGTACTCGATGACGGCATTGAATATCTTGTGTTTGCAGTGCTCGGACCAGGTTTGGGCGAGGATTTCGAGCTCGATATCTGTCGGCTGTTGCGGCAGGCCCGCGGCGGCCCGCCACGTCTGGACGGACGCGTCACCGTAATGCGCTTGTATCGCTTTCATTTCGCCAAGTTCGAGCGCCAGCATGCCGTCGCGGCTGAGGGCCATGAGCGCGTCGTCGGAAATGTTCAGATCGATTGTCCGCACTTCTGCGCTGCTGCGTTCGGTAACGAGGGGCAGCCCGAGCAGGCCGTGACCGCCTATGTCCCCGAGCTCCGACGCCGGCTTCACAATCCAACGCTGGATGAGTTCATTTGCGAGCAGATCGCGCGCAATGCGCTCGCATTGTTTCGCGTTGACGCGGCCCTTGAGCGCGTACAGGGTCGACTTGTAGACCGCGTCACCGGGGGAGAGGGCGCGCCCAATTGTATCGGCGATGCCTTCCGCGGAACTCTTGCCGATGTTATCGGTGACGCCCGGCCGGAACCCGACTTCGATCGCGAAATCGAAATCGCGGGCCAGCAGGGAATCAACGGCCGAATCCTGAATGATCGGATCGGTGAACAGCTCGCGGCGGACGAGTTCGAGTTCTTCTGTGCTCAAATTCGCGTGGATGGTATACACGTCGATTGCGCGCACGTCCTCGATGTGGATGCCCAAATCGTCCGCCACGCGGGCGCGAACGCCAAGGCCCGCCGGGTCCGGCATGCCCTGTTTCATCCCGACCTCGATTCGGTGCACGGCGTGTGACGTCGCGGCGGGGGCGGTGGCAGCGGCCTCTTTAGGCATAGCGAAGTGTTCCCGAGTAGGTTACGCGGCGCTCTCCCTTGATAACGCGGCCGATAACCCGGCCTTCGCTGCCGGCCTGATCGAGTGTCTTCAACGCGCGCTCGGCCTCGTCCTCGGATACAATCACGAGGTAGCCCATGCCGCAATTGAAGGTGCGCAGCATTTCAAATTGTTCGACTTGACCCGCCCGCTGAAGGAAGCCGAAAACCGGCGGCGCAGTCCACGCGTCGAGATTGATTTCGACGCCCGTTTCGTGTGGCAACGTGCGGGGGAGATTGTCGGTGATGCCGCCCCCGGTGATGTGCGCCATTCCTTTGACCGTCACGATTTTCATGAGCACGCGAATAATCGTCGCGTAACTGCGGTGCGGCTCGAGCAGCGCTTCGCCGACCGTTCGGTCGACGCCGGGCATCGGGTCGCTGCAATCGAGTTTGGCGACCTCGAAGCATATCTTGCGCGCGAGGCTGTAGCCGTTGGTGTGTAGTCCTGATGATGGCAGGCCAATGACGACGTCGCCAGGCTGCACTGTCGAACCATCGACAATCTTTTTGCGATCGACGACGCCGACAATCGTTCCAGAGATGTCGTATTCCCCGGGCTGGTAGAGTCCCGGCATTTCCGCGGTCTCGCCGCCGATAAGCGCGCAGCCCGCGTAGCGGCACCCGTTGGTCAGGCCGCGAATGACTTCTACAACCACGTTGGGTTCGAGCCGCCCAAACGCGAGATAGTCGAGAAAGAAGAGAGGCTTCGCGCCCTGCACCAGAATGTCGTTGACGCAATGGGAAACCAGATCGACACCGATCGTGTCGTGCTTGCCCGTCATGAATGCGAGCTTAATCTTGGTACCAACGCCGTCTACGCTCGATACGAGCACCGGTTCGTCCATGCCCTTGGTGTCGAGGCTGTACATCGCGCCGAAGGTTCCGATATCGCACAGCACGCGATCGTCGAACGTTTTGTTCACGAGGTTCTTTATTTCGCGGACTGCCTTGTCCGCGGCGTCAATGTCGACGCCGGCGTCGCGGTACGTCAGGCCGCGTTTGTCGTTGCTCATACAGGTGCACCTCATCGAATCGCGTTCGGGCCCGCGGGGCCGATGGCACGCGAAGCATGCGGTTAGATTACGGGCAGGATGGAGATAAAGCAATTGAATTAAATCTATTATGCCGATAAGATTTTCTGATTGGAGATCCGATGACCCTCGAGCAACTACGTTTCTTCCGCGCCGTAATTGACGGCGGCAGTTTTCGCGCCGCCGCCGAACGGGTGCACCGCACTCAACCCGCCATTACCCACCAGATTAAAGCGCTCGAACGCGAATTGGGTCACGTGCTGATCGACCGCAAGACGGCCGCGCCCACGCCTGCCGGCAGACTTCTGTATACGCGAGGCAGTGCGCTGATCTCCGACGCGGATGCGATGCGGGCTGCGATGCAGGATTTTGACGAGACACAGGCCGGCGAACTGCGCCTCGGTACGAGCGACACAACCGCCCTCTACACCTTGCCCCCGATAGTGCGCCGGTTCCGCCGCGCAAACCCCGGAACACGGCTGCATATCGTGAATCGCCCGACCGAGGTCATCGCGCAGATGGTGCAGCTCGGGGACTTGGACATCGGAATCGTGACGCTGCCGGTGTCGTCCGCGCAATTGATGGAACGCGTGTTGTTCGAGCAGGAACTTGTCCTTGTCGTGCCACGGCGGCACCGGATGGCGACGCGAACGATCGTACGCGCGCGCGATTTGCAGTCCGAACCGCTGCTGTTGCTCGAAGACGTGACGCGGACCGGAAAATTGCTGCGCGAGTTTTTTCGGATGAGTGGGTTTACACCGAACATTGTTTTGGACACGAGCAGTTTTGAAGTGATCAAGCGGTACGTGGCGGAAGGTATCGGCATATCGTTTCTGCCGCGCGCCGCGGTTAGGCCGCGGGACACAACATTGCACGTTGTGCGCGTGCCCGGTTTGCCGCGCGTCACGATAGGCGCCATTTGGAGGACCGGCGCATACCAGACCCGGGCCGCGCTGAATTTACTCGAGCTGTTCGACACACCGCGCAAGACCCGGCGCCGTTGACTTAGCGGCCCTGTGCGATATCCACCGGCGCGTTGTTGTCCGTGTACAGCTTGCCGTCCCGCGCGGCGGTGTGAGCGGCGGAGAACTGCGTGAGGCGTTTCGGAAAGTTTGGCGGAAGGTAATTGCCTTTCGCGGCAAGTTGCGCCGCGAGATCGGACAAGTCTGCGGGGTGCGCCAGCCACGGGCCATCGGGCCAACCTTTGCCGTCCCGCGTGCCGTTCGGCGCGAGCTTCGCCGGGTCTATCTTCTGCGCGAGATACACGGTGTTCCAACTGGATTCCGCCTGAAACACGTAGACCTTTTGGAAAACGGATTCCAGCGTCTGCAACATCCCGCGCACAATGTTGTCGTTCGATCCGCCATACTCGCCCATTACGTTGTACACGAGACAGCCACCGTTCTCGATGCGATCGAACGCGCTGCGAAAGAATTCCTGGGTCGCAAGATGGTAGGGGAGATACGCGCCATTCGGCCCGGACGCGTAGGCGTCCATGATGATCGCACCGTAGGTTTGCTTCGTGCGTTGGATGAAGGTCCGGCCGTCAATCGTGACGATGCGCAGGCGCGGGTCTTCGGGCAGTTCGAAATACTGCTTGGCGACCTTGACCACGGCAGGATCGATTTCCGACACCTCGATTTTCATTTCGGGATAGTGCTTCAAGAAATACTTCGGACCGGTCCCTCCGCCGAGTCCCACGAACAAAACGGATTTCGTCGTTGGGTCCAACACGAGCGGCGCGTAGAAGAATTCGGTGTACTCGAAGCCGCCGGCGTATGCGTCCGTCTTGAACATTGTCGATTGGGGCGAGCTGTCGAAATACAGAATCCGTTTCTCGGCTTCGTCGCGGACCAGAATGTGGTGGTACGCGGAGTAGTTCTCGTAGATGGTCTGCGCGAACGCGGCTGGCGCAAGAAACGGCGCGCTTGCCACGATCAACGCGGCTACCGGAGCGGTTTTGCGCCGCGCGGCGAAGTGAGCGAACACGATGAACACTCCTCCAACGACGAGCGCCGCGCAGGTCGCGTACAACGATTCACGCACGCCCCAGGTCACGAACAGCGTGGAGGTCGCCATGGTTCCGCAGATGCTTCCCAATGTCGAAAGCGCCGCGATACGTCCCGCGCTCGAGCCGACTCTGTCCAAGCGCGTGACCGCGAGGCGAATGGCCTGCGGCATGACGGTGCCCAGGGCGAGCAGGGGAACGAGCGTCGCCGCCGCGGACGCGACCAGCGGTTCCCACCAGCGCATCACTTCGCTCTGCGCGACGTGTTCGGCGGTCTTCACGACTATCGGTTCCATGAAGACTGCGCTGAAACCGGCGATGCACAAGACGACGCCCAGCGGCGCCCACGAGCGAAAGCGGTCCGCCATCCATCCTCCCAGCGAATAGCCCGCTGCCAATCCGAGCAGACACACCGATATCTCCGCGGACCACACCTCGAGCGAACTGCCGAAGAACCGCTGCAGCATGCGCACGGCGATGAACTCGTAGATCATCACCGCCGCGCCCGAAACGAAGACGAGCACGCCGAGACACAGCGCCGGGACAAATGAAGCAGACGATACATTTTGTTCGTTGGACATGATGCGCCAGTATACCGAATGAGCGGAGCGAATCGGAACGAAAATGGGCGGCCACGTTTGGCCGCCCATAAAATCGATCACGAGTGCCGGTCTACTTCCGCTTTGACTTCGACAGTTTGCGGAGCTTGCCATCGATCGAAATCAGACCGAGCATCTTCGACAGTCCCGTCTTACTGTGCAAGACGTCGAGCAGCGCGCTCAGCAGCGCGTACTTTTCCTTCGAGTAGGGAAACCAATGCGGCTCGATCTTGTTGCCCGCGTCCACGATGACGGACTTGATGTGCGAGAAGCTGTGCAGCCCGTGCGGGCCGAAATAGCGGCCGAACCCGCTCTCTTTCGTTCCGCCGAACGGCAACGCCGCGTTGCCCTGCGTCGCGAGCACATTGTTTATCGACACGTTGCCGCTCTCGATATTCCGCGCAACGCGCTCCGCACGCGCGAGATCGGTGGACCACACCGCTGCGCTCAACCCGTACGGCGTATCGTTCGCCATGCGCACGGCTTCGTCTTCAGACTTGAACTTCTCGACCGTGATGACCGGTCCAAATGTCTCCTCCGTGATCACGCGCATCGAATCGTTCACGCCCGAGATCAATGTCGGGGGATAGGCGTGCGAATCGCCCTCGCGCTTGCCGCCGGTGTGAATGGTCGCGCCTTTCGCGCGCGCGTCCTCGACCAGTTCCTCGACCTTCTTCACCTGGAACGGCGCAGTCATGTGGCCTACGTCGAGATCGCCCGCATCGGGTTTGTCGCCGTGTTCCGCCGCGTGCGTCAGGTCCTCGATTTTCGAGGCGAGCGCCTTCACGAAATCGTCGTGGATGCGTTCGTGCACGAGCACACGCTCGATGGACGTACACGTCTGGCCGCAGTTCATCAGACCGCCCCACATCGCGCCGGCGGCCGCCCGGTCAATGTTCACATCGTCGAATACGACCATCGGGTCTTTGCCGCCCAGTTCGAGTTCGACGGGAATTAGGTACTGCGCGGCCTGTTCCATGATCTGCTTGCCCGCGCGCGTGCTGCCCGTGAAAAGGATTTTCGCGGGACGCTGATCGATGAGACGGCGGCCCGTCTCCTTCCCGCCGTACATCACCGTGATTGCGTCCTTCATGAAGCCGCTGCCTTCGATAATCTCTTCGTACAGGCCCTTGAGCGGCGTCCACTCGGACGGCTTGAACACGATCGAATTGCCCGCGACAAACGCCGTAATCATCGGCACCCACGCGAGGTTGAACGGGAAGTTCCACGGCGAGATGATCAACACGGCGCCCATCGGTTCGTAGTGGATGTACGACTTCTTGCCCTGCAGAATGATCGGCGTGGGGACCTTCTCATCCGCCAGATACTTCTCCGCCGTGTTCTTGTAGAAATCGATGATCGACAACGCCTGCGCGACATCCGCCATCAACGCGTCCACGCGCGACTTGCCCGTCTCCTGCACGATGCGATCGACGATCTTCTCCTTGTGCTTGAGAATGTAGTCGCGCAGCTTCAGCGTCTCTCGAACGCGGTCGGCAACCGGCATCGCGCGAATCTTCTCGAACGCCGCGCGCGCCCGCGCAAACGCCGCGGTCACCTCGGCGTCCGCCGGTTCGCGGAAGGAGTACAGCACTTTTTGCGTGCGCGGATCGCGCACGACCACCTCGGACGCGGACGCGCCGGACGTCTCGATGCGGATCGCTTCGGGGGCGAGCGTAGCTTCAGGCATGAGGACAGACCTCCTTCGTGGGCCGGGAGCGGTTGACGGCGCATTGGCTTGCATTTACCTAAGAGTAGGTAACACCCGGGCCGAAACGCTCACAACCGTGCGGGCACCTTGCAGATTCCGACTCCAAAACCGTGAATTCACTATAGCAGAGGGTACGATCTGTGGCAAGGGGGGCGCCCAGTCCAATCGCGAGCGAATTGCGCGTTGCCGGCCGCTCACAGAGCGTGTGTCTACCGGGTGTCGAGCGCCCGCGACTCGACGAACTGCAAGAGTCGCGCCGTCGGTTTCCATCTCGCTGTATCGTAGCGACGACGTCTTTAATGTTCGTGGAAGCAGCATGACAAGCCGGCGGAGCACCGGTGCACCAAGTGGGACGACAGAGGTCGGACCTGCGGCATAATCGCGTCTGCCGCAAATTGCTAATGCGGCAACGGCCAATGGGAGCGGACGTACTCGAGGGCGGCTTTTTTTGTGGGGATGCTGCCTTCGAGTTGGGCGTCTTCGATGGTGCGGAGGATTTCGCCGAAGAGGGGGCTGGGGGTGTAGCCCAGGGCGATGAGGTCGTCGCCGGTGAGGAGGGGGGTGGGGCGGATGGCGTCGGGCGGGATCTTGTCGACGTAGTGTTCAATCCAGTCGATGGTTTTGGTGTCGCCGTGGCTGGCGAGGCAGTCGAGGCGGCCGAGCTGCAGGAGTTCCGGGAAGCCGGGTTCGCGCACGAAGCGCTTGAGTTTGCTCACGCGCATCTGCGGGGCGTGGGCGAGGCGCATGTGTTGGTCGACAAGCCAGACGATTCGCTCGGTGTCGTGGTTCGACATGCGTAGTCGTTTGCAGATCGCCTCGGCCATTTCCGCGCCTATCTTGTCGTGGTTGTTGAAGCGGATGCGGTCTTCGACCGTCATCGTTGCCGGCTTGCCGACATCGTGCAGCAGTGCGCCGAAGGCGAGCGTGGGCGGCGCGCCCTTGAGCATGTCCGCGAGAATGAGGGTGTGGGTGAACACGTCGCCTTCGGGATGGAACTCCGGCGGCTGCTCGACGCCTTTCATTTGCGCGATTTCGGGCAACACGTGTTCGAGCAGGCCCGTCTCGTCCATGAGTTCGAGGGCGCTGCGGGCGCCGCCTTCGGTGAGGATTTTGGTGAGTTCGTCGCGAATTCGTTCCGCGCTGGTTGTCGTCACCAGATGCGCCATCTCGCGGATCGCGTCGAACGTGGCCGGCTCGATGGCGAACCGGAGACGTCCCGCGAAGCGCACGGCGCGCAGGAGCCGCAGGTGATCTTCGGCGAAGCGCTGGCGCGGTTCGCCGACGGTGCGTATCAGCCGGGAGTCGAGGTCGTCCTGGCCGCGCACGTAGTCGACGATCTGTTCCGATTCCGGGTCGAAGAACATGGCGTTGATCGTGAAATCGCGGCGTTGCGCGTCTTCGACTTCGCCGCGAAACTGAACAAACGCGGGGTGGCGTCCGTCGGTGTACGGGCCGTCCGTGCGAAAGGTCGTGACTTCAAACTGCGCTTCGGGCAAAACGACGACCGTCACACCAAAAGACGCGCCGACATGAATCGTTTTGTCGAACAGCGCTGCGACTTCGCCGGGCGTAGCGCTCGTGGCGACGTCGTAATCCTTCGGCGGTGTGCCAAGCAGCATGTCGCGCACGCATCCGCCCGCGAACAGGGCGCGGTGCCCGGCGCGGCGCAGCGTTTCGCAGATGCGTTCGGCCGCGGCTCGGTTCGGACTTGCGAGCACGTTACTTCCCGGCGGCGAGGCGGGCGCCGTCGTGCACGTGCCGCCGCGGGAACAGGAACCATACGGCGCAGAGAATTGCCACGAACACGCCGCCGCACGCCACGAGCACGGTGACACTCGCGCCGGGATTCGCCGCGCGTTGCGCGATGGCGAGCCATGCGGCGGAGCCGATGACCAGGAGCAGCGTGGTCCAGCGAAATTCGGGTTCGGGCACCATGATGCACAGGACGATCCACAAAAACGCGTGCGCGAAGAGGAGGACGGCGCGCCACTCGCCGTCGGACGCGATCGCCAGCGTGCCCGCGCCGATAGCGCCGGCGAGCAGGAGTGCGACTACTTGTGCGAGGTGGTCGATTGTGCCGCGCATCAATTCGCTCTGCACGCGCCACGGGAAGCACCGTTCGACGGCGACGCACGTCACGATTAGCGCCGCGGCCATGAGCCAGACTTGTGCGCCGGAAATCGCAGCGCCCGGATGGACCAACGCGTAGAACCACAGTCCCGCCGAAACGGCAAGAGCCGCGACCGCGCTCAGCTTGAGGCCCGCGGCCCGCAGCGCGACGCCCGAAAACGCGAGGCACAATGCGCTGCCCGCGAGAACTAGCGGCGTGTATGCAGCGCCGGCGAATCGGTGAACGAGGACCGCGGTGGACCCGATCGCGACTACGTACGGGATCGACGCGCTTGCGTGGTGGTCGGAGCTGCGCCCGCCGCTAATGCGGGCGAGGAATCGTTCCGATCGGTAGCCGCCGACAAAGGTGTAGGCTGCGAGGAGCGCGGTGTACAGCGTGAACATCGGCTGCTCGTGGAACCCTTCTTTCCCGACGTACAGGAAGAAATAAAAGCTGACGTGCGACGCAACGATCAGCATCACCGCGCCCACTTCGATCTGCGGCGTGCGAAGCGCGACGCCAATTACCGCGAGCGCGAAGCTTGACAGCGCCAGCATGAACGGCAGGGACGGAAGGTTGCCGAGATCGGAGATCATCAGCAGAGTCAGTAGCAGCGCCGCGCCGGCCGCGTGCAACAGCGACACGGTCGAGGACGGCACGTCGAACATCGTGTCCGCGAGAAACCAGTGGCCGCTCAATCGGCGGTGTTGCGGTTTCACGCTGCGAATGTGCGTGGCGTAATACCACGCCGTAAGGAGGAACACGCCGACCGCGAACAGTCCCTGCAGCCAGTTCGAGTACAGGGCGCGCTCGCCGACGTAGAGTGGTCCCGTAAACTTCATGGCCTGCATCGTCAACACGAAGGTGACGATCAGAACCGCGACATTTGCCGATTTCAAGACGACAATCCCCGTCCAGTGGTGGAGCGCGGCGAGCAGGAGGCATTCGACGGCCAAGGCCGCGAGAAACCACGCGCCGTCGAGGATGGTGTTCATCGCGAAATTGAAAAGCACCAGCGCGGCGGCGACGAATATCTGAAACAGGTAGTTGCGGTGGGTGCCGCTGCTTTCGGCGTACACGGCGAGCAAAACCGCGATTCCGCCGAGGCACGCGTAGATGGGGCCCGCGTTCGTCGCGCCGTACAGGTTCAGTCCGTGCCAGACCAATGGGTAAAAGGCGAGGCAATTGATCGTGCCAATCAGCGCGGATCGGCCACGGCCACGGCCGATTCTGCGCGATTCCATCACGCACAGCATCGACACGAGCGTGTGCCACGCGGTCAGTGCGCCAAACGCGGTCCAGGCGTACGCGCGTTCGGATATCGGCAATGTCAGCGCCGGACGCATCAGATAGAGCGCGAACGCGGGGTACACCGCGCACACGGCGAAGAATAGGAAACCCAGCGTGAGCCGCCTATACAGAAACAGTGCGATCAGCGCGCAGGCGCCGCAGGCCATGAGCGCGGGGCTGACGCGAACGCTCGCCAAGCGTTGGGTCGCGGTCGACCAATCGCTGAAATCGATGTCGCGGACGGAGTAGTTGACCGCGACGGCCGCGCCGGTCGCCAGCGCCATCAAGACCATGATCGCGCGAATGGTCCATGCGCGGCCCGTGGGTGGCGGCGGCTTCGGCAACGGATCGCCGATGCGGCGCCCGCGCGCGGACGATCGCCGATCCGCGCGCAGCAATTCCAACTCGCGCGTTAACTCTGCGACGCGTCCTTCGAGTTCGCGAACGCGATGATTCGGGTCCTGTTGCACGTCCGGGGTCATGCAATCAGTTTACTCGTGCGCGATTCGCAACGCTAACGCTGGTCCGCTGGTCGCAGGGCGAACCGCGTCGTTCCCGTTGGCGCCAGTTCGATTGCGAGTAGCGTTTCCGTCTTGCCGTCGGGAAGCGCGCGCACCTGTGTCTGATGGGGCAAGCTGGTCCCGTCGCCGGCGGTGAGGACGTTGTCCGGCGATGCGTTCGAGACTTTGAAGTAGGCCATGACTGGACTCGAGGGCATCGGCAACACGCCGGGTTTTGGGGGCGGGGGCAATTTGAAGAGCCAGGCGGTCGTCGCGACAAGTACGACGGCCGCCGCGGACGCGAGCCACTTTGGGCGAATGCGCGCGTAGATCGTGCCGGGAACCGGGCGCGCACCGTAACCGAAGACGACGACTGCGAGCAACGCGAACATCACGCTGCCAACCGGCCATGATATCTTCGCCAAGGCCATAGCGACGCGCTGCATGATTGCAGGTGGCGCAGAGGGTGGAGGCGGGGCCGGTTGTTCAAATGCGGCTTCGATGTTCACGGGCTCGCTTCCGACTTCCTGATCGATCGTGAAATAGCCCGTCGATCCGTCGAATCGAACGAATTTAGCGCCGGCAACGGAAACTCGCGCGAACGGCATCGCCCCTAGCCCGCGGATTGCTTCCTTCAGTTCGTCGTTCGATTGGCACGCCAACAGCATGATCGACGCGCGCCGCGGTCCGCTGTAGGTGCTGCGATAGCCATAGCCGCCCGAGATGCGTCCAATGCTGTTGCGAAAGTTGATCATCGAAGCAACTTTTTCATCGAGATGTCCGAATTGAATCCATGGTTCGGCGACAACAGCGGCGGAATTCGGGTTCTTACCGTTGAAGGAAGTCTGCTTATTCAACTCTTCTTCGGAACTCATTACCAGCGGCATCGAGAACTTCGCGCCGCCGTACCATCCGAGCAACAAATCCGGCGGTGTTCCGTGCGGTTTAACGTCGGCCACGGCAAATATGTGCGTTGGATAACAGTAAAGGTCAATTCCGATGTCCGCTTCGAGATCAGTCCACCACAGATTGGAGAGGCCGATTCTGGCCAGGACAGGCCCGGTCTCGATCTGTACCGACCCCGGCCCATTTACCTTACCCGTGTTAAGCGTGGGGCACAGCGGCACGTCTCCAATCAATTCCTGATCGCCGGACGTAAACTTTTCGATTAGGGCGTCCGTGCAGTTGACCAGCATCGAATACGTCTCGCCGGTCACGAGTAACTTGTGTGGCGTACCGCCGTCGTCGCGGACTTGTACGGTGCCCGGTTCTTCGGCTGCCGCCGCCCCCGCGACGTGGGCCGCGAAAACACACCAACATGTCAACACGATTCGTTTCATCTTCCAACCGGCTCCGCTGCGTGGCGAAACGCAGCATGCTACCCGCGGCAGGCGTTCAGTTTCCATACGTTGCAGGGTAGGCCCTTGCGCAATATACTCCCTTGCGGGGAACTTATCTCGAACAGCGGGAGGGCACTGCAATGACAATGGCCGGGTTGATTGTCTGCGTAATTGGCATCGCGGGGTTCCTCGCCAACTATATGGGCTTTTATCCGATGAGCGGCGTCATGGGGGACAACCGCCTCTGGGTGGGCGTGATGGTAATCGGTGCGATCACCGCGATTCTTACCCGCCGCGCCAGCGACTGACTAAGGGCCGCGTCGACCAGTCTGGGGGATTCATGAGTACAGGGAATCATTCTGCGTTGGGTGGCGCCACTGCGTCACGTGTCCTTTTGGTCCTTTCCTTTTCTGCGCTTTCCTTGCTTGCCGCGGCAGACGACTTCGCCCCGCGCGTTGAAATACTCACGCGCCACGTTCAGCGCCTGCACGCCATCACCGTGCCCGATGCGGATGCGCCAACTAAGGCGGAAAAACTGAAGCAACTCGAAGACGCCGTGGCGAAGGGGGCGGCAAATTCCGAAGAGTTTATCGCGCTGTACAATCAGATTGACGACGTCCGAATGTGGCTCTGGTCCCACGCGACGGACCAACCACGTATCGCCGCGGGGAGCTTTGCGGAATCGGACGGCGCCTGGACGATATCCGCGCCTTCCCTCACGGTGACGCTGGCGAAATCCGACCTTGGAATAACGGTGAAGACGCCGGAGGCCGCATGGCAGTTCGCGCCGTGTGAGGACCGCGACATCGTCATGCCGGGAAAGGCGATTGGGCTGCTCAAGGCGGGCGCGCGCAATGTCGAGGAATTCCGCACGGGGTACAGCGTGGGGCTTATCGCAGTTTTCTCGGAATTTGCGGAAGCGCCCGGATTGGAAGTTCGGCTTTGTCTAAACGTAATTGGCAACGCATTGGTGTGCGAGTTCATCGCGACCGACGACGGGCAGACCTTTACGGACGTGTACTGGCCGAAGGCGATCGTCACCGGAATCACCGCCAACGATGTTGCCGTGATTCCGCACATGCAGGGCATGCTGTTGCCCGGCGACTGGCACCAGGAGATCAAACAACATAGTCTCGTCAATTCACGCACGCTTTACATGCCGTGGTGGGGACATCTTGCGAACGGCGTGCGCGGCGCGGGGCCCGGTGTCGTCGCGATTATCGAGACGCCCGACGACGCGGGCGCCGATTACAGACACGCACCGGGAGGGCCTACGGTGGTTGCGCCGTATTGGGCGCCGAGCCTCGGCAAAATGCGGTACCAGCGCGTCATCCGCTATATCTTTGACGACGACGCGACCTACGTCACGCTTGCGAAGCGCTATCGACAACACGTGCAGGAAACAGGGCGTTTCGTATCCCTGTCGGAAAAGGCGCTGCGTACGCCCAATGTGAACGAAGTGATCGGACGTCCCGTGATTCACATCGGGGCCCTCTATCACTTCGTGCGCGAAGCGTCGCTATTCAATAAGGAACGCATTGAGAACAACCACGGCCTTACGACGTTCGAGGAACTGGCGAACGGCTTGAACGAATTGAAAGTGCGCGGTGTGGAGGACGCGTACATCCACCTCGACGGTTGGGGCTTCTACGGCTATGACAATGGACACCCCGACGTGTTGCCGCCCGGCGAGGAGCAGGGGGGATGGGACGGCCTGCGCGCGTTCGCGGACACGTGCGATCGGCTCGGCTACCTTTTTGCCGTGCACGATCAGTACCGCGATTTTTACCTCAACGCCGTGTCGTTCGACGATCGCCTCGTGGCGTACCGATTCGATGGCACCTGCGAACAGCATTCGACGTGGTGCGGCGGTCCGCAGACGATTCTCAACCCGCGTTTCGCTCCGGACTATGTGCGCCGCAACCATGACCTGTTCGCCGCGAACGGCGTGCAGGTGAAGGGCGCCTATCTCGACGTGTTCTCGATCGTGCCGATCGAGGAAAGCAGCGAGAAATCGCACCCCGTCTCGCGCAGCGAATGCGCGCGCTATCGCGCGGACTGTTTCGATCTGCTCCGTGCGCGCGGTTACGTGGTGAGTTCAGAAGAACCAACGGACTACCTGGCGCCGCACATCGATCTGGTCCATCACGGCCCGTACGCGACGTACCCGAACATTGGCGGTGGCGATGCGCGCGGCATCCCCGTCCCGCTATGGAACCTCGTCTATCATGACGCGCTACTGCTGCCGTGGGACATGGGCGAGAACGGCGGTTGGGGCACGCCGGCCGGCGACGCGGGATACCTGCACTGCTTCCTGAACGCGGGCCTGCCGTATCTGGGACTTGGGGCGGGCCCGGACCAGATTGCGCGCATGAAAGAGGCGTGCGCACTTAATCAACGCTGCGCCACGAGCGATATGGTGTCGCACGAGTTTCTGGACGATGCGTACCGTCAACAGCGCACGACCTACAGCGACGGCACGACAGTCACGATTGACTTCGCTGCAAAGTCCTACACGATTGAGCCACCGGCCAATGGCTGAATCGTCGCTCCGCTAACGAGATTGTGCCTCGATATAAGAGCGCAGCACGGCATTGATTCGTGTCTGATATCCCCGCCCTTGTTTGCGGAACCATCCCAGTACATCCGGGTCGATGCGTATCGAGACTAGTTCCTTGGGTTTGGGTAAGCGCACTTCCATCCGCTTGAACACCCTCGGATCGATCTCCGGCGCCTCGCCCAGATCGATCTCATTATCGGGCATGGAGGCGAGCTTTCTCCATTTTGTCCTAGACTTTTTCGTGGTAGATTTTTTCTTCACGTTTTGTCGCCTTTCGCGCGGATACGATGCGGATCGAGTCCGTGTCCCGCTCTACAAACACGACTACGGCGACGATTGACTTGAGTATTCCGAATCCCAAACCATCTATCTTCCCCGTAGTCCTTGCGATCATCCAAGAACAGCACCATTGGGTGTTGAAACATGGTCGGTACATCAACAAAATCAATTCCGTGTTTGCGAATGTTCATTCGATTTTTTGCTTCGTCCCATTCGTAAACGATTTCCTATAGTGTAGATACAATTTGTATTGATATCAAGGGCGGGTATGCGGGGGATGCACCTGTCGAGTGCGTTTGACGATCCGGAGAACACAGCGCTACGCTGGCGGCATGAAAGTCGTGGCAGGAGGCGGCCCGAAAATCAGCGGGCATCTTACTATTGATCCCTTTGCCCCGGCATATCTCGCCTTACACGAATCTGGCGCACTTTCGGCGCGGGTCGAGCGGGCGCTTGCCGAGTTGCGCGATTGCTGCGCGTGTCCGCGGAATTGTCATGTCAACCGCATGGCGAACGAAACGAAAGTGTGCAACACCGGGCGCTACGCGCGCGTCGCCAGCGCATTTCCGCATTTTGGGGAAGAGGATTGCCTTCGCGGACGCAAGGGATCGGGGACCATCTTCTTTGGTTTGTGCAACCTGCGCTGCGTGTTTTGCCAAAACTGGGACATCAGCCAGAAGGTGTCGGGCGCGGAGATGACCGCGGACCAAATCGCGGACGTGATGATCGAATTGCAGGGCTACGGTTGTCACAACATCAACTTCGTCACGCCGGAGCACGTCGCGCCGCAGGTCATTGAGGCCGTTGCGGCGGCCGTGCCGCGAGGCCTTCGCCTGCCGATTGTGTACAACACGAGCGCGTACGACTCGGTATCGTCGCTGCGGTTGCTCGACGGCCTCATCGATATCTACATGCCGGACTTCAAATTCTGGGAGCGCGAAACCGCGAAGCGGCTGTGCAAGGCGAAGGACTACCCTGATCGCGCGCGCGAAGCCATCGCGGAAATGCACCGGCAAGTCGGGGTGCTCAAGTTTGGCCCTGATGGCATGGCGCGGCGCGGCGTGCTTGTGCGTCATCTCGTCATGCCCGGACAAACGGCGGAAGCCGCGGCCATTTTTCGATGGCTCGCCAATGAACTCTCGCCGGATACCTACGTCAACATCATGGGACAGTATCACGTTGACTACCAGGTCGGCTCCATCGCCAGCAATGGCACGGCCAAGTACACCGACATCGAACGTCGCGCCACCGACGCGGAAATGCGCGATGCTTTCGCCGCTGCGCGGGATGCCGGCCTCTGGCGTTTCGACGCACGCTGGCTCCCATGAATACCCGCCTGTGGTTTGTACCGCGAACGCGCCCCAAGTAGGATTGCGCTCGCAGTGCACGTGGGAAAATTGGAGAGGCGCAGGTGCAGATTCGGAAAGCCGTTATTACCGCGGCGGCGCGCGGGTCCCGGTTGTATCCCGCCGCGGATACGGTGCAGAAAGCGATGTTGCCGCTGGTGGACCGCGATGGTCTCACCAAGCCGGTGATTCAGATCATCGCGGAAGAGGCGATTGAAAGCGGTATCGAGGAGATTGTAGTCATTTGCGCGCCGGGCGACGAGGCGAACTACCGGCGGCAGTTTCAGTCGTTGCGCGAGAATCTGCTCGAAGCGTACCGGGGCGCGGAGTGGGCGCGTCTGCAATCCGAAAAGATCGCCAGCCTCGAAGGCCGCCTGCGGTTTGCCGTTCAGGATGAACCGTTGGGATACGGCCACGCCGTCAGTTGCGCGCGGCCTATCGTGGGCGACGAGCCGTTTCTCCTGCTGCTCGGCGATCACTTGTACGTATCGCAAATCGAGGGCAAGCGCTGCGTCGAGCAACTGGTCGAGTTGGCGCAGCGCGAGGACTGCGCCGTCGCCGCAGTTCAGGCGACGCGCGAACATCTTGTTGGCCGCTACGGCACGTTGACGGGTAAGCGCCAGCAGGGCGCGCCCGGCATCTACCAAATCGATCGCATTATCGAGAAGCCGTCGTTGAGTCAGGCCGAGTTGGAACTGCACACACCGGGCCTGCGCGTCGGGCACTATCTGTGCTTCTTCGGCATGTACGTGCTCACGCCGTCCCTGTTCGCCATTCTCGACGAGGCGCTGCATTCGAGCAGCGAAAAGCACGACGTTGCGTTGACGCCCGCCTTGCAGGAATTGGCGCGCCGAGAACGGTTCCTTGCGCTGGAACTAAAGGGCACGCGCTACGATATCGGCGCAAAGTTTGGCCTGCTGCAAACGCAACTCGCGCTCGCGCTCGCGGGCGCGGACCGCGAGGAGATGATGACGGTTGTCCTTGAACTGCTCGCGGAATCCGCGCGCCGCTCGAAGCACTAGTGGTTCATACTATTTGTTCGAGCGAGTGCATTCCACGCCGCCTTGGGAAGAGGAATCTCAAATCTCAGATTTGAAACCTCAAATGGGAGAGGACATCGGGAGTCAGGAGTTGGAAGTCAGTAGCCGGGAGTCAGGCGTGATGCGTCACGATTCGGGGATCCAATCGATCCGGACAAAATGGATCGGGGGAAAAGTGCCGCCGCGTTTCGACGGGCGCAGAACTGCGGCGCGCCTCGAGACGCCGCTGTACGCCAGCCACGCGCAATTCCGAATGGAACGAGCCACTAGGCCGTAGCATGGACCCTTTTATCGAGACCATCACCAGCGACCAGTCCGTCGTGCGCGAACGCGCGTTCCGCGAACTGTGCGAAGGCAAGAGCGTGGCCGAACTGTTGCAGTCCTGCGCCGAGTTGGAAACGTTCCGCCGAAAGTCCGACAACCTGTACGAGCGCGTACGCGCGACCTTGTTCCTGTATGCGGCGCACCGGTTCTATCTGTCCGAGGCGCGCGAGTTACCCGAGGCCGGCGCAGTTCCGTTTGCCGCGGTGCGCGATCTGCACGAGCGGCGCTTCGAGGAAGCGATTGCGCAGTTCCGCGCGGCACAGCAGGCTAGCGGCGCAAACGGCGCGCTGATGAGCGCCTTGGCCGAAGGTTACCACCATCTCGCGTTCCAGACGCTCGCGGACC
Source organism: Candidatus Hydrogenedentota bacterium (assembly GCA_013359265.1). Lineage (NCBI taxonomy): Bacteria > Pseudomonadati > Candidatus Hydrogenedentota > Candidatus Hydrogenedentota bacterium. The sequence continues at coordinate 98,497 of JABWCD010000005.1, forward strand.
AGGTGCGCCGCAGCGTGCGCGGGAGCCGCGGCAACCAATGGATGTTTCGCGTCGGACACGCCGACAACCATCCGGTCCGAATTCGGCCCGAACTCTTGCGCCGAAGCGACGGCTCGATCTTGTATCCCGTGCTCACCGAGCGAACGCCGGTACGGCTGGACCTCAGCCATAGCGGCTGGTCCGACATATTTTTTCTCGGCATGGATTATCCCGAAGGCGCGCGCGTGGTGAACATTAGCGTTGACCTCGGGGTATACGGCCGCGACACGGACGTTCGCCCGCCGGTCGAAGCGCATGTACGTGTGATACCCGAACCGGTACTGCGAATTTCGAGCATCGATCTCGGTGTGACGAAGGACATCGTGGACCTCGTCGATCTCTTCAACTTTGGGAATGACTATCTCAGCCTCGTGAAAGCCGGGGTTATCGCGTCCGGGCTGGTGCCGGCTTCTTTCGAAGGCACTCACCATTCCGTTGCCGCGGTTCTTGCGTCTGTCGTCGGTCCGGGAATGGGGATTGAGCTAGTCACGAAAGTAAACGACATTCCGAAAGGGTCGCGTCTCGCGGTATCTACAAACCTCCTCGCGAGCATTGTCAGCGTGCTCATGCGCGCGACGGGACAGACCGCGTCGCTCGAGGGCGGGCTGACCGAGAGCGAACGGAGGCTGGTGGCTTCGCGCGCGATTCTCGGCGAGTGGCTTGGGGGTAGCGGGGGCGGGTGGCAAGACAGCGGCGGTGTGTGGCCGGGTATCAAGGTCATCGAGGGCGCGCCCGCGAAGGAAGGCGAACCGGAATTCGGCATCAGCCGCGGCTGTCTTTTGCCGCGGCACCATGTGCTGGGCAAAGACGAAGTCCATCCGGAATTCACGGAGCGATTTGCGCAGTCGCTGGTGTTGCTCCATGGCGGCATGGCGCAGGACGTTGGGCCGATCCTGGAAATGGTCACGGAGAAGTATTTGCTGCGTTCCGCGGACGAATGGCGCGCCCGGCAACACATGCGCGCAATATTCGACGGCATACTTACGGCGCTGCGGAAAGGCGACGTGAAATCGCTCGCGACGCACACCACACAAAACTTCGACGGGCCTTTGAGGACCATAATTCCCTGGGTGACGAACTATTTTACCGAAACGATTATTTCGCACGCGCGGGCCGCGCTTGGGCGGAACTATTGGGGATTCCAGATGCTCGGCGGCATGTCCGGCGGGGGCATGGCGATGTACGTTGCACCGGAGGCGCACGCGGAATCGCGCGATCGAATTCTCGATATCATGCGCGCGGCGAAACTTGGCGTCGATGACGCGCTTCCCTTCGCGATGGAGCCGGTCGTGTACGATTTCCGGATCAACGAGCGGGGTACGTGGGCGACACTGCACGCCGGCGAAGATGCGATGATGCCGTCGCGGTACTATGCGCTCCAGGTACCGGAACTGGTGCGCCATTCGGCCGACGCGTTGCCGTACTTGCGCCGGGCGGAACTCGATCACTTCACCGCGAGCAGCAAGGAACCGATCGAGACCTTCGGCCTCCTGCGTACAATCGTCAGCAATTTGTTCCGCGTCGCGAACCCGGCATCTCGTTCAGAGCGTATCGAGTGGGACCGGGAATCCGAGGCGATCAAGGCGCAGAACGGCTTCGACGTCGTGCAGCACGAGCAGATTCGCGCAGACTTGAGGGCAGGCCGCATCGGGCTCGCGCATAATCGCATGTCGGTGGAGACCGCCATTGACGATGTGCTTGACGCAGACGTCGCCAAGCTCTCTGACCAGACAAAGCACGCTTCACGCGGCGAGCGCGCACTGCGCGAAGGCCGCGTCGCCGTGCTGTCCCTTGCGGGCGGCGTGGGCAGCCGATGGACCACCGGGGCGGGTGTCATCAAGGCGTTGAATCCGTTCGTCAGCATTGCCGGGAAACATCGCAGTTTTCTCGAAATTCATTTGTCAAAGTCACGCGCAACCGCGCAGAAATATGGGGCACATCCGCCTCACATCGTTTCGACCAGTTTTCTCACGCACGCGCCCATCGAGCGCCACCTTGCAGCGTCGCAGCACTTCGGATACGGCGGTCCAGTGCACTTATCGCCGGGCCGATCGATTAGCCAGCGGCTGGTGCCGATGGTGCGCGACCTCGTTTTCCTCTGGGAAGAGATGCCGCAGGAAACGCTCGACGAGCAGAAGCAAAAAGTGCGCGAGGCCGTGCACGGAGCGCTGACGCAGTGGGCGCGCGACGCAGGCGAAGGCAGCGACTACGCCGACAACGTGCCCATCCAACGCTTCAATCCGCCCGGCCACTGGTACGAGGTTCCAAACCTTTTCCGAAACGGCGCGTTGGCGCGGTTGCTGCGCGAGCGTCCAAACGTCGAGACCATCATGCTGCATAACATCGATACGCTTGGCGCCGATTTGGACCCCGCTGCGCTTGGCTGTCACCTCGAATCCGGCAACGTCCTCACGTTCGAGGTGGTGCCGCGGCGCATCGGCGACAGCGGCGGCGGTCTTGCGCGGGTGGGTGGGCGCGTGCGCCTGCTCGAAGGCCTCGCCCAACCGCGCGAGGAAGACGAGTACAAACTCCGGTACTACAATTCGATGACAACATGGATTCAAATCGATCCGCTCCTGAATGTGTTCGGCCTGACGCGCGACGACTTAAACGGGCCGGAGGAATTCATCGCCGAGGCCGTGCGCAGAATGGCGCAGCGTTTGCCCACGTACGTAACCATCAAGGACGTGAAGAAGCGCTGGGGCCACGGACAAGAGGATGTGTACCCCGTGGCCCAGTTTGAGAAGTTGTGGAGCGATATGAGTGGACTCCCGGATGTCCGCTGCGGATTTCTCGCGGTACCGCGTTTGCGCGGGCAACAACTCAAGGACCCCGCCGAACTTGACCCGTGGGCGAACGACGGCAGCAAAGACCACGTCGCGTCCCTGTGCGTGTTTGACGCGTGACCACGCGCGGCGCGTTTGCGCGGTACGGCGCATGGGTCCCGCTGGCTATCGCCGCTGCATTGGCGGCGACGGGCCTGGGCACGGGTTTTGTCGGCGACGACGCGTATCACCTGCTGATTCTCCATGGCGAGCGCACGCCATCGGTTGACGGCAATCTCTATTCGTTCATGTCCGGCGATCCCGAAGTTACGCAACAGTTCATCGAATCCGGACCGTATCCGTGGTGGACATGGCCTGAAGCGAAGGCCGTTTTTTACCGCCCCCTGACGGTCGCGCTGCAACGGCTGGACTTTGCCGTGTTCGGAAACCATGCCGTGTATTGGCATATCCACGGGATCGCGTGGTATCTCGCGATGGTCTATGCATGGATTCTGATCGCGCGCAGATCGCTCTCCGCGCCGATTGCCTTTCTCGCGGCGATCCTGTTCGCGATCGACGAATCCCATTGGATGCCCGCGGTCTGGATCGCGAACCGTAACGCGGTTGTTGCGTGTGTGCCTGCGTTGTTCGGTCTATACGCGCACCTGCGATGGCGGGAAAACGGTTGGAAGCCGGGCCTTCCACTTTCCATCGCCGGATACGTTCTCGGCATGTTCGGGGGCGAAGCCTGGCTCGGGATGGCGGCGTACGTGGCGGCGTATGAACTGTTTCACACGCGCGAAACGATAGCGCGCCGGTTCCTGCACCTCGCTCCCGCGGCGACCTGTGCCATCGCGTACGCTGTCGCGTACAAACTCTCGGGCTACGGCGCGTACGGTTCGGGCAGCTATACCCAACCGCTCAGTGCGTTGTACTTCTCCGAAGCGCCGGGGCGCATACTCGCGCTGATCGGCGGTCTGCTCCTCTCCTCGCCGGTCGATGCGTGGGCATTTTTCCCGCAACTGCGCTGGGCGCTCATCGCCATTGGAATATTCTCCCTCATCCTATTCTCCGGCTTGTTGCACCGGTGCTGGCCCGGGCTGGACGAGCGCGACCGCGCTGCGCTGCGCTGGCTCATACCCGGCGGAATCCTGTCGCTCCTTCCGGTGATTGCCGCATTTCCGATGGGCCGTCTCCTGCTCGGGCCGTCGCTTGCGGGCAGCGCAGTCGTCGCCGTGTTACTGCGCCACTGGTGGATGACCCGGCGGAAACGGCGCATTCAACTCGCAGGTGTCGCGTGCGCGGCGCTTGCGTTTGTCCACATCGTAGTCGCCACCATTGCGTGGCCCGCGCAGTCCGCGATTATCACGTTTATCGGGTATTGGGCCGATCGCGTTTTTCTCGAGGCGCCGATCGACGACGCGCGCGTTTCCAGGCAGAAGGTTTTCCTGCTCGCCGCGCAGGACCCGTTCACATTGATGTATCCGCCCATCGTTCGTCGGCTGAAAGGCAAGCCTTTGCCGGAGGGATGGCACGCGCTATCCGCCTCGATGTCGGACCATGTGTTTACGCGCACTGGGGCGAACTCGTTCGAGTTCGAGTCCGCGCGCGGACCGCTCGTGGACGGCGTATTCGCGGACATCTTGCGGGGCCCTGACCATCCGCTCGCGGAGGGCGACACGGTCAGCCTCGGCGATGCGCGGATCATTGTGCTCGATGTTATCGACGGAAGGCCGAGGAAGATTCGCGTCGAGTGCGACCAGCCGCTCGATGGTCCGCGGTACGTGTTTCTGCAATGGATCGATTACCGGCTGCAACTGTTCCCGTTACCACCGGTGGGCGAGTCGCGGGTTGTCAGGTACGCTAAAGCAAATTGAAAATGTTGCGTAGCTGTGCTCTCGTTTTCGTGCTCGTTTTCGTGCTCGTAATCGTAATCGCAGACTCGATCCGCACCGAAACCTACGGGACATACCGGCTACGACCTTTCTTGAATCGCGCGAGCACAATTCGAGAATTCTCTTAGCTGCGGGCGCGGGCATTGGTCGGTCATGAAGCCAAACACCCGATTACGATTACGAAGACGATTACGATTACGAGTCACAATGGGGCATGGATCCACCCAAACGAATTCAGATTCATGGAATGGATGGACGGGATAGACACGATGGACGGCACTAAGGACGAATGCCGATTATCGATTACGATTACGAGCACGATTACGAGCACGAGCACGAAAATGCGGCTACCTGGTTACTGAAATTGCTCTAGCCCGTGACGGCGCGCTGGCGCTGACGCGGGCGCTGCGTGCGATCCCACAACGGCGCGACGTTGCGCGCGTTCCACGCGTCCCAATCTGCCTGCAGTTCCTTCACCACTTCCGGCATTTCCGCCGCGAGGTTCTTGTCTTCGTGAATGTCTCTTGTAAGGCTGTACAACGCGAGCGGCTCTTCCGCCTGCTTCACCAGCTTGAAGTCGCCTTTGCGGATTGCCATGTTTTCGCCTTGCCGCCAGTACAAGGCGTCATGCGGCGCGCCGGACGCTTTGCCGTTGAGATAGGGGAGGAGACTCACGCCTTCGCATTTCGCCGACGCGTCGAGTGTCCCGCCCGCCGCCGCGATCGCCGTCGGCAAAATGTCGAGCGAATTGACCGGCTGCGAATAAGTGACGCCCGCGGGAATTTGCCCCGGCCATTGCATCATGTATGGCACGCGTATGCCGCCCTCGAGCACCTGTCCCTTGAACCCGCGCAGCGGATCGTTCTTCGACGAGATTTGCGCCGTCGGCCCGCCATTGTCGCTGATGAAAATCACGAGCGTGTCACCGGTCAGCCCGTTCGCGTTGAGCGCGCCGAGGATGCTGCCAACGCCGGCATCGAGTGCCGACAACATTGCCGCAAACTTCCTGCGCTTTTCGTCCGAAATCGAAGCGAACGGCGCCAAATAGTTTTCCAGCGCGTCCATCGGGGCATGCACCGCGTTGAACGGCATGTACAGAAAGAATGGATGGTCCTTGTGCCGATTGATGAAATCGCACGCCTCACGCGCGAAGTCGTCGGTCGTGTAGCTGATCTCCTTCACGGCCTCCCGCCCGCGCAGGATTGGGTTTTTCGCATCCGCGCCGGCGTTCACATACGAATGCGCGCCACCGAGGAACCCATAGTATTCGTCAAACCCGCGGTCCATCGGGTGGAACCCATCCTGTCCGCCGAGGTGCCACTTACCAACCATTCCCGTTGCGTACCCGAGCTGTTTCATGCGCTGCGGGAACGTCGTTTCCGACAGGGGCAGTCCGACGTTCTTCGCCTCCGTGCCGGCTGGACCGGGATTGAACTCATGGCCAAAGCGCTGCTGGTATCGACCCGTCATCAGGCCTGCGCGCGTGGGACTGCATACCGGACACGTCACGTACCCGTCCGTGAATCGCACGCCGTTCTTGGCGATGGAATCGATATTCGGCGTCAGGATGTCTTTCGAGCCTTGCGCACTCAACTCGCCATACCCGAGATCGTCCGCGACTATGAGCACGACGTTCGGCTTTCTGCGCGCGGCGGTCGCGGTAGCGGTGGTCGTGCACCCCGCGCCGTTTATCGCGGCAGCGACCCCAAACGCACCGCACAGCGAAATGAATTGGCGTCGATTCATGTCAAGTCTCCGTATTGGTCCATGCCGCTTGAAACTTTTGGCAGGTCTATAGCGCAGACCCCGCCAAAGGGGTGACTGTCCCCGCGCCACCCCGTATATTAAATGGCACGAGCCAGAAGTTTCTTGAAGAGCACTGGGGACATGCGGAATCGTAGTCCGATCACCACTCCGTTGCAACACACCTCCACGGCGGCCATGTAGCCATTCGAAGAGAGAGTTTTTCGAACGCTACGCATTTGAGCCGGTACGACCGGAGTCGGCGGCTCCAGGCATCCGCCCTCCGAAAAGGAGTGTCACTTCTTAGGGGAATGTATTGCACCCGCGAAGCGGGAATTGCCGCTCGAGAAATTGAAACAAAGGTGTGTGGCGATTAAGACTAATGGTCCCCGTCAATGGATTTTGTTGATGTTTGTAGCGCCCGGTCTCCGTGCCGGGCGGAATTCCACGTGACTGGAACCGCCAAATTCAAATGACGCAGACCACTGGCGCAACTTCACGTGATACGCGGTCGTGGGCAGAAACTGCGCTTCGGAGGTTTGTGGCAGGATATTGTCGCGCCGAGCCATGGGTACCATCGCAAAAGTGAATATCCACTCAAATCGAGCAGAATCGGACATGTCCCGCCGCGAGTTTCTCGCTGCGGGAGGTAGCCTCGCGTTGACGGCGGGCCTGGCATATGCCGCATCAGGACCGGAGCGGCACGGCGGCGACGCCGATCTCCTCGCAAAACTCTGCACGCCAAACAAGCACCCGGAGCTTGTGCTTGCACCGTCCTACGAAGCCGGCTCCTACGACGCGTTGGCAATCGATTGTCCGTTTGTTTTCGCCGCGGACGGTCTGTACTACATGGTCCACATCGGCTTCGATGGCATCGGCTACCGGACGGGACTGGCCCATTCAAATGACCTGATTCATTGGAAGAAAAAGGGCCTCATTCTCGATCGTGGCGAAGCGGGGTCGGTCACGGAATACAACATCGCGTTGACGTGGATCGTCCGCGACAACGACTTGTTCGGTACCGGCGCATTGAAACGTGTTCAAGGCCGCTACCTTGGCACCTATCACGCCTATCCCAAACCGGGGTACGAAACCGGACCTGCGGTGATCGGACTGTGTTGGAGCGACGACTTGCGCGAATGGACCATCGAGCCGCCCTGCCTCAGCGCATCGGACACTTCGGCGGGTCCGTGGGAACAAGGCGGTCTATACAAGTCGTGTCTCGTAGAAGAGAGTGGCACGTACTACATGTTCTATAACGCAAAAACGAAAACCGAGCCGTGGATCGAGCAAACCGGTGTGGCGATATCCGCGGACCTCAAGACCTGGCGGCGTTTCGAGCGCAATCCGATCCTGCCCGTCGGACCCCGCGGCGCGTTCGACGATGTTTTCTGCAGCGACCCTGCCGTGGTTCGCGTCGGCGAAACGTGGGCCATGTTCTTCTACACCCTCGGCAGCGACGGCCGTGCGCGGGATTCCGTAGCGTTCTCCGGCGACCTCTTCGCATGGCGCAAAAGTAACGAGATTTTGATCGATGTCGGCCCGCCGGGCGCCGTCGACTCCCGATACGCACACAAACCGTCCGTCATTGTCAAAGACGGCACGCTCTACCACTTCTATTGCGCCGTCTCGCCTATGCCCGAACGAACCATCGGCGATCACAAACAGACCGAACGCCGCGGCATAGGCGTCGCCACCTCGTAAGTTGCCAGAGGAGCGGAGAATGTGAGCAGAATCGCGTGGCAACGCAGCGCCTGCCCCGCGGCTAAGGCGCGTCTAGCGACCGAAATGTTGCGAGTGGGAGGAACAAGTGCGACGAATGATCGTGGAATTGCTGGAATCCATATTTCTGGTAGAACTGCGTCGCGCGTTCGTCGATCGCGTGAACCTCTACGGCAAGAATCGCCATTTGGTCCGCGATTCGCGCTACCCGTTTGAGCGCATCGACGAGGAGCGTCTGCCCGAGGCCTCTCCCCTGAGCGGTCTTATCTACGGCAAGCTTGCCAATCAATGCCACGGGCAAGGGATACTTGGGTAACTTCTTCCGCAGCTCTTCCGGCATATTCTCGAACGCAACGGAGGAGGCAGAAAGTGTGTAATACCCGACGACGGTCGTTTCTCCGGGGTGTACGGCCACAAACGTGCGGCCAATGTGTTTGCGTTCGTGCTGCCCTGCATATCTGCGAATATATTCGTCGAGCTGCCCGCGGCCACAGCGGAATTGTTGCCGAACGTGCCGAGGTCCCAACGGCTCGATGAGCCAACTCACCTCAATCGGCGCTTTTGGTGTGACTTTACGGCATCTCGCAGCGCCTTATTCGGTCTGGGCGGTGCATCGAGCAACTTTAGGAAGAGGTCGCGATCCCTGTCGGACAGCACGACTTGTGCATGTTCGGCAACTACCTTACCCGCCTCGTCCAGCAGCGTCGCGACGACAAACTGGGTGACGGTTTGGTTTCGCAATTCAGCTGCCTGTTGGATCAACGTTTTCGAATCCGCATTCAGTCGGATATCGAGTCGTGTCGCGTTCATGCTTTGCTCCGAAGGCCCTAACGCCGGGCGCAGTATACCACGCTGTACGGCAATTTGCCGCACAAACCTTGTCTGTACGACTACGCCGATTCCTCTTTTTCCGCGATGCCTTTTTCCTTGGCGTACTCACGGAGTTTTTCGCGGAGCATTTTGCGGCCGCGGAACAGGCGGGACATGACGGTGCCGATGGGGCAGCCCATGCGGTCTGCGATTTCCTTATAGGACAGGTCTTCGATGTCGGCCATGACGACGGCGTTGCGGAAGTCATCTGGAAGGGACTCGATGGCGAGTTTGACTTCGTCATCGAGAAGTTCCATGAGTTCCTTGGCGCCGCGGTGTTCGGGCTCGTAGCGGACGGTTGGGTCGGGTGACGTGTCTTCTGCCGCCTCGGCGCCGGTCAGTTCGACGGCCGCGGGGCGTCGGGCGCGGCGGCGGTACTCATTAATATAGGTATTGCGGAGGATAGTCAGCAGCCACGCCTTGATGTAGGTGCCCTTCTCGAACTTGTCGTGGAACCGCAGGGCCTTCAGGACGGTGTTTTGGGTCAGGTCGGCGGCGTCCGCGGGGTTTCGCGTGTGGCGCAGGGCGACGGCGTAGAGCATGTCCATATGCTCGATAACGAGTTGCTCGAACTCGGGAGAACGGGCCTTCCCGTCGTTGTCGGATGGTTCCAAGGGGTTACTGCTTTCGTTGGTGGTGGGGTGGGGATCGGACGGCTTCCCCCGAGTCAACAGGAATATTCCCGCACCGTTCGGGAATATTAACAGTCTTCCGGGCAGGCTTCAACCGTAATATTCCCGCTTGAAGGTCAATGCAGCGCGACTTTATGATCCTACCGGGACAAAAAGGGGCGAATGGGGATTCGTAATGGCTTGTGAAGCAATAGCTTATGCGCGCGCTGGGCTGATCGGCAATCCCTCGGACGGGTATTTTGGAAAGACGATCAGCTTTACCATACGCGACTTCGGGGCGAAGGTGAGCTTCTACGAGCACCCCGAGGTTGAAATCGTGCCGAGTATGCGCGACCGCTCGACCTATGCGTCCGTGCGCGACCTGGTGGAAGACGTCGAGCAGTTTGGGTACTACGGCGCGATCCGGCTGGTGAAGGCGGCGATTCGGAAATTCGCGGACTACTGCGACGCCGAGCGCATTGCCCTGCCCAATCGGAACTTCCAGGTCCGGTACCGAACGACCATCCCGCGGCACGTCGGGTTGGCGGGGTCAAGCGCACTCGTGACCGCGACGATGAAGTGTCTTCTCGAATTCTACGAGGTGGAGATTCCACGCGAGATTCTGCCGAACTTGATCCTCAGCGTCGAGACCGAAGAACTCGGTATCGCGGCGGGCCTGCAAGACCGGGTCATTCAAGTCTACGAAGGCTGCGTGTTCATGGATTTCGACCGCGCGCTGATGGAGTCGCGCGGTTACGGCAACTACGAAGAACTCGACGCGGCACTCTTGCCGAATCTGTATATTGCGTACCGGACGCGGCTGGCGGAAGGGTCGTACGTGTTTCACAATAACATTCGCGAGCGCTGGCGCAATGGCGACCCTGTTGTCGTGGATGCCATGAAACAGTTCGCGGAGTTCGCGCAGGAAGTGCGCGATCTGCTACTGGCCGGACGCGGCGGCGAGATCGGCCCAATCCTGAACAAAAACTTCGATCTGCGGCGGACGTTGTACCGAATCTCAGACGATAACATCGATCTCGTCGAGCGCGCGAGGTCCGTGGGCGCGAGCGCGAAGTTCGCGGGTTCCGGTGGCGCGATAGTCGGCACGTACGAAGACGAGGCGATGTTTCAGAATTTGTTGCGCGTTTACGAAGGAACCGGCACGGCGGTGATTAAGCCAAACTTGGGGCAGGCGTGATGCGCGTCCGTCGCGCGTTGGATCGCCGCATTGCGCTGACAATGAGCGTATGTGCGATCGGCGCGGCACAGGCCGCACCGCTTGCGCATGACGCGCCGGAGACAATCGCCGCCGCGACGCTCGAAGAATTTCCTGTCAGCGTTGGCGCGCGGACGATTACCGTGCGCGTGCTGTCTCCGCCGGCAGGTAAACTTGCAGCGGACCCGGCGCTATTGTTCATGTTCGCACTCGACAGCGCCACGACACTGTCCAAGCGGCCGTATTGTCTCGCGGCGGAACACTTTCTTTCGCACGGACACCGCGCGGCAAGTTTCGATTTGCCCGCGCACGGCGATCGCGTCGGCACGGGCCGCAGCGGAATTGAAGGAATGCGCGATGCCTACGTCGCGGGCGAAGACGTGTTCGCCGCATTTGTAGACGACGGTAAAGCCGCGATCGACGAGTGCATCAAGTGCGGCCTCGCAAAACCCGGACGCATTGCGGTCGCGGGCACGTCACGCGGCGGATACATGGCGCTGCGCCTCTTGGCGGGCGACGATCGCATCGCCGCGGGCGCGGGCTTTGCGCCGGTGACGGATTGGCGCGCGCTACGCGAATTCGAGGCGGACAAGGAACGCGCCGACGTGCGCGATCTGCAATTGACCAATTTCGTCAGCGGCATGACGGGCAAGCGCGTGTTTGTCGCCATCGGAAAAACGGACGCGCGCGTGAGCACGGAGCGTTGCACGGAGTTCGCGAACGCGTTGAAGCAGGCAAATGCCGACGCGGGGCACAGCGCGGACGTGATCGAATTTCATCTTACCGATGACGCGGGCCACTCGCTTGGCGACGCGTGGTACGACCGCGCACGCACATTTCTCTTGAACGCAGTGACGGCGGCTGCACCGTCGCCATAGCCGTGTCTGAAATCGCGATATGGGCGATCACGCCGGACGACGCATCATTCCTGCCGGAGGTTGTGTATTACGCGATTCATGTTCCACCCGGCGCGTTGCCGCCCCCTCGCGACATCGTGAACGATCCGGGCGTCGCCAAGTATGTGCGCGCGTGGGGGAGAGCGGGGGACTACGGTGTGGTCGCAGTTGATCTCGGGACGAGTGAACGCGTCGGCGCGGCGTGGATGCGCTTGTTCACTTCGGGCGATCCTGGATACGGATTTATCTCGGAGGATGTCCCGGAGATTTCGGTCGCGCTTCTCCCGGAATTCCGAAACCGAGGTGTCGGATCGCGATTGATTAAACATCTCATCGACTACGCGACCGGAAAGTATCCTGCGCTGTCTCTGAGTGTAGTCGATTCGAACCCAGCGATCCGGCTCTATGATCGATTCGGCTTCCAGCGGGTGGGCATCACCGGCAATTCGATCACCATGCGGTTGGAACTGGCATAGATGGGCACGAACTACCTTCGTTAAACCGGCGGGTCGATGTAGGGTGGGAGGTTCGCCAAGCGTTAACGCCTTTCCATAACAGGAGTTACACGGTGTCTGTCAGTCCCGCGACGCGCTTGGTCTTGCGCTCTTTACGAATGATGTCTTTTTTGGTATAAATTAGGGGCTGTCCTTACCGACCGATAGGTAAATTACGAGGAGATCCCCCATGTCTGACGCAATAACATTGTCCCACGAAGGTACGGCCTCTGTCGTTACGCTCACGCTTCCCCCGTTTAACCTGTTGGATATCGAGACGATGGAGCAGCTCGTTGCGATTCATCGCGAGGCAGACGCGCACGAGGGGACGCGGGTCATTGTCACGCGATCCGGGTTGGACGGGATGTTTTGTAACGGGCTGAATCCGATGACTGTGTTGGACGCCGACCTCGCTGGGCGAAGGGCCATCTTCGAGGCCGTTGGCCGGTTGGCGGCGGGATTGTACACGCTGACCAAGCCGCATATTGCCGTACTCAATGGACCCGCAATGGCCGGCGGAGCGGTGTTGGCGATTCTCGCGGACTTTCGCTACATTGACGCGGAGCGCGGCGCAATTTGCTTCGCGGAGGCGAAGGTGGGCGTACCGATTCCCGAGGGACTCGTAGCGGTAATCGGCAATGTCTGCCAGACGCCGGCAATGCGCGAGGTGGTGATGCTGGGCAAGAATTTCGACGCGCAGAGCGCGTTGAACGTCGGCTTGGTCGATGGCATCGCGACGCGAGACGGGCTCGATGAGATAGTCGCAAAGCAGGTGGCGCGGTTGTCGCGGCTTAGCTTGGACGTGCTTGTCGCGTCGAAAGCGTCGCTGCGCGCGGCGGTGCGCGCGAAAGCCGTCGATCCCTTTGCATCGGGCTCGAGCAACGGTAAGCATTTCATGGATTTCATTGGCGACGACTACCTCGGCGAAGGGTTGCGCGCTTTTATGGAAGGACGGCAGCCGGTGTTTACAAAGTAACTGGGAAACGGGAAACGTGTTTCGGAAGAACCTGCGAGCGTTCACGCGAGTACAAGATTGTCACTCGCGATCACGTGTCCAATGCGTTCGCAGGGCTGTAACCCTCTCAGGCGGCGCTCCAATTCGGACTTAACTCGATGTCGCACAGGTTCGCGATCGAATCGACGATCACGTCGGGACGATAGGCGAACTTTTTGAGGTCTTCGTGCCGTGTGCCGCCGCTGAGGACGAGAATCGTGCGATAACCCATCTGTAACCCGCCGACAATGTCCGTTTCCATGGTGTCGCCGATCATGGTGCACTGCTCGGCAGACAGGCCCAATTCCTTTCGCGCGGCGCGCATCATGATCGGGTTGGGTTTGCCGACGCTGAACGCCGGGATGCCGGTGGCGCTTTCGAGCATGGCGGTGATTGCGCCACAGCCGGGTCGAATGCCGTCTGCAGTGGGGCAGTTGGGGTCCATGTTCGTCGAGACCAGTTTCGCGCCGTTGAAAATCATGCGCGTTGCCCGCTCCATGATCTCGAATGTCATCGTGCGGCCTTCGCCGACGACGACATAATCCGGATCGCTGTCTACGATTGCGTATCCGTTCGCGTGCAACGCCTGGAGCAAGCCGCCTTCGCCGATGACGAACGCGGTGCCGTTCGGTTTTTGCGCCGCGAGAAAACGGGCGGTCGCCATCGCACACGTGTAGATGTGGCGTTCTTCAACGGCAATGCCCATGCGCTGCAGGCGCGTCGCAACGTCGCGGCGCGTTCGCTGGCTGTTGTTTGTAAGAAACATGAACGGCACATCCATTTCGCGCAACCGGCGGATGAACTGGTCCGCGCCGGCGATCAACTGTGTGCCGCGGTAGATAACGCCATCCATATCGATCAGGTAACCACGCTTCATATCAGAACTACTGCTCCTTGCTATTTACTACTGGCCCGTCACCGGCTGCACGAACTATGCGCGACCGAGGTGTGGACCCGGTTAGGGTTTCGATTAAATCAGGTTTGGTAGAGGCAACTCACGGGCCAACGTTGGGGAGATTCGCCGTAACCTGCGCGCTGGCATGGGATTGCGTGATGCCATGAACGGTTTCTCCATGAGAAACGCGCGCAGAATTCGCTACGGCGACGTAGGAGGTATTGTCGAAACATACCGTGGTGTAGGCAGTTATAGGGCAGTAGTTCCCGCGAAAGACCGAATCTCGATCGAGCGAAACAGCTTGGGCGCGGAGTCGAAAAATGGTCGGGGCGACTGGATTCGAACCAGCGACCCCTGCCCAGGCTGCACGATGTGCGCAGTGCACCGCCATAGAACGTCCTTTCGTTGGCCCGCCTCAATCTTGATCCGCCAGCGCACACCCTGTTACATATCAGTCTAACGGGTGCATGGCGTGTCGGGCGCAGGCAATGACCGTCCCCCGTTGGGATTCGAGTGGGGAGAATTCATGGCCGAGAAGCCCAATCCTAGAAGCGAGCCGCGCGGCAAAGACCTGTTCATTGTCGACAACAGCGACACGGACTGGAAGGTCAAGAGCTACCTCCAGGAATGGACAGAGGTCGCGCATCAGTTCGACATTGCCACGGGATATTTCGAGGTGGGCGCACTGCTTGCGCTGGACGGTCAGTGGCAGAAGCTCGACAAGGTCCGCATTCTCATGGGCGACGAGGTCAGCCTCCGCACCAAACGTGCTTTCACAAACGGACTCGCCAAGGTCGAAATGGCGCTCGACGCGAGCATCGAAAAGGAAAAAGAAACGAACGACTTTCTCCACGGCGTACCGGGGATTGTCGAGGGCATTCGGTCGAACAAAATCGAGTGCCGCGTCTACACGAAAGACAAATTCCACGCCAAGGCCTTTATCACCCACGGCAAGCTCGCCGTTGTCGGCTCGACCGCCTTGGTCGGCTCCAGCAACTTCACTTACCCGGGTCTGACGGACAATGTCGAGCTGAACGTCCAGATTCAGCGCGAGGTCAAGGACCTTCAAGAGTGGTACGAACGCCACTGGAACGAAGCGAAGGACGTTTCGGAAGATGTCCTCCGCGTCATCGAACGCCACACGCGCGAGTTCACGCCCTTCGAGGTATACGTCAAGGCGCTTCAGGAGTTCTTCCGAGGCCACGAACTGACGGCATCGGAATGGGAACTGACCAAATCGCTGATGTACCCCAAACTGGATCAATACCAGAAAGAGGGCTACCACGCGCTGCTCAAAATCGCCATGCAACACAAGGGCGCTTTTCTCTGCGACGGCGTCGGTTTGGGCAAGACGTTTATCGGCATGATGCTGATCGAACGCCTCACGATGTTCGACCGCAAACGTGTCGCGCTATTCGTCCCAAAGGCTGCTCGCAAGCCAGTCTGGGAAGCCGCGCTCAGAAAGTATCTGCCCAATCTCGGCGGGGACTTTACGAACCTTGTGATTTACAACCACACCGACTTGCAGCGGGGCGGCGAATATCAGTCGCGCTTGGCCCGACTGAAAGACATGGCTGACGTGGTGATAATCGACGAAGCGCATCACTTCCGCAATCCCGGCGTAAAGGGCGAAGGCACGAAGCGGCCCTCACGGTACTGGCACATGTTTGACCTGTGCGAAGGCAAGACGGTGTTCATGCTCACCGCGACGCCCATCAACAACAGTCTACTCGACTTTCAGCACATGATCGAGCTGTTCAGCCGCCGCGAGTCGGCGTATTTCCAGAACACAGTCGGAATCCATTCCCTCGCTGGCCATTTTCGCAAGCTGGAGAAGGCGCTGGAACGCGCCGTTGGCATCGGCGTGGAACAGATGGAACTGCCCATCGAAGTGAATCAGGCGGAAGCCGCCGAAGTCATTACCGGCGATCCCCTCCTGACAAAGCTGGTCGTGCAGCGCAGCCGCGCCTACGTGCGTAAGAGCCAAGAACAACACGACGGGCGGACAGCCATTTTCCCCGAACGCCAGGCCCCGCAGGTCGCGGATTACTCGATCAAGAAAACATACGGGCGCTTGTTGAAAATGCTTGAGGACGCATTCAACAAGGAAAAGCCGCTATTCTCGCTCGCCATCTACTACCCATTGGCCTACTACAAAGGGCCGAACGACGCGATTGACACCAAGCTGGAAAACCGGCAAAAGCAGGTCGTCAGCCTGATCCGCACGCAGTTCCTAAAGCGATTCGAAAGCTCGGCGCGCGCGTTCCAAATGTCTTGTCAGGCGCTGATGCTCAAGCTGCTTGCCTTCGCGACAAAGCACAGCACGTCGATCACCGAGAAACACCGGCTGGAACGGTGGAAGGGACAACACGAGGACCTCATCGGATACGTCCGCGAGCATCAGCACGAATTCTGGGGCGACGCGGAGGAAGACGACGCGGACGCGGACATCATCACCGATGAAATGATGGAAGACATCGACGAACTTCACGAAGACGAGTACAACATCGATGAAATCCTGTCCGAAACTTTCCTCGACCTCGACCAGGTCGCCGCATTCCTTCAGGAACTACAGAAGTTCAAGCCATCGCACGACGACAAGCTGAAGGCCCTCGTGAAACTGCTGAAATCAGACCCCGTGCTCAAAGAGCACAAGGTTATTATCTTCTCCGAATACATGGCGACGGCTCGCTATCTCAGGAAGCAACTGGAAGAACAGGGCTTTACCCGCGTCGACGAAGTGGACTCCGCCAGCAAGAAAGACCGGGGCGTGGTCATCACCCGCTTCGCGCCGTACTACAACGATTCGTCGTCGGGAAAGCTGGCGGAGGAGGGTCACGATGAAACGGGCATCCTTATCGCCACGGACGTGCTCTCCGAAGGCCTGAACCTCCAGGACGCGACGCGGCTCATCAATTACGACCTCCACTGGAACCCTGTCCGCCTCATGCAGCGCATTGGCCGCGTGGACCGCCGCATGAACCCGGATGTCGAGGCCGCGATTCTCAAGGACCATCCGGAACAAGAGAAGATTCGCGGCAAGGTCGCCTACTGGAACTTCCTGCCCCCGGACGAACTGGACGAACTGCTCCGGCTGTATTCGCTCGTGTCGCACAAGACGCTGAAGATTTCGAAAACGCTCGGTATCGAAGGCAAAAAGCTGCTCCGGCCCGAAGACGACTACGAGGCCCTGAAAGACTTCAACCACGCCTACGAAGGCACGCCCAGCGGCGACGAGGCAATGCACCTCGAATACCAGCGACTATTGAAGGAACACCCCGGTTTGGAGGAACGGCTAAACGCGTTGCCCAAGCGGGTATTCTCCGGGAAGGAACACCCTAAGCCGGGCACCAAGGCCGTCTTCTTCTGTTTCTCGCTGCCCGCGTTCGATACCAGCGTGAAACTCGAAGAGGGCGATCCGGAAACGAACGCCTGGACAGACGACGCGGGCCTCACGCAGTGGTATCTGTACGATCTGGCGACCGAAAATATTCACACCGACGCTGCCGAAATCTTCACAGTGATCCAGAGCGAACCGGACACGCCACGACACCGATCCGTGACGGACGAGACGCTTTCCGAAATTCGCGCTAAGGTTGAAAGACACGTCAAGAACACATACTTCAAGCAAGTTCAGGCTCCGGTCGGAGTTCGGGCCACGCTCAAATGCTGGATGGAACTAAGCTAGCCGACGAGCAAGGGGATAGGGACCATGCCGTATCGAATCACTGAGAAACTTCAGGGGGTGAAGGTTTCGGCGGGTACACTGGCCAACGCCGTGTCAACCATCCAAGGTGCAAAAGGTGGCGTTCCCGTATTCAGCTTTGCCAAGGGTGAGTTCGAACTTCGGCGACTCGATGTTGCAGTCACCATACCCGCCACCGGTGCATGGCCCGGCCCCGTCCAAGTTCGCGTGGCACAACTGCCACGTTTGAAAAAGTACTTGGATTTGAAGTCCCTGGACGCGGAAATCGATATTTTGCCCACGCTAAGAGCGTTGAGGATTGGCGAGATTCAGGTTCCTTGCACGTGGCGCGCTAGGGCGTATGAAATCTTACGGGGCGCAACTGTAATTACATCGCCGGAACACCGACGCAAGTTCGAAGAGGTGGACAAAATAATTGGGAGCAAGTACGCCGCTCAAGCGATGAAAGATGCGGTCAACCCAAAAGAAGATGAAGAATGGCGCGAGACACTATTCTAAGCATCGTTGATTTCCCTAGCCTTGTTACCTTCCTGGCCGACGAACTCGATTGGCCAATCGAGGACGACCAGTTTGACGACCTCGATGCGCTGGCATTCGACTACACGCCGGACGAACTCAACTTGCCGGACGAACTCCATGCCCGCGTGCGCAACGTCAAACAAATGCGCCCGCTCACGACCAACCAGCCGTGGGCGGTGTTCTACGTCGAGTTCGAGTCGAAGCGCCTGCCCCTTACCGCGCTCCGCCGCATTCTGAATCGGTTCGTCGAGAAAAAGCGCACGTCCGCCGGTGACCGTGTCACGTGGAAAATGCAAGACCTCCTGTTCGTGAATGCCCACGGCGACGGCGAAGATCGGGGCATGACCTTTGCCCACTTCTCGAAGCCGGACGCGGGCTACACCGCCGTCATGCGCGAGTTCATGTGGACGCGCAAAGAAACGCACTTGGCCCATATTCACAATTATATCGAGTGCCTCCACTGGCCGGATGACGGTACGAGCCAGAAAGACTGGCGCGAGCAGTGGCGTTCGGCCTTTGTCGGCTCGAAGCGAAAAGCCATCCGGGACTCGAAAGAATTGGCCCAGGAAATGGCGCACTTCGCGCGGGACGTGCGCAAGCGCGTCGGTGAAGTGCTGGACATTACGCGCAAACGGCAGTTTGAGCCATTGCAGCAACTGTACAAGGCATTCAAGACGCTCTTAATCCATGACCTGTCGGAGGACGATTTCGCCGACACCTACGCGCAGACCCTTGCGTATGGACTGTTTGCGGCGCGCGCGGCCCATCCCAACGAATCATTTGACGTGGCCCACGCGCCGGAGCGCATTCCGCCTACAAATCCTTTCCTACAGGGCCTATTCGCGCAGTGCTTGGGTCTGACAAAGGTTGGCGGTGGGAAGATCGACATTGAAGAAATCGGCGTGGGCCGATTGGTTGAACTCTTCGAGGGCCTGCGCCCCGAGGATACGACACGCATTCTCAACGAATTCGGGTCGCAGACCGGCGATCCAGTCATTCACTTCTACGAGGAATTCCTGACGGAATACGACAAGCGGAAGAAGGTTCAGCGCGGTGTGTTCTACACGCCCAAGCCGGTCGTGTCCTACATCGTGCGCAGCGTACACGAATTGCTTCAGACCGAGTTTGGGCTTGAGGACGGTCTTGCTTCGACCGATACGTGGGCAGATATGGCCGCACGATTTCCGAAATTAAAGATTCCGGATGAAGTAAACTCGAAATCCGCTTTCGTACAAATTCTCGATCCCGCTACCGGCACCGCCACCTTCCTCGTGGAGGTTATCGAAGTAATTCATCGCACACTGACCGAGCGGTGGAAGCGCGAGAAGGTTTCCGCGCAACAGCAGCAGGTCCTGTGGAATCAGTATGTCGTCAAGCACCTTCTTCCGCGACTCCACGGCTACGAACTCATGATGGCCCCCTACACCATCGCCCACATGAAAATTGGGCTGAAGTTGAGAGAACTGAATTTCACCGCACTCCAATCACTTGGTGCGAATGACCGGGTTCGAGTATATCTCACAAATGCGCTAGAAGAACCTGACGATGCAAGCGGTCAAGCGCAAATCGAACAATGCACCCCCGCGCTCGCGCGAGAAGCCACTGAGGTTGGAAAGATTAAGCGTGGCACGGTTTTTACAGTTGTAATTGGTAATCCGCCATACTCCGGGATATCGGCCAATCTGTCAACTGCAATGCGCCGCAGTGTCGACCCGTACCGTTTTGTGGATGGCGATCCAATTAGGGAAAAAAGTGCGCTCCAATTCGAGAAGAATCTCAACGACGATTATGTGAAGTTTTTTCGTTTTGCCGAGAAGCAAATAGAGAAACGAGTTGGTCTTATCGGCCTCATCACAAACAATGGCTATCTGGAAAGCGCGACCCTGCGTGGCATGAGGAATCACTTGCTGCAATCGTTTGGTCGGCGTTGGTTCCTAGATCTGCATGGTGATGCTGACAAGCGAGAGCGTGATGAACTGGACCAGACAGACGAGAATGTCTTTGAGATAAAGCGCGGGGTTTGCATCGCACTCCTCGTTCGCCGTCCGAAGATCCATCTAGCCGACAACGAGTTGTTCAGACAGGACATACGAGGAAGTTCTGGGCACAAGTATCATTGGCTAACCACTAATTCGATTTTGTCCACGCGGTTTTCTGCATTCGCAGCTAGAGAACCAAACTACTATTTCTTTGCGCGCAACGCCGAAACGGAGGCCGAATATAACCAAGCGATTCCTATGGTCGAACTTTATGGAATAAACTCGACCGGCTTTGAATCTGGACGTGACGAGATCCTTACCGACTTTACTGCAATGGAACTTCGATCCAAACTTGTGCATTTTGCGACGTCACCAAAGGACGAGATTGTCCAAAGGTACTCTGTTTCCGAAGCGTGGGGAAAGAAACTATTCGATGAAAGGGCGACCATCGTCGCGGAAAAGGATTTTGCGAGGCATATCACGCCTTTCTTGTTTGGCCCTTTCGACTTGCGATACTGCTTCTACCGAAAAGACCTCTTGAAGACAAACAGTCACAGCGCGGGGAAACATCTCCTTGCAGGACAAAATGTTGCCCTGATGGTAATGCGGCAAGTCTCCATTGATGGCCCATTTACGCATATTGGCGTGTCCAAAGTCATTCCAAACAACCGGTGTTTCTATAGTACCAAAGGGAAAATCTCATATTTTCCGCACGAACTCTTAGCTGGTGATCGAGACCTGCCGTATTCGAGAGATCGATTTGTAGGATCTAACTTCAGACCGCAGGCATTGGCGCGAATCAAACGTCTTCTTAAACCCCACCAATCTGAGACCGAACTCTCTGATCGAGCAGTGTTCGACTATGCTTACGCGGTGTTTCACAGTCCCGGCTACAGGAGCCGCTACGCGGAGTTTTTGAAGACCGATTTCCCGCGCTTGCCGTTAACCGGGAACCTGGAACTGTTCGGCGCGCTGGCCCGGCTCGGCGGCGAACTCGTCGCTCTGCACCTGCTGGAATCGCCCAAGCTCGACAAACCAATTACCGAATTTATTGGTGGGCGGAATCCCGAGGTCGAAAAGGTCTCGTGGTCGAATAACACCGTGTGGGTGGACAAGGCACAGACCACCGGCTTCCAGGGCGTGCGCGAGGACGTGTGGAACTTCCATGTCGGCGGCTATCAGGTCTGTGAGAAATGGCTCAAAGACCGCAGAGGCCGCACGCTGTCGGACGACGACATCGCGCACTACCACAAAATCGTCGTCGCGCTCACCGAGACCATCCGGATCATGAAGGAAATCGATGAGGTCATCGACCAACACGGCGGCTGGCCCGGCGCTTTCTTGACGGGCAATTCCGCGGCGACGGTCCCCCCGGAAGCATCCGAGACAGTAGATCTCACATCAGCAAATAACGAACCAGAGTCACCCTGCGCCGCCGCCGATGAACCTGATCTGTTTTCATCCGTCGAGTCAGTCGGCTCCGACGAACTGGAGGGCGCCGCCGAGGAGTTGCCGGAAGTGCAGGACGAGGACGATGCGCCAAGTTATCGTCCGATCAGCGAGGTGCCGCGCGAGGAAGTGCTGTGCGCGGTGCGTAAGATACTCACCGCCGAATCGCCCTTGGACCGGGACGACCTGCTGAAACGCCTAGCCGAAGAGTTCGGTTATCAGCGGCTCGGCCCGAAGGCGCGCGACTTGCTCGAAGACGATCTGAAGACGGCAGTGCGCCGTGGCATCGCCAAGCGTAACAGCAACGAATACTCGCTGATCGCGCGCGGCATCAACGGCTACAACCGCAACTGGCTCAAAGACTGTTTCGTCAGCGCAACGGGCCGCACGTGGATTTCCCGCGAGGACGCCATCCGCCAGTTTGCGCGGCACCTCGGATTCGCCCGCACCGGCAGCGCTATCGAGGACATGGCCCGCTCCCTCATTAAAGGCCTCCTCCGCGAGGGGCGGCTCGAATCCGACGGCCCGAATATTCGACGGGTGTAGAACATTGACGAGCAATGATCAGCACCAATCCAACTACGAGGTTTAACGAATGCCATACAGGCCAAAGGAAGAATTTGTCCAAATGGCTAAGCAGGTGGTGGTAACGGGAAGGCCGCTCACTATTTCCGTGCGACAGTTGTTGGAGTTCTTTTGGCAGGAAAGGCGCGGCAAATACGTTACTCGGTACATTCGGAGCAAACTAACGAGTCTGGGGGTCGAGACGGATCCTCCATTTGAAGATGAACATATTGACGGTATAATCAAACTCTTTCCGCGGGAAAAGCGGGGCCCGGGCCGACCACCAAAAGCTGGTAAGAAAACGCCCGGTGCCGTTGCTGTGGTACCACCTGCCCTTGTCGTAAACGATACGGAGTCGAGCCCCGTTATCGAGGAAAATATCCCGGTCGAAGATTCGGTTGAAGATGAGCGCCGCTCGTACTTGCCCATTTCGCTATTGAGCGCAGCAAACCGAAAGCCTGTGAGTGTGCGTCCAGGCGATGAGATTGAAACGGTCGTGTTCCAATTAATGTCCGAAGGACTCGCTCATTTGCCCGTGTTACGGGATTCTAGAAGTCCTGAGGGAATCATCACTTGGCAATCATTGGGCAAGGCAAACGCGGGTGGCGATCCTCCGAAGACCGCAAGAGAGTGTTTGGATGTCGACGTCCGTGTTGTCGGCTTGGATACGCCGCTGTTCGATGCTGTTAGGGACATCATCAAAAGCGGCGTAGTATTGGTGCGGAACAAGAGCAATGAGATATGCGGCATGCTCACGGCGCAGGACATCGCGGAGCAGTTCGTTGCGCTCTCTGAACCTTTTTTGTTTCTCGAACAGATCGAGAACCATCTTCGTAATTTGTTGATTCGTGCCAAGCTCTCGCAACAAGAACTGAATTCTTTTATTGATCCGGCCGACAAAAGAAGAACTCAAGGAAAAATAACCGTAGATGACCTGACCTTTGGCGAGTATTTGCGGGCGATGTCGAAGGAAGAGGTTTGGTCGCGACTAGCACTTAGAATTAATCGGAAGCTGTTCATCGATCGGATGGATAAAGTGCGCGAGATCCGAAATAGCGTAATGCATTTTCATCCGGATGGAATTTCAGATGGCGATCGTGAACTGCTCGCCAAAACGCGTGAAATGCTACAAGGTCTGTAACAGAAATGCCATAGGATATAGGATTCTTGCGAATCTCACGGCATGGAGCCCAATTTAGTCCTACGGCAAGATTCATCGTATCACAGAAAATGCGAATTGATAACACGAATGCGCCGTGATGCACACGAATGGGCGCCAGGCCAGCGGGTTTGGGACGCGCCGTAAACGGCTAACCGACAAGAGCCTGTAAATGTTGGGAGAGGGCTGCGTATGCCATGCAAGTCGAAAGCGGAATTTGTGGCACTTGCGAAGCAGCAAGTTCGAAAAACCGGACGTCGTGCATGGGCAAGAGTGAAAAATGGTCGGGGCGACTGGATTCGAACCAGCGACCCCTTGCCCCCCAGGCAAGTGCGCTAAACCGGGCTGCGCTACGCCCCGACCGAAGGTGAGAATGCGTGATTTGTACGTGAAGTTTATCAAATGGGTGGCGACTGTTCCAGTGGCGGCTTCTTGCCGAACTATCTCCAGCGAATAAAGCGAATGCCGCGCAGGACTTGCGCGGCACTTCGCATTGATCGCGTGCGTTCGGGCTATCGACTGCAGGTCCAGAATCCGTCACGCCACACTCTGTATGTCTTCGTCGTGTAGTGTCCGGGCACCCAGACTTTCGTGTGGTAACCGTTGGACACCATCACGGTGAACGTGACGCCGTGTACCGTCTTGTGTTTGTAGACGGGCGGCACATAGTCCGTTCGGTAGTAGCCGGGGACCCACACTCGCTGATACACGGTTTCGTAGCGGCCGGGGACGTACTTGCAGTGTTTCCCGTGCTGATGGTGGCCGTGATGACCGCCATGCGGTTCGCCAACCGCGATGTTCGGCACGTAGAAGTTGTAGGGAGCCGTAACCGAAACGCTGGCGCCGTGGGCCCAGGCCGGCGCCGAAATCAGCGCTACTGTGAGGGCCGCAATTGTATACCTTCGCATAACCAACGCTCCTTTCGTCTGCTGGGATTGTTCCAGCCTTGCGTTCGCAATACTCGTAGATCAGGACGCGCGGGGGGATGCCGCATTCATTCCGGCGTAGACGGGGCGCGGATTTGACGTTATGCGGAAATCGTGACGACGCGCACGGAATGGGGGAGACGGGGCGTTACGAGAACAGGCGGCGAATCGAGCCGAAGAGGCCGGGCTTTCCCAAGGTGACGGGCTTTGCGCCTTGGGCCATGCTCGTCTTGAACGGCTGTTCCAAGACTCGCACCAGCAGCACTGTCACGTTGTCCGGCGCGCCGCCTTCAAGCGCGCGGCCGACGAGTACGCGCGCGGCGCCTTGCAGATTGCCGCCGGTAAGTATGCCTGCGATGGTGTTGTCATCGACGAGGTTCGACAATCCATCCGAACACATCATGATTGTATCGCCGACTTTGAGCCTGACGGCGTAGAGGTCTGCCTTCACGGCGTCTTTTGTTCCGACCGCGCGCGTGATGAGGTTTTTCAGCGAATGCGTGCGGGCTTCGTCTTCCGAGATGTATCCGTTGCGCACTTGTTCGGCCACGAGGCTGTGGTCTTCCGTGACCTGGTACAGGGCGTCGCGGTAGAGGTAGAGGCGGCTGTCGCCGACGTGCGCGATGTACGCGTGATCGCCGTGCACGAGCAGCGCGCACATGGTGGTGCCCATTCCGTAGAACTCGGGATGATTCTCCGCTTCCTGGAAGATGCGGCGGTTGGCCTGGCTGACGGCTTCCTGCAAGCGCTCGGGCGCGGTGGTCTCGTTGCGCGCGTAATATTCCTCGACGAGCGTTTGCAGACCGAGCCGGCTGGCAAAGTCGCCGCCGCTCACGCCGCCCATCCCGTCGGCCACGGCAAATAGAATGCCGCGTTCGCGGGCGAGTTCCCTGTCCTCCGGGACGCACAGCGTGCAGCCGTCTTCGTTGCGCTGCCGCTTCTTGCCCACGTCCGACAACAGGTGCGCTTCGAGAAACGGACCGGACCAGTGATATTCAAAATTTCCGCCGCGGGGCGGACCTAGTTGGGTCTGTGGAATTACCGCCATCCGGTTTTTTCATTCCTGCGATGCAGTGCGAATGTGCGCGCGAATTCGCCGCAGCTCATGGCCGCACCCGGTTAGTATCTGCCTATAGTTTACCGTATTCCCCGCAGCGGGGTATTCTAGGGGCGGATTCCGGCGCATTGCAACCGTTTAACTGGCGCGCGACGGCCTGGCCGGACGCCTGGGCGCGGCGAGCTTGATGACCAGCAGTTCGAGCGCGAGGGTCCGGTCGACGCCGGTCGAGCGGAGCATCACTTCCGTATTCATGCACAGCGCGAACGCGTCGCGAAACTTTTCCTTTCCGAGCTTTTCCGCGAGGGGTCTGACCTTGTTTGCCAGGAACGGTTTCACGCGGGAGGCGTTGGCCGTCGCGGCGAAATAGGCGGTCTTGATAAGCCACGTGATCGTGCTGAGAATCTCGAACTCGCTCTTGTTCATGTCGAGCACGGTCCGCAAGGTCAGCAGCGCCGTGCGGGTGTCGGACTGCGCGATGGCGTCCGTCAGCGTCCAAATCTCGTCCTCGGCCACGTCGGCGCACGCCGCGTGTACATCGGACTCCTGAATTGTCGATTCCGTGCCGATGTAATTACAGACGAGTGTGACCGCGTTGAGCACGTCAGAGAGTTTTGTGCCGCTGCGTTCGACGAGCAGTACGGACGCATTCGCGCCAAGCGTTTTTCCACGCGCTTGTGCCTCGTTCCGTGCCCATGCCGCGGCTTCCCGCTCGTGCATTTCCGGGCATTCGACGACGACGCCGTGCTTCTCGCACAGTTTGAACAACCTCAATCGCTTGTCGATCCGCGGGGCGATGAGCATGAGTATCGTGGTGTCGTTCGGCGATTCGAGATAGGCGTGCAAGGCCGCGCCGCTGGATTCGGACTCGTACTTGTCGGCTGCGTGCACGACAACGACGCGGTACTCCGTGAGAAAGGGGAGCGTGCGCGCGGCGTCGACAACATCCGAGGCGGCGGTTTCGTCGCCGTAGTAGAGGTGGTAGCTGAGGTCGCGCATCGAGGGTTCGACGTGGCGCGCGACGACATCATCGACCGCGCGGTGGGCCAGCAGCGGTTCAAACGTCGCTTCGCGCGCTTTCGGCGCCCGGTGCGGACAGAAGAGGTAGACGTTTGCGGGTTTGCCTTTACCGCTTGTCTTCAGGAATTCGGCGACGTCCACGGCCTACCAAGGCTCGACCGTGCGATAGAAAATGTCCGAGGCGAGTTGTTCGAGCGCTTCGGATGCGCCGCGGTTTTCCTCTTCCGTCGAAAACGAACGTACGCTCGGCAGGAACGCTTCGGCATTGCCGCGGAGGCGGTCCGACGACTGGCCGGACGCGCGCGTGTAGAAGCTGGTTTCGCCGGCCATCGTTTTCTCTTCCCATACGACGCGGCCGGTGCCGCCTTCCGTAAGGCGCGCGCTCGCGAGCACAACACAGAGGAACTGGGTCACTTCGTCGTCTTCGTCGTAGGTGATGCCCTTTAGGCGGTAATCGCGAATGATGCCTTCGAGGACGAGGTCGGCCTCGCCTCGCCCGACGACGCGCAGGCGCCCGTCGGTGATGAATTTCCGCGTGATCGCGTTGGTGAGCGGCGCCTGAAGGTCGTACTGGCGGCTCGTGTTCTGGAACGCGGACACGAAGATTGTCTGGTACTTCTCGTCCAGCGAACTTTTCGTGGTGTATCCACAGCCCGCCGAAATCAATACCCCGCCGGCGAGCAGGGGCAACAGGAGCCGGCGCATTACGACGGGGCCTGCCAACGCTTGCTGTGTCCGTGCTGTTCCAACCATGCCTGGGCTTCCGGCGCGGAGGTCGTACTCGGGAACTGCTCGACGACCACCTCATAGTAGATAGCCGCGGAATCGAACTTGCGGCGCTTCTCGTAAAACTTCGCCGTGCGCAACCGCTGTTCGGCGACGCGGTTCAACATCTCGGTCTTGATGGAATCCAGTTCGGCGACGCGGCTGTCGTCGGGGAATTTTCGCTTGAAATTGTCGACCGCATCGACGGCCAACAAGCTGGGCGATTGGTCGTACGCCGGCGGACGCGAGTCCTTGTAATGGCACATGGCCAGGCCGTGGCTCGCTTCGTCCACGTAGTCCGATGCGGCGTAATCGTCGATGACGCGCTGATACTCGAACGCCGCTTCCCTATATTCTTCCAACGTGTAGTGGCAGAGGCCTACCTTGTACTGTGCCTGGGCCGCGGAATCCGTAAACGGCTGGTTGTCGATCACCATCGCGTACACGGTTATCGCGCGGCGGAACGGCCGCTTGCGGAACGGGTGCCACCAGCCCTTGTTCAGGTTCGCGGTGCCGCGATCGTAGAAGTGGTCGCCGATCTCGTATTGTTTCGCAATGACTTGATCGAACAAGTCGCTGTCGGGATAGACAGCGACGACTTGCTGAAATTCCTTCGCTGCCGGCAGCAGATCGCCTTGCGCCAACATGATCTCGCCACGGAGATACTGGTTGTCGTCCGCCCATTCCGTGTCGCTGTAGTAGTCCTTGAACTTCTCGGTTTCGCGCAGGGCCTTTTTGTAGTCGCCTTGGACCATGAGGCTGCGCGCGAACTCGACTTGGAGTTCGGGGGTTTCTTTGGGAAGGCGCTTCACGTTGATCCACCGGCCGGTCTGCGGACTCCACGTCCACTGGGCCTGGGCGACACCCTGAACCATCACCGTCAGCGCGATTGCCGCGCCTACCCACCGCAACATGCTGTGCATGTACAGGTCTCCTGGCTCCATAAATTGTGCCGAACAAGTCTACACTAGGAGACTTCACCCCCGCAAAGACCCACCATCGGCGTCGTCAACATTCTAACAAGAGCTCCGGAGTGGTGCAAGGGCCGAGTTTTGAAGGACCTAAGGGACCAAAAGGACAGGAAGGACCGACCGAACCGAAGGGGCACGGATGTCGCACTTATTCGTGCATGGACGCACGGGCACGATGCCCGTGCTCCCTTTGTGCGCAAGACAGAGCGAGGGTGAAACACGGCCCAGCCTTTGCGCAGCCCGTCATTTGGACGGACGATATGTCTGTCCATACTCGCCAATTTACGATGTCCGTTTGGACAATGGCGGCGGGCTTCGACGTTGAGGGGAGAGCGTCCCGGCTTTGCGCTCGATTCGGCTGCCTTGCGATACAGCCGGCGTTCGAGGCGGCCATTATTCCTTGACGGTTTCGCGCAAAGCGAGTAGTATCTCGCCTAACCGCTGCGCGGCGGGGGCCGGGTGCGAAATCCTTATCAGACGCGGGAGGCGCGTGTCTGCGCGAGGCCGCTCCGGTAAACGCTGTAGCAGCAAAGAGGGCGTCACGCTGGGAAGGGCCCCAGCCGTAACACGAGAGGGAAGGGGATAACATGGGTGCGCAAGCCGAAGCCGGCCAGACCAAGGCCGACAAAGCACTGTTCTGGGCCTGTTTCATGTCGCTCATTGCGACGGCGTTCGGGTTCGTTGTCCGCAGCATGATCATCAAGGACCTTGGCGCGGAGTTCGACTTGTCGCCGACGCAACAGGGCGAAATTTTCGGCGCGGGGCTGTGGCCGTTCGCCATAAGTATCGTGCTGTTCAGCTTAATCGTGGACAAGATCGGTTACGGCCGGGCGATGGCGTTCGCGTTCGTTTGCCACGTCGTTTCGTGCGTGATGACGATCTTCGCGACGGGATACTGGTCGCTCTATCTCGCGACGTTCATCATGACGCTGGGCAATGGTTCGGTCGAGGCTGTTATCAATCCCGTCGTCGCCACGATGTTCTCGAAAGAGAAGACGAAGTGGCTCAATATCCTGCACGCGGGTTGGCCAGGCGGTTTGGTGGTTGGCGGCGTGATGGCGATTGCTCTAACGGCTTTCGGAATAGAAAGCTGGAAGTGGAAGGTCGGTCTGGTGCTAATTCCGACCATCGTGTATGGCGTCATGATGATTGGGCACAAGTTCCCGGTGCACGAACGCGTCGCGGCGGGCGTCTCGTATCATGCGATGTTGAAGGAAGTCGGCATTCTCGGCGCACTCATCATCGTCAGCTTGATGACGTTCGAAGTGG
This sequence comes from Candidatus Hydrogenedentota bacterium, assembly GCA_013359265.1. NCBI lineage: Bacteria > Pseudomonadati > Candidatus Hydrogenedentota > Candidatus Hydrogenedentota bacterium. The sequence continues at coordinate 128,021 of JABWCD010000005.1, forward strand.
GGCGCGTGTTTGATTTTGCGCGATTCGGTGCGTTTGAAATCGCCGGTGGAAAGATTCCGTACCTCAACATTGCGATCATCGTCGTGTTGGTCGGGGCGTTTGGCGCGTTCACGAAATCGTTGGGCCAACCTCTGTTCATATTCCTGCTGTTCATCATGATGCCGCTTGCGACCACGGAACTTGGTACGGATAGCTGGATCACGCCGTTGATGGAAGGCGAGATGGGCAAGCTCGGTCTGAACGCCGCGTGGGTTCTTGTGTACACGTCGTTCATCATGATGGTGTTGCGGTTCAGCGCGGGTTCGATTGTGCACCGCATTTCGCCGCTCGGATTGCTCGCGGCGAGCGCGGCGATCGCGGCACTGGGGCTAGTCTCACTTTCGTATGCGTCGGGCGTGATGATCCTGCTGGCGGCGACTTTGTACGCGTTCGGCAAGACGTTTTTCTGGCCGACGATGCTCGGTGTCGTGGCGGAGCGCTTCCCGAAGGGCGGCGCGATGACGATTAACACCATCGCGGGCGTGGGCATGCTCAGTGTGGGAATCGTGGGCGCGGTGTTCATGGGCAAGATTCAGGACAGCGCGATCGACCGCGACCTGCTCGCGTACGATCAGAAGAACAACACCCAGTTCCACGCCAACCTGGTCACGGAGAAGAAGACCAGTATCTTCGGCGATTACTTGACCGTCGACCAGAAGAAACTCGAAGCGGAGAGCGAGGAGAACAAGGCGGTCGTGAAGGAGGTTAGCATGCTCGCGAGCAAGGGCGCACTGCGCACGGTCGCCGTGCTCCCGTGCATCATGCTCGTGTGTTATATCATCCTAATCGTTTATTTCCAATCGCAGGGCGGCTATAAGCCGATTCACCTCGAAGGGGAAGGCGGAAGCGCGCACTAGCAACGCTACAAACGTATTCAGCGGGGCGCGGCACGTGCGAGTGCCGCGCCCCGTTTTTACTATATAGCGATGCGTGAAGCGATGGCTTGCTCGTGATACACTTGCATTGTTTGAAGCAAGGAAACTAAGCAATGGCAACCCCATCTATTGTGCCTCGATTCATTGTGGACGAGTCCGGAAAGCGCACGCAGGTGGTGCTTTCGGTTCGTGATTACAATCGACTTCTCGCTGCATGGGAAGACGTCGCGGATGCGCGGGATTTCGGCGAGGCCAAGCGCACTTCGAAGACCTTCGTGCCGCTTTCTAAGTTAAGCCAAACGCGTAAGCGCCGCAAGTAGACGTGAGTCAGAAGTACGAAGGGCGAGCACGAAGAAATCGTGTTGAGAGTGTTTTGGCGACGTTGCAATCCCTGACTCCACTTCGCACAATACCTCGATTCCGCTTGGGGAGCGGGTGAGAGGGAGCTTTGCCGAATGAGTTTGTTGGGGTTGGATGTCGGCACGACCGGCACCAAGGGCGTCGCGTTCGATCTCGATGGCAAGCCAATTGCCTCGGCATACCGCGAATATCCGTTGCTGTCGCCGCGGCCGGGTTGGCAAGAACTCGAACCCGAGCACGTGTGGCGTTGCGTGCGCGAGGTGTTGGGGGAAGTCGCGCAAAAGACGAAGGGCGATCCGATCCGTGCGATGGCGATGTCCGCGCAGGGGGAGGCGGTCCATGCTGTCGGCAAAGATGGGTCGTGTCTCACGAACAGCCCGGTTACCTTCGATGCGCGTACGGCGGACCTGCCGGCGTGGTGGCTCGAGCGCAAATCGCGCATGGACCTTGCCCAGATATCCGGGATGCCGCTGCACGGCATGTATTCGCTGAACAAGATTCTGTGGTTCAAGCAAAACCAGCCTGAGGTCTTCGCCAAGGCGGCGCGCTTTCACTGCTACGAAGACTTTGTGCAGTTGCGCCTCGGCATCGATCCGATTATGAGTCACAGTCTCGCTGCGCGGACTATGGCGCTCGACGTGCGAAAGGGCGACTGGTCGCACGAATTGCTCGATATCGCCGGTGTGCCGTGCGAACTGTTGCCGAAGACTGCCGCGTCGGGGACCGTAGCCGGCACGATTCCGGACGCGGTTGCGAACGACATAGGGCTTCCGCGCGGCATCGTTGTGTCGACGGGCGGACACGACCAACCGGCGGGAGCGCTTGGTGCGGGGATTCTCGAGAGCGGGGAGGCGGTGTATGCGACGGGGACAGTCGACTGTATCTGCCCCATATATGAGACCTACTCGGTCACCGAGCGGACCGTGGCGGGAAACCTTTGCTGTTATCCAAGTTGTGTGCCTGGTCTCTATGCGTCGATTGCGTTCAATTTTACGGGCGGATCGCTGCTGAAATGGTATCGGGACACTTTCGCGGCGGAGGAGCGGCGGGAGGCGGACGCGGCGGGTAAAGACGTCTACGAGATTCTCTGTGACGCCGTACCTGCTGACCCTGAGAAACTCCTTATACTGCCGCACTTTACGGTGACGGGCACCCCGCATTTCGACACCGCCAGCCGGGGCGCGATCCTGGGTTTGACGTTGAACACGACCCGCGCGGAGATTGTGTCCGCAGTCCTCTCCGGCGTCACGTATGAAATGAAACTGAACCTCGAAATGTTACAATCCGCAGGAGTTGGGATAGCGCGCTTACGCGCGGTTGGGGGCGGCGCGAAGAGCGCCGTCTGGACGCAGCGTAAGGCGGACATTATGGGCGTACCCGTCGCGGTATTGGAGACGACCGAGGCCGCGTCGCTGGGTGTTGCACTCCTGGCCGGGCAGGCAGCAGGGCTTGTCACGGACGTGAAAGCCGCGCTGGCGGGCGCGGTGAAAATCCTGTATGTGTGCGATCCCGATGCACGCCGCTCGCGGGAATACGCCGAGCGGTATGCCGTGTATCGAGATGTGTACGGAGCGTTAAAGGACGTCAACCACCGGTTGGCGGGCTTGGACAAGTAGGCAGGCGTACGAGTCGTGACTTCAAGAAAGCGCTGGCAGAACATCTACACCGAGGACAACCCGTTTGCGCTGCCGCAGGCGGTCGCGGGCGCGTTGACGCGGTGTTGCAAAGGTCATGAAGGCGACACGTGCCAGGGCGTGAAGTACTTGTGGATTCACCTGCCCGGAACGGCCGAGAAGGCCGCCGCGGACGCCGCGGAAAAATCACTGTCCCCCGACGAATGGATGTGTGTAATCGATGAGGCTTCCTCGATAGGGGTGAAAAGCATCATCGTCAGCGTGGGGAGTCCTCTTCAGCAAGTTCCCCAACTGCTGCAACTGTGTCAGTGGGCGCAGACTGCGCACGAGATGGTCGTCGGCATCCATGCCTATGTGCCGCTCGATCCCGGTGACGCCGGGGTGCTGCGCAAGTTGAACGCGAGCAAGACCCGCGTTTTCGCCGATGGTGAGCATATCGAATCCGCGCGGTTTGTCGAGGAACTCGGCATTCCGCTTCACTGCGCGGACGGCCTGCACGATCACGAGGAACAGCCGCATTGCGACCTGCCATCGACGATGGCGTGCGTCGGCCCCGAGGGCACGATGTACACGTGCGGGCTTGTGCTCGGCCAAGAGCAGTTCAGCCTTGGGCACTTTTTCGGACGAAAGTTGACCAGTGTGATTAAGGACAACTCGTTGCCGCACGAAATCCCCGCGGGTTCGTCCACCAGCACCCATCGCTGCAACGGGTGCCCTCCGCTCATGGCCAAGCGCATGCAGGAAGATGTGCTATAGTCCGAGCGGTGACCGCCGGGCAGAAACCGTAACGGGAGTCCGCGCGTGAAGCTGCTCGTCGTTTCCGATCTGCACTATAGCATCAAGCAATTCGACTGGTTGCTCGATCGCGCCGCGCGGCACGACATGCTCGTGTTGGCGGGCGACCTGCTCGATCTAGCCGGGCACGCGGATGTCGACACGCAGATCGTCGTTGTCGAGAAATACTTGAAGCGCCTCGCGGCTATTGTTCCCGTAGCGGTATGCTCCGGCAACCACGACCTCGACGACGAAAACGCGGAGGGCGAGCGCTGCGCGGAATGGTTGCAACATGTGCAAATCGAAAATGTGTCCGTAGACCGGCAATCGGTCTTCTTCGATGGACTCATGATCACGATTTGCCCGTGGTGGGAAGGGGACGACGCCAAGTCACGCGTTGAGTCCCTTCTCGAGTCTGACGCGGCGCGCCGGGGCGAGGCGCGATGGATTTGGGTCTACCACGCTCCGCCCACGGGTTCCAGGACTTCATGGAACGGGAAAGTGTATTCCGGCGATGCGTTCGTGGCGGAACTGATCGCCCGGCTCAAACCGGGAATCGTCCTGGGCGGGCATATCCACAACTCGCCGTTCTACGCGATGGGCTCGTGGCACGATCGCATCGGCGAAACGTGGGTGTTTAACCCCGGTCGGCAGATGTCTTCGATACCCACATGCATCTCGATCGATTTTGACACCATGCAAGCCACATGGGAATCGTCGGAGGGTGAAGAGACGATCGACCTGAACGCGCCGGAACAAACCTACTCGCCGGCCGTCTGACGCGGTTGAATTTGGCGCGGGTGGCGAATCATCAGAGCGTCGAGGACCTCGTCAATCATTCCGAGGTGCCCTTCCTGTTCGCGGAGCTGGTGTTTCACGTCCACGAGATACCGGTTGAGCGACTCGAGCCGTCGCGCGAGAATGCGCGCGACGTAGAACATCACCTCGGGGTTTGCCTTCATGAACGCGATGGGGTCCGCGGCGACCCGGCATTCCACGTCCGTCGATGCAACGACCGTCGCCGTATGCGGGCAACCGAGCAGCACGGACATCTCGCCAAACATCGCGCCGCGTTCCCGAATGCGCGTTATGAGTTCCTGTTCTTTGCGAACCTCGACCGAACCACTCGTCAAAAAGAACAACTCGGACTCGGCCGTGCCTTCGTCCATGAGGATGTCGCCCTTGGAAAAAGCGCGCGTTGGCAGGGTCTCGATGGCTTCGGGCAGCGTGTCCATGACGGCACCTCACTTCACGGCAAAACCGTGGCGTCGTAGCGCCGCCGCCCGTAGCCGCGCCGTATCCGAATTGCTCAACCCTGGATTGATCTCCAGGATTTTCGTATGATAGCATACGTTTTCGCTGAGCGGGAGTAACTCAGTGGTAGAGTGCAACCTTGCCAAGGTTGACGTCGCGGGTTCGAGTCCCGTCTCCCGCTCCATTTTCGATTTCCCTTGGGGTAGGCGCCGCCTCCAACACCGGACCGCGAGCCTCCCCTTCGCGTGACGACCGCGCGGGCCGTTAGCTCAGTTGGTAGAGCAGGTGACTCTTAATCACAAGGTCGCAGGTTCGACTCCTGCACGGCCCACCATCTTTCCCCGTATTGATTAGATTTGATGCCGGCGGGAGTATCCTGTTTCGTCAAGAATGCTTGTGTCGCTCGAGCGGGCGTGGCCATCGATGGCGGAGGAGGGAGCGCGCTTCGCGGCCGAGGCCGCGACGCTCGCCCGTGGCGTATACCCTGCACCATTGTTTGCAATTGCGCGCAGTTTGGTTCCATTGTAGGTCTCTTCAATTACTCGATACATGTGCGATCGCCGTTGGTGCGAGGGCGGCGCCGGCGCTGCGCAGGGGAGGTTAACGTGTCTGCACATTCGCTGTCCCGTCGGTCGTTTCTTACCGCTGCAACGCTTGGGGGCAGCGCACTAATTCCCACCGGCGCTTGGGCCGCGGCGCCCGTTGCGCGAGAGCACGGGCCGTACATGAAGCTCAGCCTTGCCGCCTATTCATTCCACAGCATCTTGCCGAAGCGCGCATCCGCAGAGGAGTATGCGAAGGCGGAGATGAAATTGGAGGACTTCGTTCGTTACTGCGCCGAACTGAATCTCGATGGGTGCGAACCTACGTCGTACTACTTTCCGGCCGAGGTCACGCCGGAGTATCTGCTTAACCTGAAGCAACTCGCGTTTCGTCTGGGTCTCGACATTTCCGGGACGGCGATTGGCAACGATTTCTGTGTGCCGGATGGGCCGAAGCGCGAAGAAGAGCTACGGATGACGCGCGAGTGGATCGATCATGCCGCCGTGATCGGCGCGCCGGTCATTCGCATCTTCGCGGGGAACGTGCCGCAGGGCGATACGGAGGAAACGGCGCTTGCGCGGTGCATCAGCGGCATCAATGAATCTCTCGACTACGCCGCGCAAAAGGGCGTGATGCTGGCGCTCGAAAACCACGGAGGCATTACGGCGACGCCCGAACAAATGCTCCGCATTATCGAGGGTGTGAAGGAGTCGCCTTGGTTCGGTGTGAACTTTGACGGCGGCAACTTTGCGACCGCCGACCCCTATGCGGACCTTGCGAAGATCGCGCCGTACACGGTCAATGCACAACTCAAGGTAATGATCAATCGCGCGGGCAAAAAGGAACCGGCCGACTTTAATCGCGTGGTCGGCATCCTGCGCGATGCAGGTTATCGCGGGTATCTCGTCCTTGAATACGAAGAAAGCGAAGACCCGCGCACCGCCATACCACGCCATGTCGAAACATTGCGCAAGATTCTTGGCCGGTAGCCGCCACGAATTCCTATTTCCTCTTGAGGACTTTGTCGAGGATCGGTTGCAGCCGGTTGCGAACGTCTTCTGAATCCGCTCCGGAAACCGGATTTTGCTCGTCGATGTCTTTCGATAAATCGAACAGGGTTCCATCCGAATACAGCTTCCAGTGCGTATCGCTCACGAAGTGCCGGTAATCCGCTTGCGATTCCGGGTTTCGCGCGTAGGACATGAATACCCAACCGCGCGCCTTATCTTCGCGGCCGGTCATGATCGGCATCAGGTTCTGCCCGTCGGCGTAGTCGGGGATGGGGAGTCCGGCAACGTCGGCCATCGTGGGTAGCAGGTCCGAGAAGTCGATCGGCGAATTCACGACGGTACCGGGTTTGATGCGGCCCGGCCAATTTGCGACGAAGCCTACGTGCGTGCCGGCGTCCGTCATGGTCCCTTTACCGCCCTTCACCACGCCGCGGCCCGGTAACGGAGACGTAATCTCGCGCCCGGTGCCGTTATCGCCGGTGACGATGATCAACGTGTTTTCGCGCAAACCCAGCGCGTCCAATTTGTCCACGACGCGCCCGATGCACTTGTCCATATAGTGGACCATGTCGGGGAAGTGTCTCGTGTCCTTTCCGCCGGACTCCCAGTCCGGCGAACCGGGCACGGGTTCGTACGGTTCGTGCACGAGGATCATCGGGTAATAGACCAGAAATGGTTCGCTCTTGTTGCGCTCCATGAACTCGGCGATGAACTCGTCGCACAGATCGGGTCCGTACTTTCCTTCGGTGTTTTCGACGCGTTTGCCGTTGCAGTAGAGCTTGGGGGATTTGTAGCGCGACCCTTTGTCCGCGAACTCGCCGGCGTTGGTCCGCGCCTGACCCTCGAATTGAAAGTGCCAGAGGAGGTACTCGTCGAATCCAGCTTTGCGCGGTCCATCGAGATCGCCGGGGCTCAACTGCCACTTGCCGGCGATGCACGTCTTGTATCCCGCTTCTTTCAGCATTTTGGCGAAGGTGTGCTCGGCGAAATCGAGCACGCCAAACTTCACGTAGTTGCGGAAGTTGTACTTGCCGGTCATCAACTGCACGCGCGACGGCGTGCACAGCGGCTGCGCGTATGCGTGCGTGAACAACGCGCCTTCGCGCGCCAACGCATCGAACCGCGGCGTCCGGTAGTGCGTGCTGCCGTACGCGCCGTAGCACTCGTAGGCGATGTCGTCGGCGAGAATGAGGACGATGTTTGGACGCTTACGGGCGGGCGCTTGCGCCAACGCGGGACCGGTGGCCAACATTGCTCCAGTAGCGACGCAGGTGCCCAGCATTTCGCGTCTGCTGATGTCCATTACGCTTACTCCAGAGTCCCGCAGCCGGCGCCGCCCCGCACGGAGCGGCCTGATCTCGAAAGTATCGGGCGACGGGTATGACGATTCAACCTTCCAGCGCGTCGCGCGAGCGGCTGGGCAAGGCGTATGTTGATAAATTGGCCGACCAAAGCCCACGATACGGCTTCCATTACTTAGCCCAAGGCGTTGCATGCGATTCAGGACCAATCAGGAGGAAGTCATAATGATTCGATCTGGCGCGGCCTTGCTTTGGGCGGCATCACTCCTGGCGGGCTTAGCGGGCGCGGAGCATCGCGTGCTGTGCTCCGCCAACGACAAGCTTGTAGTTGTTTCGCCGGGCGGCGAGGTCGAGTGGGAGGTGCCATGGAAGGGTGGGACGCATGATTTGCATGTGCTGCCGAACGGGAACCTTCTCGCGATTCGAGATGGTCATGTCGTCGTCGAAGTGGACCGTGCGACTAAGAAGGACGTGTGGACCTATGACAGCGCGGCGATGAACGGCAATGCGGGCAAACGCGTGGAAGTGCACGCGATCCAGCCGTTGGCGGACGGTAACGTAATGATCGCTGAGTCCGGCCCGGCGCGAATCATTGAAGTGGACCGCCAGGGAACGTTGTTGAAATCGATTGCGCTTAAAGTGGACAAGCCCGACCCGCACCGCGATACGCGGCTGGCGCGAAAGGTGGACAGCGGGAACTACCTCGTATGCCACGAGGGCGACGGCGTCGTGCGCGAATACGACGGCGGCGGTAAGGTTGTGTGGGAGTTTCCGGTGCCGTTGTTCGGCAAGGAGCCAAAGCCGGGGCATGGACCTGAGTCGTTTGGTAACCAGGTGTTCGGCGCGATTCGGATGAAGAACGGCAACACGTTGATCGGCACGGGTAACGGGCATGCGGTGATTGAAGTGACTCCAGAGAAAGAGATTGTCTGGGAAGTGCATCAGAACGATTTGGCGGGCATCACGTTGGCGTGGATTACCACGGTGATGATGAAACCGAACGGCAACGTCGTATTCGGCAATTGCCATGCGGGGCCTGGCCAGCCGCAGATCGTGGAGATCGAACACGACTCGCGCCATGTGATTTGGACGTTTGCGCATTTTGATATGCTGGGGAATGATATGACGAATTCGGTACTATTGGATTAGCCACAAAAGAACGCAAAGAACGCAAAGAAATCGCTGAGTACGTCGATGCGATTGAAGAAAACGAAAATCGATCCGAAGGCGAAAGCACAGTTTCTCGATAACCTGCGAAAGGATCGCGCTTCGCGGGAGTCGGGTTATCGCGAACAGGCGTTGGCGCTGTTTCCGCATATCTGCGCGCGGTGCGGGCGCGAGTTTGCCGCCAAGAACCTTGCCGAACTCACCGTCCATCACAAGGATAACAACCATCTCAACAATCCTCCTGATGGAAGCAACTGGGAGTTGCTGTGCGTGGCATGCCACGACGACGTTCACCAGGACGGCGAGCGCGTGAACCATTTTGGCGGTTATGCGCTGGGGGCCGCCCCGGACCAGTCGCTGGGACATAATCCGTTTGATGCGCTAAAGAACCTTCTGGACGACGATTCCAACCGCGACACGTAAGCTGCCGTCGCGCCGCGGCTGCGATGTCCTTCACCCTTTAGCCCATTGTGTTGCACTTTTCTGACCGCGTATCACACGGAAGACACGAGAGAGGCCTGGCATGCGAAACGACCCCTGTTTGGTTGACGGAATCGTATGATGGCGGTAGCGAAACAAGGGTAGACATTTTGCGAGACGAGGGGTAATCTGTTGACAGGAGGAGAGATAAGCTTCTGGAACATTTAGAGTTAGCCATACGGACGGCGGATCGCGCGGATAACACGGACGGAATCGAGCAGCGGAACTTCGTGTATCGGAAGCGGATCACTTGAATTGCCGGAACGGAGTGTTGGATGAACGGTTTTCGATTGGCGATGGTGGTCGCGTTAGTGAACAGTTCTTTACTCGCGGGGGCGAATACCGTTCCGGGGGAGGACGAACAGCCGTCGTGGGGAAATAGCGGGGCATTGCCGGAGCCGCAGGCGGATCGGGGCGCGGCGAATTGTGATAGCGAGCCGCGTGGGTGTCGTTGGTGGTGGCCGAAAGCGCCGGTAGCGAACGGCGACAGGGCAGTTTGGGGAAACAGGGGCGTTGTCTTCCACTGCGTGGAAGAGTTCTCATTGCAACCGGTTGCGGACTTGCCTGCGCCAATTCCTCCGAAGAAACAGGTCTTGGTGACGTCAAAGCCAGTTTTTGGACATGTGTTGTTTGACCTGAATAAGGCGGCGTTGGGCTCGGCTGGTAAGGCGGTCGTTGACGAACTAATCGCGGCGTTGAAGGAGTTTCCGGACGTGCGTGTTGTGGTCGAAGGGCACGCCTGCGATCTGGGGACGACCGCATTCAACCTCCAACTGGGCACACGGCGAGCGGAAGTGGTCGTGCGCTACATGGTAGAGCATGGAGTTGATCGGGCCCGGATTTCGGCGAAGTCGCTTGGCGACACGGAGCCTGCAGTGCCAAACGATACGGAAGCGGATCGGAAGCTGAATCGTCGCGTGCAGTTTGATGCCAATTTCCCGTTCGTTTGCACGTTGGAGACCGTTGACGAGTAACGGGACGCGATGGACCTGATGGACTTAATGGACGAGATGGACAGGACCGACGCTGCAGTTGGCGTAACGATGGTGGATTGGTAGTTGGATCGCTATTCGGGTTGTTTGTTTCGGGCGTTGGTCCGAGTGCGGTGGAGGCGTTCGGTGAAGCCGCCATCTTTGACGAACGATTTCGACTGTGCGGCCAGTTGCCGGTTGAGCAAGCTGCACGCCACGGTAATCAGCGCGAGTACGCCATTCGCGGTTATCTCGGGGTAGGTAGGTTGCGATTTTGTGGTCCGGCGCGAAGTTGCATTTGCTCCTGGGACGGGCGAGAGTGCGCCGGATGTTCCTTCGCGGACGTCGCGCGCCCATGCCGCGAATTCGTCTGCGGTATTCGGACGGCGCGCGATGAGGCCGGAATTGCGTGGGTCGAACGCGTCCCACTTTGCGAGGTTGTGTTGGCGTAAGAAATCCTCGTAGTCCAAGCGCAATTCTTCGAGGCTCGCGCGGGCAACGTTCGTAAGTTTGAGTTCCGACTTCTTCGATGTGCCGCTGGCTTGGCTGCCTTCGGCGATGTTTTGGACGCCACTTCGGGCGGCCTGAACCATCTGATTGTGCGTGCCGCTGTATACGCTGATGTAGCGGTCGCAAAATCGGACCGTGATGTCGTAAATCAATCGGGAGATTTGGAAGCTCTTGAGTTTTCGGTAGCCGCCGTGTTTGGGGAGCAACTCGTCGATGCTGTCCATGAGGTCCATATTGTCCATGGTACGTCGTGTAATTGGAAATTGATGGACGCAATGGACGAGATGGACGGAATGGACGGCATGGACGACATGGGCACGATAGCGGATTATCGAAACCTATTCGCTTGGAAGGCAGTTCAAGCGCTTTAAGTGGGATTTCAGGCTCAGTTCGGCCAGCGGCCAGGTTTCCGGGGGGACGTCGTCGTAGGCCAGCGGCAAGATTTCGGCTAGAGCGGTTTTGCCTGCTTCGATGGCTGCTTTTACCTTTCCCTCTCTCCAGAGGCGGTGTTCGAGGTGTTTCCGAATCTTGTCGGGGCCGTGGGTGAGGGGCATGCCGTGGGCGGGGAGGATGGTGTCGTAGCCGGGTTGGTTGGCGACGCGTTCGAGGGAATCGATGAACTGGGTCATGTCGCCGCCGTGGTCGAGGGAGACGACGATGGTGCCGGGGTTGGCGATGAGGTCGCCCGCGATGAGGGTGCGGGTGGTTTCTTCGATAAAGCAGAGGTGGCCGGGATCGTGGCCGGGTGTGTGGAGGGCGCGGAGTTGCCAGGGCGGGGCGCCGGGGATGGTGATGAGGTCGCCGTCGTGGAGGTAGCGGTCGACTGGGGGAGCGGGTGTCGGGTTTCGGGTATCGGGTTTCGGGAATTCCATTTCGGTGGGAGAATCGTTGGCTGTCGGCGACCTGTGAAATGCGGTGTTTGGGTCTTGCTTGGCATTTCCCGATACACCATTCTCGACACCCAATTCCCCGAAATCGATTCCGAGTTGGCGGGCGGTTTCGGGGTGCGCCCATATGGGGGCGTTGTAGTGTTGGCGGCAGAAGTTGGCGGCGCAGACGTGATCGATGTGCGAGTGCGTGAGGATGATGGCCTTCACCGCTCCGCCCAGGTCTTCGAGCAATTTGATTTGGCGGATGAGAAGAGCGCGTTCTTCGTCGTCGTTGGCGGCTGGGTCGATGAGGTAGAGTTCGCGTTCGCCGATGATGATGCAGTTGGTGTGGGTCGCGGGCGGCAGTGTGGGGGAGCGCAGGGGGAGCATGTAGATGCCGTTGGCGAATTCCATTTTCGAGGGGCGGTCGCCGGTGTGCTCGCCGCAGTCGCGCAGGTGGTCCAGGACGTCGGGGAAGGGGTAGGCGGCGAGGTTTTGCAGGACGTACGCGACCGGCGGCGGGAGTTGGATGGTTCCACATCTCCATGCCGCTCGCGCGCCAGCCGGTGTAAACCAGTCGAGCGCGTCGATCTCACCGACGTGCAGTTCCTCGCCCGTGGCAATCGGCACGCGGACGATGTAGTAGCGCGTATCGAAACGGATCGGCGCGATGGCAGGCGTAACCCAATCGCCCGCGAATTCGAATTGCGTGGCGTCAATTCTCAGATGGTGTCGTGTTAGGAAGGCATCGAAGGTGTCTTTGCCGTCGAGAATCGCCATGCGCGCCGCGCGGATGGTTTCTCGCTGGATAGTCTCAGATTCGGCGTTTGTGGTATCGGGTCCCGGGAATCGGGTTTCGGGTTTCGCAGAAGGTGCAGGTAACCGATTGGCGTTTCTCGTGCCGACGAGGAGGCCCGTTTCCTCGAAAATCTCTCTTGCAACGGCGTGAACTCCGCGGGCGCTCGCGGTGTCCAATGCGTTGACGACCGGCGCGGTGGGTTCTTCGTCGTCGATCCGCCCGCCGGGGAAAACATGGAACCCGGCCATGAACCGGAGCGCGGCGCTGCGCCGCGCCAGGAGGACGCGGGGCGTGGGTTCCGCCGTAAGAATCATTCCGGCGGCGGCCTTGATGGGTATGACGGGGTGCATGGTTCGTGTACCTCGGAACGGTGCGAGGATTTTGGGGTATTAGTAGGAGTGATTCAATGTGCGGCGGTTGCGGAAGGAAGGGACGTAACGGACGCAACCGGAGGCAGGCGAATCTGGATTTGGAGGCGACCTACTTCGACGTGCGGGCGACGCAGTTAATTGGCGTTCATAAAGGATTTGAGTGCACAAATCAATGAAAAGTGCTAGTATCAGCGGGTCGGGCTTATTAGGTGGAGAGGTGGACATGACCGCGCCTGACGGATCGTCGGTGTCCGAAGAACTGCAAACGATGGAATCCTTGAGCCGTTCGCTCGCGGGCGGCCGCTACCGCATCATGCGCCTGCTCGGCGCGGGCGCGATGGGGAGCGTGCGCCTGGCGGAGGACACGGCGCTGCACCGCCGCGTCGCGATTAAGACCGTGAAGGAAGAAGTCGCGCGCAACCCCGAAATCCGCAAGCGCATCGAGCGCGAATGCCTGTTGCACGCCAAGGTCGGCCCGCACCCGAATATTGTGACGCTTTTCGACAAGCTCGAGTACGACGACGAGATGCACCTCGTCATGGAATACATCGACGGGGAAACGCTGCAGGCGCGGCTCGAGCGCAACAGCGAAATGGGCATTGTCATGCCGCCGTCGGAGTCGATCCTGATCGCGTCGCAGGTGCTCGATGCGCTGTCGCGCATTCACGCGCAGGGAATCGTACACCGAGACATCAAGCCGGCGAACATTATGCTGACGTACACGGAGAGCGGGACGGTGTGCGCGAAGCTGATGGACTTCGGCGTGTCGCGGTTCGCGGAGGACAACGACCAGCTTTCACGGTTGACGACAACGAGCAACGGAGGTCCGGGCACGCCGCTGTATATGGCGCCGGAGCAGATCGACAGCAAGACGTTTGGCGAGGTGTCGTACGCGACGGACGTATATGCGATGGGCATCATGCTCTACCAGTTGCTGTCGGGCAAGCCGCCGTTCCGAGGCACGTTAACGGAAGTGTTGAACGGTCACCTGAACATGCCGGTGCCGCCGATTGTCGTCAAGCTCGACGGCGTGTTGCCGGAGACAATCGAGGGGCTGTTGAAGCGCGCCCTTGCGAAGAAGACGTTCGAGCGCATTCAGTCGGCGAAGGCGTTCCGCGAAGAACTTATCGCGCTGACGGGTGTAGGCGATACGATGAGCCGACTAAATGCGACGGTCCAGTTGAATTCCGCGTCGTCCGTGAACGCGCAGACCGTGCAATCCGGGCTGAACCCCACCGCCACGCAGACGTTCTTCGGCGGTAATACAATCATGCGCCTCGCGCGGTACCGCCGCAGCATGCGCGTACTGGGGGTCGGCGTCGCGTTGGTGCTCCTTGCAATTGTTGCTACTGCCGTTGTGATGATGCGGGGCGACGGAAAGACGACCGAAACAAGCGTTGCCAGCACGCAACCCATGGGCGAGATCGGCGGCGGCGCGCTCGCTCCGCCCGCTCCCGTCGTGCAGCAGCCGCCAGCGCCTACAGCAGGTTCCACGCAAACACAGACCACCACGCAGCCGGCCGTTCAGCCGTTGGACGGTACGACCGCGCCACAAGCGACGACGCCGGACCAGGCTGGAGTTTCGCCGACAATGCCGATCCCGGGGCAGCTACCCGTGGGCGATCCCAATCAGCCTAATGCGTCGATGACCCCGGGTGTCGCGCCCGTACCGGGTACGACTCCGGCGGATGCGCAAAGTACCGGCGCAGTTCCGACCGCTGAGGCCGTGCCCGATGGAACGGTCCCGCCGGTCACGCCGCAAACGGACCCAACCATGCTGGCGAGCAATCAGCCGAACGCGATGACTACGACGGGCACGCCCGTGATCGTCGAAGGCGCGACGGTGCAGACACCCGACGGCGCGGTGGCGCCAACGGCGGGAACCGGGCAGGAGTATGTCGTCGTATCGGGCGACACGTTGAGCAAGATTGCGAAAGCGCACAGCATCACCGTGGAAGACTTGCGGTGGTGGAACGATATTCTGAACCCGTACTCGCTCAAGGTGGGCCAGAACCTGAAGCTTTACGCCTCGCCGGATATCAAGCCGAAGGAAGAATTCCTTGCGCAGGCCGCCGCCGCGGAGAAAGCGCGCAAGGAAGCGGCTGCCGCGAAGGCGCAGGAATCGGGTACGCCGGCGCCCGAGGCCAGCGCCCCGTCCAGCGGTGGCGGAACCCTCGAGTCGCAATTCAAAGGCACGCCAGTCGCGCCTGTTACGCCCCCGCCCGCGAAGAAGGAAGAGAAGCCGAAGCGCGGGCTTTTCCGCGGGATGTTCCAGGGCCGATAGATTCGCTGGCTATGGGGCCAGCCATACGCGCGATCGCGCCGCAATTGGGATCACGGTCTGGCGTCCATCGAGCTTGTGCGTCCTTCCCGAGAACTGGTCCGTAAGGCTTCCCTTCGATGCGTAGGGCGTAGAAAGGCGGACAGCGACGTCGCGCGGCGTGTAGTTCTGAATCACAAACTGGTCGCTGCCTAATGGCTGCAGCGTCACGCGGACCGGAGCTTCCAACTTGTATCCCAGCGGCACCGTGAAGGCTTCGCGAATCGTGTTCACGGCGGCGTCCGGCAATTCCATCAGTCCGAGCGGCCTTGGCGGCAGCAGCACTTCGCCGACGGCGTCGTAATCGGCCTGCGAGAATGTGCGGGTGTTGAGAACATAGATTTTCGCGCCGTCGATTTCGTTCACCGTGAAGAAGGGGACTTGCCTGCCGCCGGTGTCCGCCATGAGCAACGGTTTCGCCGAGTCGATCGCGAGGTTCGCGGCGAGGTCGAGGCCGTTCGCAAAGGCGTGTTTCTGTCCGCGTACGTGCATTGAACTTGCGCGCATGGGTTCGAGTTTCACGGCTCCACGCAGGCCCGCGAACCGCGCGAAGTCCTCGCGCATGGGCGCCATCGCCAGAAAGCCGGCCGTCATAACGATGGAGGATTGCCGCGCGATCACGTCGCGCACAAACGTGCCGATTCCGGGATCGGCGGCGGCCTGCGCGGGCAAGAAGAGCACGCGGCTGCCGAGTGGCTGCGTCGACGCCGGCACCAGCGGCACGCCGAGCATGCCGACGTAGTCCATGATGAAGAGGTCGGGGCCGGCGTCGGTATTTGGCGGCTTGTACCCGTATACGCCGGTGACGGGACTTTGCTGAACGGCGTCCGCAAGGCGCGCCAGGTTGTCCTGTTCTTTCTTCAACACCTCGTGGCCGGGGTGCCCTCCTTCGATGTCGCCGTATGCGAACAACATGATTTCGCGCGCTCCGGCGAGCACGCTCTGATACGCCTGGTCGACGAAGTCGTTTGCGTCACAGTCACCGTGATCGAACCATGCGCCGGCATTCTTCGCTCCGGCGATGGAGCCGATCCATCGGTAGTTGACGAATCCTTGATACGGCTGCGTAAACCCGTAGCGGACGGTGTCCGGGCCGCGCGTCTCGGTGCCGACCCAGGTGCGCTCGAACATCGTGGACTCGATGGGGACGTCGTATCCGAATTCGTGGAAGCGGTCGTACCATTGCGGGAACTTCATAATGAGCGTGATGGATGGATTGGCTGTCTTCGCCGGGAGGATGATGCACTCCTGTGCGGCCTGCGCGAGGAGTGCGCGCCGGTAATCGCCCCAGGGAAGAGCGCCCTTTGCGAGTACGGACTCCTCGCTCATGTCGTTGGTGCAGAAGAAATCGTCCACGATAATTTCGTTGAAAAGCGGAGCGTGATCTGCAACGACCGCCGCGACATCCTGGCGCGTTTTCGCCGCTTGCCAGTTGAACCAGCCGAGTTTCGCGGTCTCGCGCACGCCGAAGTTCTCGCCCGGAAGCGTGGCGATGCCCCCGCCGATCTCGAAACCCTCCTTCGATAGCGCGTCGGCAACTTTCTTGATGTCGTCGTTCGACACGGGCGTTTCGCGGAAGAACTCGAGATACACCTTCGTGACGCGCAACGCCCTCAGTAGCTCGGGCGCCTTGGCCAGCGCGGCGTCGTCACTCGCAAGCTTCTGCACGGAACCGTTGGTTACGTACACGCACCACCGGAGCGGCGCTGCGTCCTGCGCGAGCGTTTGCTTGGATGCGAACTGGAGTACCGAGAGCGTGATAAGGAGTATGTATTGACGATGGAGTTTGCGCACGGCGAGTAATCCCTGAACTTCCCTGGCCAAACCGCCCGGCCACCCGGGACGTATTGTAGTGAATTGAGAACGGCCGTGTCGCGCCGGTCACTGTTCCTTCAACTTTTTCGCTGCAACGAGCACGGACAATCCGAATGGCAATGGCGAAACGCGCAGCAATGCACGTTCGGCGAGCAGAATCGCGCCAAATACGGTGCTCATGCCTTCGCCGGATGCGCCGTCGAGGTCGGATGCCGGCAATGGCCGGAGCTTTCGCCACAATCGCGTAACAACGATGGGAGGGAAGAGGAGGGTATTCCAGTACGTGATGTAAAACGGTCCCAAGCCGGATGCCGAGAGCAACGCATGGAGTTCGCCGCGGGAAAATCTGCGGTCGGTCTGGACATGCACGTCGTGCGACGAATGGAGCCATTGATACGCGGGCAGATTGAGTATGACGATTCCATTCGGTTTGAGTACGCGGTGGATTTCGCGCAATGGCTGCGATTTGTCCCTGATTGAACGATGACACAGGACATCGCACGAGAGAATGACGTCAATCGATGCATCTGCGAAGGGCAGATGCGTCGCGGACGCGGCGGCGGTTTTGGTTTCCGATCGCTGGCGGCAAAAGCGAATGGCTTCGGTGGAGAAGTCGATACCGAAGCAGGCGGCCTTTGCACGAAAGTGACTGAGGTTTGCCCCGGTGCCGCACCCGATATCGAGCATGCGAACGTCGCCGTGCGGCGCGCAGCGGTCCCAGACGCGACTCAACATCGCGCGCAGACCGGCGTACCACCAGTGCCCGTCTTCGACGCGAAACATGATGGCGTATTCGTCGCGCTCCACGTATTCTTACTTTCGTGCTTTCACCCGCAATCGAGTGTGGAAGTTGGTTATCGATGGTCCCCGATTGCAGCCGCGACATCTGCCACAGCCTTTAACTCAAGCTCGGGATACATCGGCAATGACAGTACTTCATTGCACGCTGACTCGCTTACGGGGAAGGCGCCGCGTTCGTAGCCGAGATGCGCATATGCGGGCTGGAGATGCAATGGCGTGGGGTAGTGAATTTGTGTGCCGATACCTTTACTTTGGAGGTGTACGCGCAGCGCATCCCGGTGCGGAGTCCGGACGACGAACAAGTGGTAATTGCTTCGCGCCCATTCCTTCTCAATCGTTAACCGAACGCTGGATTCGCGTAAAGCGTCCGTATAGGCGGCGGCGAGTTCGCGGCGGGCGGCGTTCCATGCATCGAGGCGCCGCAGTTTCACGCGCAGAACTGCCGCCTGAAGTTCGTCCAATCGGCTGTTGAACCCCTCCGTGACGCTCCGGTACCGGCTTTTCTCACCATAGTTGCGAAGCATTCGCACAAGCTGCGCGAGGTCTGCGTCGCGCGTGAGCACGGCGCCGCCGTCGCCGTACGCGCCCAGGTTCTTGCTCGGGTAGAAGCTGAAGGCGGCGGCGTCGCCGAGTGTACCGCACTTCCTCCCTTTGTAGAATGCACCGTGGGCCTGCGCGCAGTCTTCGATAACTATCACGTCATGCGTTCGCGCGATTTCCAGGATGGCGTCCATGTCGCAGGGATGACCGTAGAGATGCACGGGGACAATCGCGCGCGTGCGGGGTGAAATAGCGCGGCGCAAGGAGTCGGGATTCATCGTGAGCGTGTCGTCCGAAACATCGCAGAAAACCGGGCGTGCGCCGGACGCGGCAATGCCGCACGCGGTCGGCACGCAGGTGTTCGCAGCGGTTATGACTTCGTCTCCCGGCTTCACTCCAGCCGCGCGGAGCGCGAGATGGATTGCGTCGGTCCCCGATGCACAGCCCGCTGCACAGCAGCCATCGTGATAGGACGCAAATTCCTCTTCGAACGCGGCGCAGTGCTTGCCGAGAACGAACCAGCTCGAGTCGAACACGTCCGCGATCGCGGCGTCGATCTCATGCTTAATTGAGAGATACTGCGATTTGAGATCGACGAAGGGAATCATCTGCGGCCCGTTATCCGGCGGAGGTTATAGAGAAACACTTCCTCGAACCACAGATGCGACAACGTCACAGCGACGCGGAACAGGCGGGGGAAGTTGAAGAACTGCGATTTCCCGTGCGCGCGCTGGTAATGGTGGACGGGGACTTCGACGATTCGGAACCCCGCGCGGGTGATGCGCATCATCATCTCCGCGCAGATGACGCCGCTATCGTGTTTGAGCGTGATTGTGTCGAAGACGGTGCGGCGTATGAGCCGGAAATCGCAATCGGTATCGCAGATATTAAGGCCAAACGCGATCTTCACCATCCAATGATAGATGCGGCCGATAACAATGCGATGCAGTGGATCGTGGCGCTGGATTTTGTAGCCTTGAACGACATCCACGTCCGGGCCGGCTTTCTCGATTAGAAGGGCGAGTTCGCGCACGTCGTACTGCGCGTCGCCGTCGGTGTAAAAAATCCAATCTTTTGTTCCGGACGCGAACCCGGAGCGGAGCGCGCCGCCGTACCCTTTGTTCTTTTCGTGCCGAAGGACCTTTACGTTCGGATATTCCTGCTCGATGCGATCCAGCAAATCGAGCGTTTGCTGCCCACTGCCGTCGTCGATGATTGTGAAGTCGTAGTCGATGCCGAGCTTTTCCACAGTTTGCAGGGTAAATAGGACCATGCTGCCCATCGTGCCCCAGTCGTTGTAGCACGGGTAAAATATGGAAATGGAAGGTTTATCGGTAGCGATCATGGGTGCTTTGTCTTGGCCGTGATGATTGCGTAGCGTCCAAATGTTTGTTCTATACGATTGTCGCCGATGGCGTCGGTTTGACTCCGCGCGTCCAAGACGACAGCGTCATATTCCTGCCACGAATCGGTTGTTCGCACGCGATCGACTGGAAACTCGGCCAGCAAGTTCGCGACACGCTGTATCGGATAAAATGTGGTCGCGACCGCGGCTCGGTCATAGTGTTTCACCAAGTGGTCGACGACAGCATATTCGTCCTGCATTTCGTCGCGCGTCGCCATCGCGGCGATACGCGGTGCCGTCTCCCATGCGACGAACACGAGCATTACGGTTGAAGCGATATAGGCGAAGCGTCGGTATCGAGCGGCCTTGCCTTGGGAGCGGCTGAATCCACTCGCGCAGAATGTGCCTGCAAACGCGGCGCCGATTGCCATTGCATACCAAAGATAGCGGGGAATCGCGCCCGTCGTAAAGAAAATCCACCAATACGCGATGAGGAGTGCGAACAACGCCAGCAAGAGGCAGGCGGGGCGGTAGGCGGTTAGCAGCGCCGCGGTGGTCAGTGAATATATGCCAACTACCAAGTAGAAGACCGCTGCAATCCAATGTTGCGCCAACCAGGAAAGCGCCGTGCCAACTGAATCAAGGCCAAACAGCAGATTGTGCTGGTACATACTCAGGTGACCACCGGGGGTATCGGTACCGTGCGGTCCGTATAGGCTGGTCACACCAACCCAACTGGCGAGCATGGCCAGCGCGACCCCGGTGGGAACGAGTGCGTGCACCAAGCGGATGCGGCGAAACGTCATCCAATCGTAAACCCACATCCCCAGCGCGGGCCACGCCGCGACGACGAGAAAGTATTTAGTCGTCAGGGCGCAACCGAACAAGGCGCCCGATGCGACGCACCAGCTCAGCGGTCTTGCCGAGTCGAGCGCACGTTCCCACACGAACAGCGCGGCGATAAGATACAGCAGCGCGGGCGCCTCGCCGTACAGCGTGCGCGCGAGGTACAACGAGCCCGGCGCCGCCAGCAAGAACAACACGGCAAAAACGCCTGCCATTGTATTTGTCGAACGCGCAACCAGAAGGTAAACCAAAGCGCATAGCAGTAGAAAGAAGAGCGCCATTATGACGCGCCCGGAATGTAGCGGCTCACCAAACGCCCATATTGCCGCGGCAACCGGAAGCAGGACGGTCGGCCCGACACTGTCGTAGTCGTCGAAAGGCCTAAACCCCGTAGCGGGCATGCCCGATCCGTACACGCCATGCACCGCGACGTTTCGCGCCACGATGAGGTGGTGTGACTCATCCGGTTCGATGTGCGGAAACACGGACAAGCGCGGAATGGTTGCGAGCGCGACGATTCCCAGCGATACGAGCAGGGCGATCATTGTCGTTCGGCCACTCGGAGATTTCGTGCGTCCGGGCAAAGATTCGCGCAGGCCGGGTTTGCGGCGGTACAGTGCGTGCAACCCGGCTATGCTCGCGGCGAGAAGTGCGGAGAAGAACACCGCCTTCATCGCCAATCTTGGAATTGAAGGCCCGCCCTCCGTTGCACCGGAGAGGCAACTGAAGCCCAGCAGCGCCCACGACGCCGACGCGGTAAACCCCGCGCATACAAAGACCGCAAGCGCCGCAAAGGTCCCGTGGGCCCAGAGAAATTGCGATTTGAAGCGTCCGCAGTCAAACTTCGGTTCGCGATTGTTGTCCCCGCTGCTCACAAGGTGAGTGTCCCCAGCATTGCCACGCGCCGAGTATAGCAATGGCGGGATCGGATTGCGCAAGGGAAGTTGTCCGTGCCGCCTGCCCCGGCGATAATGGCGCGACCAGAGGGGAGACCACCAGTGCCGGAAAAAGGCCTGTTTCTACAGAACGTCGTCGCGGTGATCTGGGATTTCGACAAAACCCTTTCGCCGAACTATATGCAGAAGCCGCTGTTCGATGCATACGACATCGACGAGGACATCTTCTGGGGCGAGGTGAACGCGCTTCCGGACTACTACAAGCGCGCGGGCATCACCGTGCAGCGTGACACGTGCTACCTTGGCCACTTGTTGTCGTATGTGCGCGCGGGCCGCATGCCGGGCCTGGACAACTCGAAATTGCGCGATCTCGGCGCGGGCATCGAGTTTTTCCCCGGCATTCCCGATTTGTTTACGCGCTTGCGCGTGGCCATTGCCCACGACCGGTACGAGGAACACGACATTCGTCTTGAACATTACGTCGTCAGCACGGGGCTGGTGGAAATGATCCGCGGCTCGCGCGTTGCCGAGTACCTTGAAGGAATTTACGGATCGGAATTCATCGAGGAACCCGCCCAACCGGGCTACGACCGCGGCGTCGCACCAAAGCACGGACTCATCAGTCAGATCGCCGGGTTCCTGGATAATACGACGAAGACGCGCGCGCTGTTCGAGATTAACAAAGGGGTCAACAAAGAGCCGAGCATTACGGTGAACGATACGATCCCGGAAGACGAGCGGCGCGTGCCGTTCAAGAACATGATCTATATCGCCGACGGACCAAGCGATATTCCGTCGTTTTCGGTCGTGAAGAAACACGGCGGACAGACCTGTGCCGTGTACGCGACCGACGTCGAGCGCGAATTCAAGCAGGCGCTATCGCTACAGGAAAACGGCCGTGTCGCGTTCTGCGGTCCCGCCGACTATCGCGAAGGCACGCACACCTACCGTTGGCTGCACAACCAGGTGCTGCGCATCGCGGACCGCATGATCGCCGAACGCAAGACAACGTTCATGGGCAAGGTGGGCCGTGGCCCGTCCCACGCGCCGGAAGGCAACGCAGCGGAAAAGTAGACGGCTTGGAGAAGGGTTCGTTTGGGCGCGACGAACCGTCACGCAATCAGTGTGCACAAATCCGAATGAATTTAGCGGGCCTCCGGCGACGATTCTTTGCGAATCGTGGCAATCTCCTCGATGAGCCTCTCCAAGGAAAACTCCGCAAGTGACGGTACTGTTAAGTCAGCATGCCCCAAATGCAATTCCGCCGTGACCGGATTTGGAACCGCTACGGCGAAGATGCCTGCGCGGTTTGCGGCGAGCAATCCGTTCGGTGAATCTTCGAGCACGAGCGCGCGATCGGCAGGCACGCCTGTGCGCGCAAGCGCAAGGTTGAACAACTCGGGGTCTGGCTTCGCGTGCGTCACGTTTTCCACGGTCACGATACATGCGAACCGGTGCACGATACCATGGCGCTTGAGGTGCCCCTCGACCCAGTCGCGCGACGCGCTCGAGGCCACGGCAAGCTTGATCCCGAGGCGGTCCGCGTCGTCGAGATACGCCACGATGCCCGGACGCAAGGCTTCCTCGCTCAGCAACTGATAGAACCGCAGCCGGTGCCGTTCCCGCAATTCCGCCCGGGGAACCTCGCGCCCGATCACGGCCTCGAGATGTGCAATGGGATCGAAGGCGCCGGCGCGTGTGCCGATGCTGTCCGCCCACGCGTCGAGCGCCAGGCTTACGCTGAACTCGCCGTAGATTTCCTGCCATGCCTGAAACTCGGTCGTCTCCGTATCGAGGATCAGGCCGTCGAAGTCGAAGATGATGAGATCGATCATGTGGTCAGTGCCTGAAGTACGCGGCGGCTACTCGGGAAACGGTGGGAGCAATGGGAGCAATGAGAGCAATGAGACGGATGATGCGTAGAATGGGATCGAGGAGAGTGGGCGATGGCGGGGCCGGAGTGCCGATGAATTTCATCGTTTGGGACTATTGTCTGGTGCACTGCTACCGCTTTCCGCCGAGCATCGATCCGAGAATGCCGCGGACAATTGCGCGGCCCATCTGGCTGCCGACGCTGCGCGCGGCGCTCTTGGCCATCGCTTCGACCATGCCTTCGCGTCGCCGCCCGCGCGACCCCATCGCGCCGCCGAGCAAATCGCCGATGACGCTGCCCGCGCTTTCGTTCGCAGCGCGCGGCGTGGATTTCGATTGTGGATCGGGTTTGGACTCCACACGCTGTTTCAACACTTCGTACGCGGATTCGCGATCCACAACCTTCTCGTAGGCCCCCGCCACGAGAGACGATTGCATGATCTTCTTGCGTTGCGCGGGATCGATGGGGCCGATCTGCCCGCGCGGCGGCACAATAAATGCGCGTTCGACCACGCTCGGTTTGCCTGATTCATCAAGGAAAGAGACCAGCGCCTCGCCAACGCCCAGCTCCGTGATGGTCTTTGCCTCGTCGATGTTTTCGTTGTCGCGCATGGTCTCAGCCGCAGCGCGGACGGCCTTTTGGTCCTTGGGCGAAAACGCGCGCAACGCATGCTGTACACGGTTGCCGAGCTGCGACAAGACCTTATCCGGAACATCCGCGGGATTCTGCGTCACGAAATACACGCCGACTCCCTTCGACCGGATCAGGCGCACGACCTGCTCGATTTTGTCGAGTAGCGCGTCCGGCGCGTCATCGAACAGGAGGTGCGCTTCGTCGAAGAAAAACACGAGTTTGGGCTTGTCGTCGTCGCCGGTCTCAGGCAAATTCTCGAACAGTTCCGACAAGAGCCAGAGCAACAGGGTGGCGTACAATCGCGGCGACTGCATCAATCGATCGGCGGAGAGGATATTGATGACGCCTTTTCCCCGGTCGGACTGCATCAGGTCATCTATGTTCAGCATTGGCTCGCCGAAGAGTTGGCCGCCACCCTGCGATTCGAGCGCGAGCAAGCCGCGCTGAATGGCTCCGATACTGGCGGACGAGACGTTGCCGTAATCCGTGGCAAAATCCTTCGCGTTCTCGCCGACGTACGCGAGCATCGCGCGCAAGTCTTTCAAATCGAGCAGGAGTAGACCGTCATCGTCGGCAACCTTGAAGACGATGTTTAGTACGCCGGTTTGGACGTCATTGAGTTCCAGGATGCGCGCGATCAGCAGTGGCCCCATGTCCGATATGGTTGCGCGAACCGGATGGCCGGTCTCACCGAATACGTCCCAAAAGGTGACCGGAAAGCCTTGATAGACGTGCCCACCCAGCGCCAACAGTTCGAGGCGCTCCGTCACCCTGGCATTCCCGCCGCCGGGGACCGCGATGCCCGATAAATCGCCTTTGACATCGGACATGAAGCACGGGATCCCCGCCGCGGAGAACTGCTCCGCCATTGTCTGCAACGTTACCGTCTTTCCCGTGCCCGTGGCGCCGGTGATCAATCCATGCCGGTTCGCCATTGCCGCGCGCAGGCAAATGTCGTGGTCACCCGATTTCGCTATCAACAGTTCGCCGCTCATGACACCCACTATAAATGAAATAGGTCTCATACGTCCTATGAGACCCATATGCCTTTCTCTCGCCTACGCAATCACGATTGCGTACCGCGTTACGGTTTCGCCACGGCCTCCATCAACCCGAGCATCGCCCACGCCGTGCCCGCGTACGTGATCGGATCGAGGTTCTTGACCTCTGCCGCGCCTTCAACCTTGCGCGAGGCCATTGCCCACGCGCCGTCCTCGCGCTGCGTCGTCTGCAAGAACGCCAAGCCGCGCGCTGTCGCGGGATAGTTGTATCCGCACCGCGCGGACGCAAGCGCCAGTATCGCCTGTCCCGTAGCGAAAGCGTCGCTGGGCATATCCGGTAACTGGCTCCAGCCGCCATCCGCATTTTGCCGTTCGCACACACGGTCGATCAATGGCACAAGTGCGGCGTCATTTGCATGCTCGCGCGCCGCGAGCAGCAACCGCAGATTGCGCACCTGAAAGTCGTCTGACGGCGGTTGCGCGGCAAGCCACGCGTTCGCCTTGTCGACGCTCGCCTGACCGTTCGCTACCCACGGCGCCGCCAGCGCGAGACGATTAAGAATCGTCGCCGATTCCACGCCGGCGTTAACCGGCAGTCTACCCGATGCGGGCCATGAGCCATCGGCACTTTGTTTTTCCGCGAGAAAGGAAGTAAAACGCCCCATGTTGGCGAGTTGTGCCGCGTCGGTTGTTGGCGGGGTTGGAAACGCGAGGACGGAAAACGTGGCCGCGATGGTATACGCCCGCTTCTCGGGCGGCGTTTCCGGTGGATACAGGACCCTGGAGGCGTTGTCCTCGCGAAACGTCCACGCCGCCGCGTCGGCCACTACCTGGTCGTTTACGGTGTATCCAAGGGCCTTGGCCGCGCCAAGGGTCCATAACATCATCGGCACATGATGGCACGACGCGCAGTCGCGTTCGTCTTTCCACTTCAGGCCTTCGCGCTCGATGTATGCGAGCCCTCGCTCGATTACGGGTTTCAGTTCGGCGGGACTGGGACCTCCCGCAAGCATGGCGAGTTGCGTGGCCAGGAGCATTGAATGCATTGAGGCGCCTCCGTGCGGTGGCGGCGCGTCAATCGCTTGCGCGGGTACAAATGATCAGCGCGGCGATAACGCCCGGCAACCACCCGATCAGCCATAGTATAGTAACCAGCAACACCGATCCGCATCCATAATCGATCACCGCCAGCGGCGGGAAGATGATGCAGATTATCGCGCGCAAGCACCCCATTTGCACTACGCCTTTCTCAAATCCTGGACCGCTACGCTAAACCCTTCAACGGTATTCCCGGTCAATTCGTTCGCGCCGGTTTCCGCGCCGAGCCGAATGCCGATGCGCGAGGCGGGGCCGCGCGTTTCCCGGATCTCGTTTCGCGCGATCACGTTCGATGCGGTGACGCCCTGCACGTCAATGCCGACGCCGTCATCGGCGCCGCTGTCGACGACGCGGTTGTTCTCGAAACGGTTGCCCTGCGCCGTAAACCCTTCGCCGCGTTCCGGTCGAAACAATATGCCGGCTTTGCCGCTGCGGAGCACATCGTTGCCGCGCACGACGTTTTCGTTGTCGCGGTGTCCGATGGAGATACCGTAGTCGCGGTTGTCTTCGATTCGGTTTCTTTCGGCAAGGCCATATTTTACGCCCCAGCAGAAGAAGATGCCGATACCGTTGCGCTCGAGCCGGTTGTTGCGAATGAGAGGGCGCTGTGAGCCGGACCCGGGATGGAGGCCGAGGTCTTGGTTATCATGGCTGTAGCAGTCCTCGACGATGACATCGTGGCAAATCTGCCAACTGATCCCGTCCCCGTTGTTGTTGCGCGCGGTCACGCCGCGAAATACCAGGTTGCTGCAGTCCTGAAACCAGATGCACCCGCCGTAGTTTCCATCGAGATACGCGTTATTTTCCTTATTGCCGTCCAGCGCGAGGTTCTCGATTGCGATGTGCGACATGAATTCTGCCGTCACCAACGGAAACACGCTGGTGACTGTTGGCGCGCTGCCGGTCCAAAAGTTCTCGCGCAATGCCTTGTCCAGTTTGAATCGGTTGCCATTGCGCGCCACCAGCGTGCGCCTCAAAACGTGCGTCGCACCCGTGTCGGCGTCTTTGGTGCGCAGGCACACCCCGTCGCCGACATTGAAGCCGGATGCATCGGCCAGCGTGATTTCCTGGTCGTACCAATCGGAATCGAGCGTAAGCGTCGTCTCAACCGAGGGCTCCTTCAGCAGAATCGAATCCTCGCGGCTGCCGGCGAGCCGCACGTTGGAAGAAAGGAAGATTGAATTGCGCAGACGGTAGGTTCCGGGAAGCACATTGACTGTCCCGCCGCCGAGCCGCGCCACATAATCGACCGCGGCCTGGATAGCCTTGTCGTTCGCGCCCATGATATCGGCGTCTTTCGGCCCAACCGTCACGGTAAGCCGTTGTTCCCAATTCGGCTCGACGGCGCTGTCGCCCGACGTCGCGCGCGGTGTTGTGACGGCTGGACGATCGTCGGCGCGGGCAAACGATATTGCCGCCGCACCGGCGACGGAGGCGCGCAGTAGATCGCGGCGCGAAATTGCCGCCGAATTGCGTGGCAAGTTCATAGTCGTGTTCCCCAAGTTTGTACGCACGTTATTCTTGAAAGAATCGATTTCAGTCTTCGCTGGGTCCATTGTCCTCGACCGACTTCGATCGCGCTCGGGTGAAGCTGCGTGCCATGGCGAGGAGTAATCGTAATCGCAATCGGGATTGGATTAAACCTCTTGTCGGCGGGAACGAGAGGGATGAGAGCAATGGGAGGGGTGGAAGAAAGGTTGGGAGTAGAGCTGGCCGGGGCGTATCTATGCAGCATCGCGGCCCACGTTGCTATACTTCAGACTGCTATGTCCACTCCGTTTGTACATGTCCTTGTCATTAATTGGAACGGCCGGGAGCACCTCGAAGCGTGTTTTGAATCCCTCATTAAGCAGACCTACGAGAATCTCCGCATCGTGCTCCTGGACAACGCCAGCACCGACGGTTCGGTGGAATACGTCCAAGAGCGCTTTGGCTCGGACCCGCGCGTCGAGATTCTCGAGTGCGGGGAGAATCTCGGATGGTCGCGCGCCAATAATGTAGGCATGGAGCGGGCGTTAGGCGCGGGCGCGGATTACATTTTTCTCCTGAACAACGACACTTCCACCGCACCGGACGCTGTCGAGCGTTTGGTCGAATTTGCACGCGTACACCCCAAGGCGGGCGCAATCGCGCCCAAAATGCTTTTGTTCGATCAACCGTGGTTAATCAACTCCGTGGGGATCGCCTGCACGATCGTGGGCGGCGCGTGGGACGAAGGCCTTGGCCGCGTCGATGGCCCGCGCTGGGCCGAACCGAAACAGGTGCTTGGCGTGTGTGGAGGCGCGATGTTCCTGCGCGCGGACGCCTTGCGGGCGGTTGGATTGCTACCGGGCGACTTCGAAATCTATCTGGACGATCTGGACCTTTGTCTGCGCATTTGGGACGCGGGATATGAATGCTGGTCGTGTCCGTCGGCTGCCGTGCGGCACAAGTTCAGCGCGACGATGGGGGAGGGGGCGCGCGCGCATCGCAAGTATTACCTCAACACGCGAAACCGCGCGCGCCTGATGCTCCGAAACTTTCCGTCGGGCCGGTTCGTGGGCATCGTCGCGCACTATGCCGTG
The DNA here is from genome assembly GCA_013359265.1 of Candidatus Hydrogenedentota bacterium. Lineage (NCBI taxonomy): Bacteria > Pseudomonadati > Candidatus Hydrogenedentota > Candidatus Hydrogenedentota bacterium. The sequence continues at coordinate 156,710 of JABWCD010000005.1, forward strand.
TCCGAAATACGAGCGGTCGGGCGCGCGGCCGCGTCGGGGGCCGTGTGGAAGGCCGTGGCGCACGTGCGCTCGTGGATCGCCGCATTGGCGTACGTTCCGAAGGCGGTTCGCCATCGGCGCTCGGTGGCGGCCAAGAGCCGCGCAATTGGCACGTTCTGGGGGCTTGTTCGTGCCGACAGACACTTCTTTCCGGGCATTGAACTGCCCAAACGCGGTTGGTACACGCCAATCCAACGGGACTGGACGGCGCAGGGTCATAGCGAAGACGTTCAGGTCCATCCGATTTCCAGTTGCGCGACCGCTGATGTGCCGGCGGGCGAATTGTCCGTAACGCACGCGAATTGTTATCCTCAACTCGGCGCGACGCGAATCGAACTCAGACTGAACGGGCGTGCGATTGCGGCGTTGAGATCGGATGGTTCGCCGCGTACCGAGCGATTCGAGACGGAGGGTGGAACGCTCGAGTTTTTCGCGCGCGCGATATTCGAGGCGGAATCGACCGGCGAACGGTATGACATCGGCGGTTGGGTCGCGCTCGACAAACCGAACACGCAGTAACCGGACACGGACAATGCCCTCGGCGGCCCTTGCTGAATACCTGGTTGAACGAAAATCACTCGTCGAATCGGCCCTTGGGGAACGATTGCCGCCGGAGCATGTCGAGCCGCGCAACGTTCATGCGGCCATGCGTTATGCCGTGCTCGGGGGCGGCAAACGGTTGCGGCCGTTGATCGCGTTGGCCGTCGCCGATATCGGAGGCCTTGAACCGGGGCAAATGCTGGATGCGGCGTGCGCCATCGAATTTGTGCACACGGCGTCGCTGATTCTCGATGATTTGCCCGCTATGGACAATTCCGACACGCGCCGCGACCAGCCTGCGACGCATCGCAAATTCGACGAAGCAACGGCGATTCTCGCGTCGCTTGCGCTGCTGTCAGAGGCGTACGCGTTGGCTGCGAGAAATGCGGCTGAATTCCTCGAAAGTGAAGGTGTAGCTGCCGTGGTCGATACACTGGCGGCAATGGTTGGCACGTCGGGGCTTATACTGGGCCAACACACGGACCTTACCCTCGAACGCGAGGCGCACACATTGGAGCGCTTGCGGGACATCCATTTGAAAAAGGCGGGCGCCTTATTTTTTGCGGCGATTTCCGTTCCGGCGCAGATTGCGCGTTTAAGTCGCGAACAAATCACGGACTTGGAGCAATATGCCTCGCTTGTCGGGGTTGCGTTCCAGATAACCGACGACATCATCGACGCGCATCATCTTCACTCCGATGGCGAACAAAAGGTCACGTTTGCCACGATCGCGGGCGAAGAGCGGGCGCGAGAAATCGTGCTCCAGATGGTGTCGAAAGCATGCATGGCACTGGACCGGTTTGGAGAGCGCGGGGCGCCCCTGCGCGCGTTGGCGGAATATGTCGCGTCGCGCACGCTCTGAATCGCAAGGCATAGCAGTCCGCGTAATTGCCGCCATCGTGTTCGTTGTGTTGGCGGGCGCGCTTGGCAGTTGGCTGGGCGCACGTACGAACGCACCGGCCACGGTTCTGCCGCAACCGAAACCCACGGGCACCCCGGCCGATGCACCCATACCCGAACAGCCGGACGCGCCAAAACCGGTTGCGCCGCCGCTCTATTTCTACGGGTCGATTCAGCCCGGCTCCGATGTCGAGGCGGTTGCGGGTGAGGTGAAGTTGGCGGCCGCCGCGGGTATCCACACGCACATCCTGCGCATGCAGTTTCCGTGGCCCGACCTTGGCCAGGATGTGAATGCTTCGTTATATCCGCTCGATCGCATCGAGCAGGAGGACCCGGAGGCATCGATTATCCTTGGCATCTCGCTGAATCCGCCGGACGCCTGGTTGGACGCGCATCCCGAAGCGGTTGCGACAAGTGGGGAAGGGCAAAAGCGATATCCATCAATTGCGTCGGATGTGTGGCTCGATGCGAGTCGGCGCGCGCTGTCGGCATTGACCGAACAAATTGAGCATTCAGGGCGCGGCGCGCGGGTAACGGGCTTTCTTCTGGGAGCGTTGGAAGAAGATCGGTGGTTTCGCACCGGCGACTACGATCGCTCCGCGGCGAACATGGAGGCCTTTCGCGAATGGTTACGCGCGGCCTACCCGGACGATACGGCGCTGCGCGCGGCGTGGGGGACCGAGGTTGTCTCGCTGGATACCGCGGAGATTCCGCCGAAACTCGACACCACCGATCAAACGAACGTGTTCTTCGATTATCCCGCCGAACAGAACCAGATCGACTATTTGCGCTTTGTGTCTGAATCCACGGCGGACTTCATTGCGAATCTCGCGGGCCACATCCATCAGAGTTCGGCGAACTATCTTAAGCTCTTCGCGCCCTATGGACATTCCTTCGAATTGACCGCGAACGATGCGGGGCACTGTGCGCTGGGTCTATTGCTGGATGGCGAAATCGACGGCTTCGTAAGTCCCGTGTCGTATGAGGATCGGGGGCTCGGCGGTGCGGGTGGATTTATGGGCCCTGTCAACAGCGCGGGGTTCCACGCGCGGCAGTGGGTCATCATTGACGATACGCGCACCGGCATCTCGCGCAATGCGGATACCGGCGCAGTCGACCGGATTGAAGGGCTCCGCACCGAAGACGTCATGCGCGTGCAAAAGCGCAACTTCGCATCGATCCTCGCGCACGGTCTCGCGCTCGCCTGGGCGGACGACCACGGCTCGGGTGCGCTATACGAGCCGCGCGTATGGGAAATGTTCAGCCGTATGCGCGAAGTGTACGAGGCAACGTGGAACGCCCCGGGTGCGCCGCGGCCGGGCGACTTTATCGAATACCCAACGCCGCAGAAACGCACAACACTCATGATCGTCGTCGACGAGGCAAGCCGGTTCTACCAGCGCTGCGATACAAAGCTCAACGAGTCCTTGTTGCTCCGCGCACGGGACAGCGCACTTCGCGTCGGTGCACCCACGCAGTTTTGTCTGTTGCAGGACGTGCTCGACGGCCACGCGGCGCCGGCTTCGGCCTATCTGTTCCTGAATGTGTTCCGCTTGGATGGCGAAGACCGGGAACAACTTCGCAACATTATGATAGCCAATGGGGCCGCCGCCATCTGGTTGTACGCGCCCGGATACCTCGCCGACTCGGCAGACGTGCAAAACGTGATCGACACGACCGGTCATAAAGTCGTCCAGTTTGATAAACCCGCAATGGCGGGTTCCGTTTATCAGCTTTCCGGCGGGCGTTGGATGGCGAAAGGCGACGAGTTTGGCGCGGCCGAGCGCTGGGCGCCGCTTTTCCATATCGACGCTGCCGAATCCGAGGTGCTCGCAAAGTATAAGGACTCGGGCAAGCCGAGCGTGGCGGTGAAGTTTTTCGATGATGGCTGGGCGTCCATCTATATTGCGGAACCTGCCGTGACCAGCGACCTACTGCGTGAGCTGCTCCTGATCCTGGAGAATTACGTGGCGTTTCGCAAAGGACCCACGAACCATCGGGATGTCGCGTACTTCGGCCCAAACCTCATTGCCGTCCACGCATCAACGGACGGCGAGCACCCAATCTACTTCAGCGAGGCGGTAGATGCGCAGGACGTACTTGAATCTGAAGTGGGATGGTTAAATAAAATATATATTCCGATTCCGATGAAACTTGGTGATACACGAATACTTACGCTGAATCTAGCCATATCTGATGAATTACCCGAGGCCTTGCCGGAGGAACCGAAAGAGGTTGCCGAGAAGGCGGAGTAGAATCTCGAGCGGAAGATGAATTGAAACATATATGAAACGCAAGTGAATCAAATGATACTCGGAATCGACATCGGAGCTACGGCTATAAAGGCGGGTCTATTTGCCCTGGACGGCACCCTCCTCGCACTGGCGCATCGTCGCAATGCGCCCGAACAGGATACGCAGGGGGAGCCGGGGTGGATGATTTGGAACCCGGACACACTCTGGCGAAAGGTCTGTGCGTGTGTTCGGGAGGTGGGCGAAAAGGCCGGTGGTACGGACGGTATCCTGGCTGTGGCGTGCACCGGTTTCGGAACCGACGGCCTGCCGCTCGATGCGTCCGGCAATCCACTCTACCCATTCATCAGTTGGCACTGTGGGCGCACGGCGCCTCAGCGCGAGACGCTGGCCGCTCGGGTGGGCGATGCGGAGGCCTTTCAGATTACGGGTTACCACAACTACCCCATTAACACCGCGAATCGGTTCCTCTGGTTTCGTGAGCACCGGCCCGAGGCGCTCGACAAGGCGCACCGCTGGCTGTGGGTTCAGGATTTCATCGCCTACAAGCTGTCCGGCGAGTTCAGCACCGAGTGTACGATCGCGTCCACCAGCATGCTGCTCGATATGGCGAGACGCACGTGGTCGCCGCGGATGCTCGAGGCCTGCGAGGTCAACCCCGATATTCTTCCGAAAACGAGCGAGGCAGGTACGCAGATTGGCGTTGTCACGGCGAAGGCCGCATCGGAGACGGGATTGAAATCGGGCACACCGGTGGTGACGGGTGGCCATGATTGCGAAGTCGCCGTGCTTGGCGCGGGTGTGAGCGACCCGAACACCTGGATTGATATCACGGGCACGTGGGAAATCTTGATCGCGACCGTTGATCGATTCGCGCCGACTCCCGAGCATCATGCCAACGGACTCGACTTCGAGTGTCATGCGCTGCCGGGCCAATGGATTTGCCAGAGCTTGATGATTGCGGGCGCGGTCACGGAATGGGTCCGCGCGAGTTTTTATCCCGATGTACCCGGGGAGCGCGCTTACGAAACGATGTTCGCCGAGGCGGAGATACCGGCCGGCGGTGTCTACATGCTCCCTGCCTTCATGCGTGGCATGGGTCCGGACGCCAGCAAGCACGCGCTGGGGACCATCCTCGGCCTGCAAACGATGACGTCGCGCGGGCAAATCGTCCGCGCGGCACTCGAAGGTCTTTGCTTTCAGCTCCGCAAGCAAATCGGCGCCATCGGCAGCGCGGTCGGTCGAATGCCCAAGCGCCTCCGTGTCGTCGGCGGTGGACAGAAGAACCCACTCTGGCTTCAACTCAAGGCAGACATTAGCGGCCTGCCCGTCGAGATCACCACCAACCCCGAAGTCACCCTCCTCGGTGTCGCAATCCTCGCGGGGAAGGGCGCGGGGCTATACAAAGACATCGATGAGGCGCTTCGTCAAATTGCGTTCTCGACAGAAGATATCGATCCGAACGAGGATGCCCAAAGTGCGTATGGAGCGCGCTTCGAGAGGATATACGCGCCAATCTCAACCGATCTGGGCGCAGTGTATCGAGAATTGGATACGTCACTGTAATCGCACATTGCGATGATAGCGGTTTGGGGTTTCAAAGTCTTATGTGCCAATGAGGCGGTGATTCATCCATCGCAAGTTGTCCCTGAATGCCGTCGAGGAAAGGGAAGGCTGGCATGCCCCAAGTTTACAGTGGCCGGCGCAAGCTTGAATCGTGCTCGCCCGCTTTTCTCGCGGTTCTACGACATCGTCGTAGCTACAAGTGCCTTCTGGCGCGGTGAGAAATGCTCGCGAGAGAATCATCGAGCGCATGGTGTGGGAATACTTTATGTGAACTGGGGGTAAAGACCAGGTCATATGGAACTTCAAGTGGATCATGGATAACGCACGCCGTTTCCGATTGCGTGAAAAACCTGGGCCAAGCGTCACTGTCGCCCGTGTGCTGCCCTCGGTTGCGCGCACCCGAAAGGCCCGGCCGATTACGGTTTGGCCACAGCGGCGCGCAAGTGTGACAAGAACTCCTTTTCCACCTTGTCCAATTGATCGAAAAGACGCCCCTCGGCTGCTCGCATGTCGAACGATCGGCGAGGCCGCTTGTCGAAAGTCAGACTGTTTGCGCCGTTGTGAAAGCACCAGCCTGCCGCGCCACCATCCTTGGCGTTTTCTAAGTCCGTCATGAAATCGTCTGCAGTGGGGTTCCAATTGCCATAATCCCTCCGAAACGGCTCTTGGTAGTGAACCGGGACAGCCTTGGCGCCCTCAGTCAGCCAGGCACGGTAGGCTCGTGTAGTGCCCGCGGTTTGCATTGGAGACTCTTCGACACGCGCTCGGTGTGGACAAATAAAATCCGCTCCACCTATCTCGACCAATTCGATTGTGGCTTCCTTGGACAAATCGCCGCCATCCGAAGCCGTACAAAGTCGGTCCGGATCAATCTGCTTTACCGCGCGAACCAGGTCTCCAACTTCCTTGATGGGGACGTGCCGCTCATCGCCAACATTCCGTTCGTTTCCAATATCGAAATACACATTTCGGAAGCGCTTCAGGCCCTTTGCCAGGCAGTTCATGACCGCGAGATGTTCCGGAAAGTTACTTGGAAACGCTGGCGGTTTCCCGCGGGTCACCGTCACGTCGACCACGATTCCGCGCACGCTGGCCAGTTCGCACAGTCTTTCGAGCCGCGCCATGTAGGGCTGGCGCGGCAATCCGTTTGTCGCAACCGCGGACACGTTGTTATCGAAATCAGCCCAGGTCGCCCACACGCGAACCCAGTTGAAGCCATGAGCTGCGAAGTCATCCATATCCTGTTCGATGAATTCTTCGCGTTCGCTTCCGAGGGCGCCGTAGTAGCTGGCGCCCAACAAAAACACGGGCTTGTCATTCAGTGTAAAGGAAAAACCATCAATTCCAAGCACGGGGCCGGCGGCGTCCGCACTTTGGGCGTGGCCTACGACCAAGAGCAGAGAGCCGACCGCAGTCAAGATCGCGTTCATGTGCCGCAAACTCCTAAGATAAGGCGCTATCTTGTACCGTTTCGCTTGTCGAAGTTTGGCGGGCGTAATGCTGATTGCTCAACGATCCGAAATTGGGCCTTCACACGACCACTACCCCGACGCCGCCCGCTCCCGATGTATCAATCACCCGCCAGCAGTTTGTCCAGTTCGTCGCCCATGAAGAAAAGCTGCGATGCGGAGGCGATCTGCGAGGCGACCATGAGTGCTTCGGCGATTTCCTCCTTGCTGGCGCCCGCGCGGATGGCGTCCTTCGTGTGCGCTTCGACGCAGTGCCCACAGCGCATGACGAGGCCGACCGCTACGGCGACCAATTCTTTCGTCTTCGCATCAAGTACGCCCTGCGTTTTCACTGCGCGGTAGTAGGTGTACCAAGCGTCCGCATGTTCCGGTGCGCGCTTGCCAAACCAGTATTTTGCCATTGGCGTGGTGCTGGGCATCGACGTGTGCTCCTTATATGTTGGTCCTTGAGAACGGTCTACGACCTGGAAAACAAAAGGTATGACATAGCCACGGGGTCGAGTAGGACCCAACGTGTTCTTGGTCCTTTCGTTGACCGCCCTATCGTATCACTCCGCGGCCTCAATCGGTGCGTCCTTGGTTTGATGCCGTTGCGATGCCGCGAGCACGAAACCCATGCCTGACATCAGCAGCGCCGCGCCGACCCACTGCATGGGCTGCATGTGCTCTCCGGGAAGCATGACCAGCGCGAAGAGAAACGTGAAGAGCGGATTGATCAGGTTTGCAGAGGTGCACAGGGCGGACCCCAACTCGCGTTGCGCGTATTGAAACGCGGGGTGCGATATACCGATCGAGATGCAACCGGAGACGATCGCGATTAGCCACACGCTTTGCGGGACGTCTACTATGCGATCATGATCGCCGAAGAGGAACGTAAGGAGGCCAAGCCCAAACATCGTGTGCAGGCTCATGACGCCGAACATCGGCACCGGGTGCATCTTCCACGCGAGATGCTTACCCCACACGGCGTACACGGCCCAGCACACGGACATCAGAATGAGCAGCAGCGTCGCCGTATTCATTACGGGAATCAAAGACTGCGAATCCTGCATGAGCACGAACACCAGGCCCAGAAGACTGACAGCCGTGCCGCCGAGATAGCGCGGATCGCGAATCACGGTGCGTTCTTCGCGGTAGAGCAGGTACGCGAAAACTATGACAAAAACGACGCTGAGCTTGATGATAAGTTGCGCAGTGGTCGCCGGCGTGCCATAGCACCCCACGGTCCAGATGTACTGCATGAAGATGTTCAGCGCCGAAATGCCCAGTAGTCGGAACGGGCGCCTCAGCAGCGACAGAAACTCGGCGCGCCATCGCAGCATGCAGATTGCCGTGAGCATGATGCTCCCGCTCACGTAGCGCACGAACGACTGCGTCACCGGATCGAAGTCGGCGCTGCACAGGCGAATAAAGATGGGCGCGAGGGACCAACCCACGCATGCGAGTATCAGTGCCGTCGCGGCGCGGACGGACCATCGGGTGTGCCGGGACGTCTGCATACTCAAGATGGACTAATGCGCGCCCAACAACCACTCGAATTCGATGCGTGTCCCCGCCTCGACTGACCCAACGCCGGGCTCGAACCGCAGGAGGGCGTTCGCAGTCGCCGCCGCGTACATGTCCGCGGAGCCGCGCCCCACCAGCGGCGTAACGCGCCACGCTGCGTCGCGATGCTCCGCGCGCGCCAACTGGAACAGCGTGCGGGGACCTTTCACTGTAAACGAAGCGGCCAGTACGCCCTCGATTCGCGGGGGTACAGGGTCGCAGTGCATGAACTTTCGCAGCGCGGGAGCAACGTAACGGTGGAACCCGAGATGGCACGACAACGGATTGCCCGGCAATCCGAAAATCAACTGCTTATCGCGTGTCGCAAAGAAGATGGGTTTACCGGGGCGCTGCGTAACCTTGTGAAAGACCGGCGTCGCGCCGAACTCGCACAGCGCATCGGGTACGCTGTCGTACTTTCCCGCTGACACCGCCCCCGTGAGGACGATGAAATCCGTGTCAGCGGCTCGCGCTAATGCCGTGCGCAATTCGTCCATCGTGTCCTTTGCATGAATGACGAGCGTGGGGGAGACGCCCAGCGCCTGCGCCATCGCCGTCAGCATTGGCCCGTTTGAATTGCGAATCTGCGACGGTCCCGGAGTCTCGTTCGGTGGTACCAATTCGTCCCCTGTCGTAATGATCGCGAGGCGCGGCGTTGAATACGCCAACACGGATTCGATGCCAAATGTAACTATCGACGCAAGTGCAAGCGGGGTTATTGTGTCGCCCACACGCAAGACGGTCGCGCCTTTCGCACACTCCGTGCCCCGACGTGTAATGTTCTGACCAATCGTGATTTCGCGTGGAAGTGTGACCGCATCGCCCTCGCGCGTCACGTCTTCCTTCGGGACCACCGCTTCCGTTCCGGCGGGACACGGCGCCCCCGTCATGATCTCGATGGCCGTTCCGGCAACTAGAACACCCGCTACTGTGCCGCCTGCCGCAACCTCACCTGCAACGCGGACCCGTTCTCCGGCGTCTGCAACGCATACGCAATAGCCGTCCATCATTGAACGATCAAACGGGGGATAGTCCGCGTCGGCGGCTATGTCCTCCGCAACTGTCCACCCTACGGCCGCGTGGACCGAATTTCGGCGGGGACCCATGGGAGCTGAATGATGGAGCACGAGTGCCAGGGCGTTATCGGGATCGATTAGGGTGCGCATCGAGTCTAGTTGTCTGAACTGCTTGCCAATTCAGACAATACTATCGACTTAAGTTGGGGCAAATCGTTCTCCACTATTTGCCATATGATTTCCAGGTCTACATGCATGTACCGATGGATCAAATGGTCGCGAAGTGCGCCAATGCGGCGCCACGGTATCTCTGAGTGACGGTTCTTCACCTCGGCAGACAGGCGTTTGGACGCTTCACCGATAATCTCGAACTGGCGAATAGACGCATCTTGCACGTGCGGCGTATTCTTGAAAACCTCGCGTCCATCGGCCGTGTAGGACTCGATCCGCGTTATGGCGTCGCGGATATGTTCGAGATACAGCCGGTCGTTCGTCAAAGAACCACGGCCTCACGCAACACCTGTCCGCGCATGTACGGACTTAGGCCTGCCGCAGTCAGCACGTCCACATGAACCCGCAGTTCATCTTCCAAATCCTGCTCTATCGCGATCAAGTCCACTAGGCTGCGCCCCGGTTCCATGTCGACGAGAATATCGATGTCGCTTTCCGGAGTCGCCTTCCCCGATACTACCGAGCCAAATACCCGGACATTGCGGGCGCCATATCTGGCCGTCACGCGCAATATCGTGTCGCGCTGCGCGTTCGTGAGCGCGATTCCAGTTGCGATTCCCAAGGGGAACACTCCTACGCGAACAATTCCATAATCGGCACGCCCTTCGCATCTTTGGTGACGTAGAACGGACGGTCTTCGATCGTATAGCCGAGGTTCGGGGGGATTCCCATCGCGTGGTACATCGTCGCGTGCAGATCGGTTGTCGATATAGGGTTCTCGATCGAGCCGCACGGCCGTTCGTCCGCTGTCTTCCCGTAGAGGAAGCCCTTCTTGATGCCGCCGCCGAAGAGCACGACGGAACCCGCGTCCGTGAAGTGCCGGTGCATGCCGTAGTGTTTCATCTCCGTGATAATCGGCGGCACTTCCACCTGGTTCTTCACCGGCGCGCCCGGCTTGCCCTCGGTCAACATGTCGCGGCTGAATTCGGTCGCGATTACGATGAGGGTGCGGTCGAGCAGGCCGCGCTCTTCGAGGTCGAGCACCAACTGCGTCACGGGCGCGTCGATCATCTTTTTCAGATCGACCATGCGCGTGTGGCCGTCCTCGTGCGTGTCCCAATACTTGAACGGAATGTATTCTGACGTCACTTCGATGAACCGCGCGCCTGCCTCGGTCAACCGCCGCGCGAGCAAACAGCCCAACCCAAACTTGCCGGTGTTGTACTTGTCGTACGATTCCTTCGGTTCGAGCGACAGGTCGAACGCCTTGGCCGCGGGCGACGTAAGCAACCGGTGTGCGTTCTCGATCGAGCGCAGCATCGAATCCTTTTGATACCCGCTGGCGATGTCCCCCAGCGGGCTTTCTTCCATTAACTGTTTGTATGCGGCGTGACGCGCCTGGAAGCGCTCCTGCGTCATGCCCGCGGGCGGCTGGACGCTGGCCTGCGCCGTTTCCGGGTTCGGAACGAAGAACGGTCCGAATTCGCTGCCAAGGAACCCCGCCGTATGGAACGCCTTCAGCTCTTCGCCTTCGCCATTGTCGAACCCCTGGCCGATGTCGATGAACGCCGGCACGTCCGGGTTTCGCGGGCCGAGCGCCTTCGCGATCATCGAACCGATGTGCGGCGCGGCGACAGACAGTGGCGGCTCGTAGCCGGTGTGCCAGTGGTACTGGTGGCGCGAATGGAGAATGAACCCGAGGTCCGCGGCCTTGTAGGTACGGATCAGCGTGCCGCGATCCATGATGCCGCCGATTCTCTCGAGTCCTTCAGATATCTTGATGTTATCGACGGCGGTGTCGATCGCCGGGAACGTGCTCAGCACCCGATCGGGATTGAGGTCCTTCTCGTAAGGCGTGTAGCGTTTTGGATCGAACGTCTCCGTGCTCGCCATGCCGCCGCCCATCCACAACACGATCATCGTGTCCGCCGTGCCGTGGAACGGCTTTCCGTATTCGTCCGCCAAGACTCGTCGTGGCGCGCTCGCGGCCAGCGCGCCCAACGTCGCGGCGCTCGCGGTTTTGATGAAATCCCGGCGGTTCAGATTGGTTCGCATTGTGCAATCCTCATTGACCTAGTCTGTCAAAAAGATTCCGATGAAAACTATGTATCCGAGCAGCAAGCAGGTCGACCAAGCGAGAACAATAAACACGTAGTAAATGGACAAGAGAGCTGTGCGAAAAATGAGCCTCGTTCTAATGGTTGCGTCCACAATGAATGTCCTTGCGCCTCTAGTATATCAGTTGGAACTCCGGCAGCATCGTCAATGCCCAAAGAAAATCGGCCACCCCTTGCGTCGTCGGTGGATTGCCGATGATTCCGGCAGCGATCGCCCTTTCCTTCTCCGTCGCATCCCGTTGCAGGGCTTGCTTATACAGCGCGCTTACCAACGCTTCGACCGACTCCGGCGTTGCTGCCACAAGGCTGGCCGCACCCTTGTCTAAAAACGCAGCCAAGGTCTGGCCGTTGGTCAACTCCACCGCCTCAAGCGGCGTTGCTACGGACTGGCGCCGTGACGTGACCTGCTCGCGGTTCGGCCTACCCATCGCGCGGGTCAACGGGTCCGACGGCACACGCCATGCGCGAACCTGTGGCGGCGGGGCAGGTTCGTCCTTTTTTCGCGGGCGCTCGGGCACGTTAAACTTCGGATCGGACTGCCAGGTGCCTGTCACCATCGCGATGGCGTCAAGGAACTGCTCCGCGTTCATGCGCCGCACTTCCGGCCCCTTGAACGCATACTCTTTCACATCCTCCGGCGTGCTCACCGAAGGCAACCGATAGGCGTGAGATTTCAGAATGAGCGCCATCGTGTGTTTCACGTTGTACCCGTTGTTGATGAGGTCACTGGCGAGCCAGTCGAGCAGTTCCGGGTTCCACGGTTTGTTTTCGATTTTATCCGGCGGTTCGACTAATCCCAGCCCCATGAACTTCGCCCAAATCCGGTTCACGATCGTGCGCGTAAAAAAGCCGTTGCCTTCGCTCGTGACAATCCGCGCGAGTTGCGCCTGACGTCCTGTCTTCGATCGCGACGGATCGATTGCGCCGGCTTCTTCCCACAGGAACTTGATTTGCGCTTCCTTACCCTGCGGCACGTCGCACCGCACCAGTTCGAGCGGCTCGTCGGAAAAGACCGACGCCATGCCGTACGAGTCCACCAGCTTCCAATGGTCGATGAAACTGTCATGGCACGACGCGCACTTGAGGTTTACGCCCATGAACACCTGCGACACCGTATTCGCTGCCTGAATGGGCGGGCGCATGGCCGCTGCCGTCACCCCGCGCCACACGATGCCGTTCACGAACCCCTCGCTCTCGGGCGTCGGATTGATCAACTGCGCCGCGAACTGATCGTAGGGCATATTCTGATACAGCGCGTCGAACAGCCACTGTGTGATCTGCTTGCGCCCGCCGTCGATATATCCCGTCCCCGTGAAATCGTTCCGCAGGTGATCGTTCCAAAAGGTCATCCAATTCTCGGCATACCCGAGGTTATCGGCGAGCAGTTTGTCTACCAGCTTCGCATGCTTGTCCGCCGCCGTATCGGCGATGAAGGCGTCCAATTCCAGCGCGGTCGGCAACAATCCTATTGTGTCGAGATAGACCCGCCGCGCGAATGCCGCGTCCGACACGGGCGCGGGCCAGGAAATGGAGTTTGCGGCAAAATACGAATCGATGAGTCGGTCAACCGGATTCGTGATCCCCGCCGCCTCGTTCGCGGGCGGCAACTCTACGTGCGCAAGATTCAGCGACGGCTTGTACGCCGCGTCGGCGGGCGCCACGTCGTACCACTTCACCCCTTGATCGATCCACGCCCGCAGCAACGCGACCTGTTCGTCGCTTAGCCGCTCGCCTTTCGGCGGCATCACCGCGTCGGGATCGAGACCGGCCACCAGTTTTATTAGCACGCTCTCGGGGCTGTTACCTTCAACAACAACCGGCCCGTTCTCGCTCCCCTTGAGCAACGCCTCGCGCGAATCCATCGAGAAGCCGCCCTTGGCCTTCCCCTGCATGTGGCAGTCTGCGCACCGCTCGGCGAGGATTGTGTGGATGTCCTGCCCGAAATCGATGACCTTTTTTGCCGGTTCCGGCAGCGGCGCCGGCGGCTGCGCGAACGCAATAGCTGCTACAAAACACGACAGCGCGCAGGCGCTGCGCCACGTTGAAGTATTCTCCGCCATTTTCCGTCGTTTACTCCGCCGTTTTTCCTTGCCGCACATAATAACAGAGCGGCCCCGTTTTACAACGTGGACCGCCGCAACACAGACTATAGAATCGACTAATTCTGGATCTTCTTAAGCACGTAGAATTTCGGGGCCATACCTCCGTTGACTACATCGCCGTTCAGCCACGGCAAGAACAAGTAAGTGCCACCGTCCTGCGTTCGCACCGCGTACTGGCACTTAACTCTTGCCGCAATTTCCGTGATCCAGCCCGGCTCCCACGCGAAGGACGAGCGCTCGCCATTCATCGACATCGTTCCGTGATCGAAGAAGCTTAGCTCACGCACGAAAAAGTCCAACGTCGACTGGCGTTCACCGGGTCGAAAGTCGTCGATATTCGAGACGAAATCCACCGTGCTCCAGTGCCCTAGCAGAGACGTTGTGTCCACGTCGAATCCCAACGATATGACGCGGAACTCGGTGGCGCCGTTCGCCGTAGCCGATTGTTGCCGCGTGACCGCTACCGGCTGCGGAACCACGGCCTTATTCTGGATCGTTGCGCGAGTGCCCAATTTATAATCGTTCTGGGTTACGAGACCTGCACCCACATAGACCCCTTCAAGCAGGAGCAGGGCGCCCAGTGCCGCGAACCCTGCGTACATCCACGCCATCCTCCTGTGCCGGGTTGGCGGCGCCGGGGGAGGTATTTCCGGCACTGGCGCGTCCTCCGCCAAGCGTGCCGCGAGCCTGTCCGCATGACGGTCGAAACCACTTAGGCGCAGTCCATCGAGCACGTGTCGCGCCCGGCTCATGCGGCCTAATGCCGCATAACACAAACCCTTGTTTAGTTCCACTTCGGGCGTGACTTCCCCGCAGGATTCCAATTCGCGGAGCGCCTGTTCGTAATGGCCTGCGTGGATGAGTGATTGGGCAAAATTCAACGTGGCCATGGCCCTGGTCCCCCTTGGAATATGGCCCCTCGCTTGGCGAGCCTTCTCCCCCGGCCGCCAGCGGGTCTCGACCTCTAGTATAAACCAAGGCGTGTTCGATGCATAGACCGATTTGTCCGCCGGGCTGGCAGACCACTGGCGAAGAGGCCTTTTCAGGTATTCTCACTCGATATTCGCGCGGACCGAAAATATGAATTATTCATGGTGGTTTATGTTAAATATATGATTTCATTAGGTTTAGGAATTGTTCTATATTGACAAAATAAAAGTTGATTTATCTGAATTGTTCTGGTATAAGTTGCGAGTTTAGTCTTTGGTTCAAACCGTGAATAAATTCACGATTACAGTAGAAAGGAGGTGTTAACACCATGAATTGCTGTGCGTTGTGCAACGAGCCCATTGACGAGATCGACTTTGAGGTGAGCAGCGTCGAAGTTATCAACGGGGAGTACTGGCATGCAGACTGCTTCGCCGAATACTTCAGCGAGGTTCTCGAGAAGGTCTAATCCACATCGGAAGCTCGGGTAAGACGCCGAACGCGCCCCATGCGCAAGTAGGCGTTTTCTCTTTTATCTCGGCCACTTCACCCGGCCTGGCCGCCGTGATATAGTAAGCCCCTTCCTAGAGCCGGGGACACAAGGCACAGGGAGTTCGATGGATTTGGCTACCGCACCCAAACGCGACAATACCGCGACCAGTCCGCTCCAGTTTGAGAAACGACTCGTCGAGTTGGAAGGCCTGTTGGCGAAGGCGAAGACCGAGGACGAGCGAACGACGCTCGCTGCCGAGCTTGAGCGTGAGCGCCAGAGTGTCTCCGCCGACCTGACCCCGTGGCAGCGCGTTGAACTCGCGCGCCACGCACAACGCCCTAAAATGCTCGATTACACGTCTCGAATCTTCGAGGATTTCATCGAGCTTCATGGCGACCGCTGTTCCGGAGAGGATACCGCCATGGTCGGGGGAATCGCCCGCTACAAGGGGCAGTCCGTCATTTTGGTCGGCACACAAAAAGGCACGTCGACCGAAGACAAGATTTACCGAAAATTTGGGATGTCCCACCCGCAGGGATACCGCAAGGCATTGCGGTTGTTCGAGATGGCGGAGCGCCTGCACCTGCCGATTGTCACGCTCGTTGATACGCCCGCCGCGCACCCGGATCCCGAAGCCGAAGAGCACGGCCAAGGGCCTGCCATCGCCGCGAACCTTCTGTACCTCATGCGCGTGAAAACTCCGGTGTTCTCTGTCATCCTCGGTGAAGGTGGGAGCGGCGGCGCGCTAGGCATTGCCGTCGGCGACTGGGTCGCAATGTTCGAGCACGCCATTTACGTAATCTGCCCGCCCGAACGCTGTGCCGAAATCCTTTGGCGTGACGCGTCGAAAAAGGAGCTCGCCGCAGCCGCGCTTAAGATCACAGCGCACGACCTCAAGTCCCTGGGCGTCATCGATTCGGTCTTGCCCGAGCCGAAGGGCGGGGCGCACCGGGACCCGGACGGCGCCGCGGCCGCGCTCTCCGCGGAGATCGCCACGTTTCTCGCCAAGGCAGAAGCGGGGGAATGGACACCCCAACGACGGCAACAAAAGTTCCGGCGCATGGGGGTATGGAGCGAGGCGTCCTGAACAAGCGGCGCAATGCCCCTGACGCCAATGCAACCTCGTGCCGAATCACCGTCCGCGTCCAACCGCGGGCATCTCGCAATGGATGTTCCGTGGAGAGTGACGGACGTGTCCGCGTTGCAGTAACCGCTCCCCCCGTCGACAGCGAAGCCAACGACGCTGTAGTGGCGTTCATTGCAGACTGTCTCGCACTTCCAAAACGATCCGTTCGAGTTGTCGTAGGCGCGAAATCGCGGAACAAGACGATTGCCGTCGACGGCTTGGACCTCGATGTGGTCGTTCGCCGCCTTCGCGAGAACGCCTGATTATGCCGCGCGTATCTCCGCTTGCGCAGGCGCGCAACGAAGCGCTCGAAATCCTTCGCGCAAGCAATTGCCGCGGTGCGCGAGCCCTTGCGATGTTCCCAACGTCATTCGCACCCAACGCCGTCGGCGACGCCCGATGCTGTGTCGATATGCATGGCCGTGCCGAGACGCTGACTGTCTGGGTCGGGATATCCGAGTCCGAACCGATGCTCCGCGCGGGGTTCGTGGCAGCCGCCGCGTACCTGGAAATCAAGACTGCTCTCCTGTTGGGCGAAGGCGTTCCGGTTTGCACGCCGTCCAAGCCCGCCTCGCTATACGCCGTGGAGGACCACATCAATCTGCTGGGCGACAGTCCGCTCATCGGCTCCCACGACCCCACACTCGGCCCTCGTTTTCCCGACATGACACAGGCGTATTCGCCAGAACTCCTTTGTGTGGCGCGTAGTTACGTCGATTTTCCCGGTTGCGTATATGCCGGCCACGCAGCCGGCGACATGAATTTAACGGACAAGAAAGAGAAACTTGCGGCGATGGGCGCGCACTTCGCCGGCCCTTGGTTTGTGCCGGAACTAATCGCAGTGAATCGGGTATACACAAAAGTAGTTGCGTTTGTGCGGCCTGTGCGTGCACACTACGGGCAGAGGGTAGGGGCGCCCTTGGATGACAACGATGTCTTTTCGGCTTTTAAGGAGATCGTGACGCGCATAATCTCGCACCCGGGCGCAAGGGGCCACGGCGTCAGCGTCCGAAGCAATTCGTGAAATAATATGCTCAACTAGTAAAATATGTAATCTAATTATTAAGATTTAGTATTTTCATATCGTTCTGTGTTATAAGTGAGCATATTGGAGTAGTATATGTTTACTCGTATTATTCGATCACTGTTCTTTATCGCCTGCACCATTACTGGCGGAATGTGGGCGAGCTACTTAATTGATCAGTACAGCGAGCGCGCCGCCGACCGGTTGACGCGCGAGGCCGTGCTGGCGTCCGCCGTCGCACGGGGCGACTACACTCCATCGCCCCCGTCGGATACAGAGGCCCACGAAGACGACTTCGAAATGGATGACGCGGCACGAGCGGCCGCCGAGAAACAGTTGCCGCCGGGGAAAAAATCGGAAATCCTTAAGTATGTTGAACATAGCGTAATGCCGCGGCATACCGCGCGGATCCTCATTGCGCTGGGCGGCCTTTGCGGCTTTCTGGTGGCGGTCGCCATTTCATTTGCCCTGCGGTTCGTTACGCAGGAGGCATTCGAACGGTTCTTTCCCGCGCTGGTCTCCGTCCTGCTCGCCATGGCCACGGGCTGGTTTCTCGCCTGGTACGTGGTCCAAAACTTTGGAGTCAAGGACCCGACCCTCCAAATCTATATCCAGGCGACGCTCGTGATTGTGTTTTTCTTCATTGGCGTGAACCTCGGTCTCACGCGCGCGTCGAGTTGGGAGAACTTGGTCCGCGCGGTCAGCCGGAAGAACTACGAAGGCCGCTACCCCAAGTTGCTTGATACGAGCGTTATCATCGACGGGCGCATCGCGGACATCGCGAAAGCGGGTTTCCTCGAGGGCGCGGTGATAGTGCCGCGCTTCGTGTTGCGCGAGCTGCAGTCGATCGCCGATTCGAACGATGGCTTGCGTCGCGCGCGTGGCCGGCGCGGGTTGGATGTGCTCAAACAATTGCAGGCGCCCGACAGCGGCGTCACCGTCGAAGTGGTCGAGGACGATCCGGAGCACGTGAATACCGTGGACGGCAAACTCATTGCATTCGCGAAGGACATCGGCGCCAAGGTAGTTACGAACGATCAAAACCTTTTGAAAGTCGCCCAAATCGACGGGGTCGCCGTCATGAACATTCACGACCTGGCGAACGCGCTCAAGACGGTTGTCCTGCCGGACGAACAAATGCACGTCCGAATTGTGCGCGAAGGCAAGGAGCCGATGCAGGGCGTCGGGTTCCTCGATGACGGGACGATGGTTGTCGTGGATGGCGGGCGAGATCATATCGGGAGCAACGTGGTGGCCACCGTCACGAGCGTGCTCCAAACGTCCAACGGCAAGATGATATTCACCCGGTTCCAATCTGCCGATCCTCAAAGCAGATCGGAAGGCATGCGGTCGAGCGCCTGACACCGGCGGCGCATGCACCCACGCACGCAACTGCTCATCCCCGCCGCAGGTATGGGGACGCGCCTCGGCGCGGACCGTCCGAAGGCCCTAATCGAACTTGCGGGCACGCCGTTGCTCGTCCGGACGCTGAGGCGCTTCGAGCCCCTCGGCCTCGTTGACGGCTGCGTCATTGCGGTCGCCGCGGTGGCGCGGGGCCGTTTCCAGGAATGTCTGGGAGCGAGCTTTCCGACCGCGAAGATTACTTTTGTTGACGGAGGCGCCGAGCGGCAGGACTCCGTTGCCAACTGCCTTGCCGCGTTGGAAACCTCGACCGAGATCGTTGTCATTCACGATGCGGCGCGCCCGTTTGTGCCGCTGCAGTCGATACGCGAGTCCATAGCGGCTGCGGCCGAGTTCGGCGCGGCGACCGTTGCGGTCCCATCCATCGACACCATCCTGATCGCCGATGACGATGCGTTTCTTTGTGATACGCCCGACCGCAGGACGCTGTGGGCCTGCCAGACCCCGCAGACCTTTCGGCTCGACACGCTTCGTCGCGCGCACGCGGCGGCAACGCGTGAAGGCTTCACCGGGACGGACGACGCGTCGCTCGTGCGGCGGGCGGGTGGCCGCGTGAAACTGGTTATGGGGTCGCCCTTGAATTTCAAAGTCACCACGCCGCACGATTTGGAACTCGCGCGTTGTGTCGTCGAAGGAGGGATCGCGTGATTCGTGTCGGCTTGGGCTACGACCTGCACCGGCTCGGCGAAGGCCGGCCGCTCATCCTCGGAGGCGTAACAATCCCGTTCGAGAAAGGTCTCGAGGGCCATTCCGACGCCGACGCGCTCGCCCACGCGATTACCGACGCACTCCTCGGGGCGGCCGCACTCGGCAATATCGGCCAGCACTTTCCCGACACGGACCCGCGATACAAAGACGCGGACAGCATTCAACTGCTCACCCACGCGGCAAATCTGGTCCGCGGCGCCGGTTACCGAATTGTCAATATCGATGCCAACATCGTCGCCCAACGCCCCAAACTAAACCCGCACCTCGACGCCATGCGAGCGCGCCTCGCAGACTGCCTTGCGATACCCGTCGGTTGTATTTCCGTCAAGGCCAAGACCAACGAACTCGTCGGTCCCGAAGGGCGCGGAGAGGCCATCAGCACGCAGGCAATCGCGTTGATTGAAACGGACTAATGTGTCGCACGATCGAATTTGGGTTCTGGATTATGAACCTTCGATTGCAGCACGCTATTGGCGCGTACAGTTGGCGGTGGCGGGTTTCGAGAAACCTGTCGGAGACGAAAGCGTCAAATTCTGACACACATAATGACGGAGTATGGTCCGCGTTGGCGTCTTCGTATTCGCGTATTCGATTGCTCTCGCTGTTGGGCGGTCGTATATGACGCGCCATGCCCGTCGATTCCGAATTCCGAAATCCAAACTTCTCCCGCGCCGCTTTCGGCGGCGCCTACGTCTTTGGCGCGTTCACCCCGTCGCACCTCTATGAAATCCCGCCTCGATAGTATCGTCGCCCGCGTCGCCGGAATTACCCGCACGCAGGCGCAGGGGCTAATACGCGCGGGCAAAGTGCTGTCGCACCACGGCGAAGTGCTCGACAAGCCGGGTGCGCAGTTCGACGACGAAATCGCGCTCGATATCCGCGACGGCTCGCCCTACGTCAGCCGTGGCGGCGACAAACTGGCTGCCGCCCTTGATGCGTTTGCGCTCGATCCAACGGGACGAATAGCGATCGACGTCGGCGCGTCAACCGGCGGCTTCACGGACTGCCTGTTGCAGCGCGGCGCCGCGCGGGTATACGCGGTTGACGTCGGCTATGGCCAGTTGGCGTGGAGACTGCGTAACGATCCGCGTGTTGTCGTCATGGAGCGGACCAACGTACGCCACATCACGCCCGCCGCCTTTCCGATACGGCCGAATTTCTTTACCGCGGACTGCTCGTTTATCTCTCTCAGTCTCGTATTGCCGCGGCTGAAATTGGTGCTCGATGCCGGCGCTTTGGGTGTCGTGCTCATCAAGCCGCAGTTCGAGGCGGGCCGGCAGCATGTTGGCAAGGGCGGCGTCGTGCGCGACCCGAAGGTGCACGACGCCGTGATCCAAAAGGTGCTAGAATCGGCCCGCGAATTCGGGTTCACGCCGGGACGGGTCGTACCGTCGCCGCTTCTCGGTCCGGCGGGCAATCGCGAATTTCTCGCGGAACTGACATACATCGGTTAATCAAGACCGTGCTTGAATTGCTGCGAATACAGAACTACGCCCTGATCGACAATCTGGAGGTCGAGTTTAAGCCCGGCCTGAATGCGTTGACCGGGGAAACCGGCGCGGGCAAGTCGATCATCATCGGCGCGCTCAACCTCGTGCTCGGCGCGCGCGCGTCGAACGAAACGGTGCGCGACGGCGCGGATCGAGCGCGCATCGAAGCGGTATTCCGCCTCTCGAAACTCAGCCGCCGTCTCAAGGCCCTCCTCGACGAATTCGATGTACCGATCGAAAACGGCGAGCTCATGGTCGCGCGCACCGTTACCTCGGACGGAAAAAGCCGTGCGCACGCTGGTGGAACATTGTTGCCGCTCAATGCGCTCGCCCAACTTGGCGACGAACTCGTAGACCTGCACGGCCAGCACGACCACCAGTCGCTGCTCATTCCGGAGCGTCAGTTGGACCTCCTGGACGGGTTCGCCGGCGCCGACGCCGCGGTTTCGGCCCTCGCGGGAATGGTCTCGAATCTTCGCTCGCTCGAAAAATCGATTGCGGAATTGGAAAGCGACGATCGCGAACGGGCGCGGCGCATCGAGTTTCTGAAGTTCGAAGTCTCGGAAATCAACGCCGCAAACCTTCAGCCAGGCGAAGAGGAAGAGGTCCGCTCGCGCCGCAACCTCATTACGAACGCAGAGCAGATTTATACGACTGCCGCCCGCGCCTACCAGGCGCTTTACGAAAGCGACGGCGACGCGGCCATCGACAAGATCGACGTGTCGCTTTCCGCGGTATCCGAGTTGAATGCAATTGATTCCCGGTTCGCCGCGCTTGCGGAATCGCTCGGGGCGTTACGCGCGAACGCGCAGGATATTTCCGCCGAATTGCGCGGGTTCACCGAGGCGGTCGAGTACGATCCACAGGAGTTGGACGACCTCAACCGGCGGCTATCCCAAATTGCGGACCTAAAGCGAAAGTTTGGCGATTCGATTGACGCAATTCTCGCGTATCGTGACAACGCGATCGCGGAGATCGAGCGGTTCGACTCCCGCGACCAGCAACTCGCTTCGATGCGCCGCGAGCATGCGAAGCGTTTGGAGTCCGCGAACGAACAGGCCGAGGCGATCTCGTTGAAACGCCGCGCCGCCGCCATGAAGCTCGACAAGAAGATCACTGGGGCGCTTCAGGAACTTGGCATGAAAGGCGGGACGCTTGAAACGCGCTTCGAGCAAACTGCGCTCACGAAATCGGGTATCGACCGCGCCGAGTTCCTGCTCTCCGCAAACCCGGGCGAACGCCCAAAGCCGTTGCGGCAAGTCGCGTCCGGCGGCGAAATCTCGCGCGTCATGCTCGCGATCAAGACCGTGCTCGCTGGTGCCGACCGCATCCCGACGCTCATCTTTGACGAGATCGACGCCGGAGTGGGCGGGGCCGTCGCAAACAAAGTGGCGCAGCGACTCCGCGATCTTTCCGCCACACACCAGACCATCTGCATCACGCACCTGCCGCAGATTGCCGCGGCGGCATCCGCGCACTTCACCGTGGAGAAGGGCACTGCGAAAGGCAGGACATTAACCCGAGTTCAGTTCCTCGAACCAACCGAGCGCACCAAGGAGGTCGCGCGCCTGCTCGATGGCTCGCTCACCGACGTGAGCCTCAAACACGCCGAGGAGCTTCTGCGGGCGAACCGATAGGGAATACGCACGAGATTGGATGCGATTCGTTCGTGTTCGTAATCGTATTCAGTCCATTTCCTCATGTATTATCTTCCTCCGCATCAGCGTTTGGAGTGACCGAATGGAATCGCAGAACGATATTGCTCGAATCAAGATTGGTGTCATGGGTTCGGCGGGCGGCGCGATGGAAGCGCGCCTGGTGGAGCGATGCATCGAAATGGGGCGCGCTATCGCGGACTGCGGCTGCGCGATTGTCACGGGCGGTTGCCCCGGCCTGCCGCATTATGCCGTGATTGGCTGCAAGCAGAGCGGCGGGCTCACCATCGGTGTCAGCCCCGCCATCAGCCAGCACGAACACGTCGCGAAGTACAGCAGCCCGACCGATCACATCGACGTGCTGATATTCACCGGCATGGGCCTGATGGGCCGCGAGGTCATCGGCGTGCGCAGTTGCGACATCATCATCATCGTTGGCGGACGCTCGGGCACACTCGGCGAGTTCGCCATCGCGTACGACGAAGGCCGCCTCATCGGTGTGCTCACCGGCTCCGGCGGCGTCGCGGACCACGTGGACGACTTCCTGCCCGTCATGCAGAAGCCCACAGGATCGCGCATTATCTACGACAGCGACCCGCGCAAATTGATCGAGCGGTGCGTCGCCGACTATAAGGCGAACCCAACTGTCATTCGCGAACGAGAGGCCTCGAAGTAATGCGCATTACATCCCTCGGCGCCGCCGAGACGGTCACCGGCAGCAAACACCTGCTCGAAGTAAATGGCAAGCGTGTCCTTTTCGACTGCGGCATGTTTCAAGGCGCGCGCAAGGAATCCGAAGCGCGCAACCGCGAGATGCCCTGCGACCCGACGACGCTCGATGCCGTGGTCATCACGCACGCCCACATAGACCACATCGGGGTACTGCCCGTACTCGCGAAGCACGGGTATGAGGGACCAATCTTCGCGACGCCCGCGACGCGCGACTTATGCTCGATTATGCTCATCGACAGCGCGCACATTCAGGCGCGCGACGCGGAATGGCTCTCGAAGAAAAACCGATCGTTCGTTGCGCCGCTTTATGACGATAACGACGTACACACGACCATGCAGCGCTTCGTCTCGTTGCCGTACAACATGCCGATGGAGATCGTGCCCGGCGTGCGCATCACCTTCCGCGACGCGGGCCATGTGCTGGGATCGGCGATGGTGATGGTCGAGTGCCGCGAGAACGGAACGGCGAAGCGATTTCTTGAGGGCGGCGATCTGGGCCGAAAACACATGCCGATCCTCCGCGATCCGTGGGAACCGGAGGACGCGGATGTTGTGCTGATGGAAAGCACCTACGGCAACCGCGAGCATGATCCTATCGAAGAAATGGACCATCGGCTGGCGGAGATTATCCGGGCCACGCACCAGCGCGGCGGAAAAATCATCATTCCCAGCTTCGCCCTCGAACGCGCACAGGAAATTATCTATGCTCTAAAGCGTCTGGAAGTAAACGGAGGTTTGCCTCGCCTCCCCGTGTTTGTCGATAGCCCGATGACGGTCAACATTACCGAAATCTTCCGCCTCCACAGCGACAGCTTCGACACGGAAATCAGAGAATTCATGACGGAGGAAGGGGACCCGTTCATGCTTCAACGCATTCATTACATCCGCAGCGCGGAAGAATCCATGAAGCTGAACGACATGAGAGAGCCGGCGATTATCATTTCCGCGTCGGGCATGTGCGAGCAGGGCCGTATCCTTCACCACCTGCGAAACAATTGCCACGACGAACGCAACACCATACTTATCGTCGGGTTCCAGGCGAAGAACACGTTGGGCCGCCGCATCGTGGAGCGCGAGAAGGAAATCAAGATTTTCGGCGTGAAGCGTCCGCTGAACGCCGACGTCAAAGTGCTCAACGGTTTCAGCGCGCATGCAGGCCGCTCGGAACTCATCGCATTCGGTCAGCGATTCAAAGACTGCGCCCAACATGTGTTACTGGTCCACGGCGAAGAAGATGCGATGACTGCGTTGAAGTCCGCGCTCGAATCCGCTGGCCAGACGAATGCTACGATTCAGAAGGAAGGTGTGCCGATAGAGTTCTGAATGGCCGGGCAAGTCGCATAGTTAAGCGCCTTCCATCGCTTCGCGCACCATCTCCAGCGACGCCATCAATCCGCGCGCGCGCTCCGCAATATTCTGATAGATTCTTAGCGTCGTCTCCGCCAGTGCGAGCGGCTCCGCGCCTTCCAAGTTATCGCGCTCGAACCGGGCGATTGCGGCCAACGGTTTGCACGCGCGATTCAGTTCCGCATACACGCGAATATCTTCGTCGAGCGCCATCAGACCGCGCACCAGCCCTTGTGCTCGCCGCATTGCGCCGTGACTTCTCAGTATTGTCAGCAGCTCCCCTGTCGTCGCAGCTCCGCGATCGGCAAGGGACGCGAGGCCGGCCAACGACTCTCGCGCAGACTGCCAGAACGAGGAATCAGAGAGGGGCAAATAGTGTTGTGCAATGCGTTTTATGCTATCTGTTTCGCTGGCGGACGAATCGATCCTGTCCGATTGAACAGGAAAGGTCTGATTCGACCCTTGCGCGAAGTACTGAAGCCACATTGGACGGTACGCCATTCGTACAACGTCCAGCTCGGCCGCCTCCCGGCGAACGATCGGATACCACTGCAAGCAGCCATCCTGCGCAAAGTCAGACCAGTGCAAGTCGACGTTCGCGAGGTCTCCGTCGTCCTCCAGTGTGGGAATGGCCCCTGCCCCCGTAATCACGAGTTCGACGGCGCGCAGCGCGTGTTCGGGAAGAATGCCGCTCTCGCCTGCGGTGTCGCGGCCGCGCATGTCCGAGCGTCCGGCATCCGCGCGCCGCACTTCGATGGCGCAATGCCCTGCGCCGTAAGGTCCCGTCTCTCGAAAATGCACGTAGCCCACCGATAACAAGACTATCGGACAGCGCACGGCCGCTGCGATGTGCATGGTGCCCGTGTCGTTCGTCACGAGTACGCGCGCGCGTTCGAGAATCGCGGCCAACTGCGGGATATTCGTCTTCCCAAAAAGATGCGCCGCGACACCCGGCGCGTGCTGTTCAAAGGCTTTTCCCAATGGCGCTTCGGCGTCGACGCCGAGCAGTACGATGCGCGCCCCGTAGCGTTGCACCAGGAGCTTCGCCAGTCGCGCGAAACGTTCCTCGGGCCACCGCTTGTCGCGGTCACTAGCGCCCAACTGAAAGCAGACGAGGAAGTCGCGCTCGGAAATACCGTGTTGCGAAAGCAGAACACCGGCCTGTGCGCGTGGGTGGTCGTCGATCTCCATTACAAGACCGTGCGTCGCCGGTGGGTCATCCATGAAATGGCGAAACGCGTCGCATATATTGAGATCGTTGGCTTCGCGGTGCAGCACGCTGGTAATGAAATAATTGGGGCCGCGCCCGCGCCATACGTAGCGCCAATCGTCGCTAAGGTGTGCCCCAACCACCTCCGGGATTCCTGCAAGTTTGAACAACATCGCGGAACACAGGCTGTGCGTGCAGTTGTAGGCGACGTCGAATCGGCCCGCAACTAACCGCTGCACATAGGCGTCGGCATCGCTATACGCTTTGAACAGGCGGTCCGCGTCATCGCTGCGCAAGTCGAGATAGGTCTCATCCTCCTCGTAGACAATCACGTCGTCGATGTCCGGGTTGCATTCCGCGATGGCCTTGCCCATGCGGCGCACCATCGCGGTGATATGCGCGTCCGGATGCCGCTGCTTTAGCGCGCGGACGAGCGGCGACGTTTGCAGTACGTCTCCCATACGCGTCATCTGCGCGACGAGTATCCGCTCACGCGCCATCAAACATTTCCAGGAGCGTCTCCGCCGACGTGCGCAGTTCGCGCAGATACGCAAATACGCCTTCCGCATGTGAGAGTTTGGCGCCCATCAGGGGAATGCGTTCGTTCAATGCCGCCTGCGCGAATGGCGTGTCCGGAGGGAGTGTGGCAAGGTACGCGCCCAACGGCGAGGCTGCTCCGACACGTTCGATAATCTCGGATACAGTGCGCTGCGCGCGAACACCCTTGTCGGCAATGCGGTCCGCGAACCGTTCGACCACAAAGTCCAACATCTGTTGCGCGCGGTGCGCATAGGTGTGTTCGCGCAATGCGCGCTCTCGCGCCCGCGCGGCAATCGCCTTGCGTTCCGAATCGTCCGGCAAATAACGGTCGATAAGCCGTCGGCATTCCGGCAAATCGCGGTACGTCGGCAACTCCGACTGCGGATCGAAAAACCGATCAAGACCCTTGCAGGGATCGCATAGTTGAAAACCGCCGCATGCGGCAATTTCGAATACGCGCGGGTTGATTGCATCGCACCGGGGATCGACTCCCGAATGCGTTGCGCTCGAATGAAGGTTCAAGTTAACGGCCGCGCCCGCGACAATCTTCGCGAACTCATCCGCTGTGAACCGCTTCTCCGGCCGGCACAAGAACGGTTGCAGTTCGCGCGCGTGCCATTCCGTCCCCCAGATTTTCAGTTGGTAATCCGTCAAGCCCGCAAGGAACTGATTGCGGTTGTAGTATCCCGCGCCCGCGAACGAAATCTCGCACCCATATTCGGCCAACTCCTCCTTGGAGAGCTTTACGGGCTTATGCACTTCCGGGTCGCACGCCGACTGCACGAATGCATGATTGGTGCAACCTGCTTCTTCCAGCTTCTTTTCGAATTCCCCAGGCTGGATGTGAAAGAAACTGTCGTAGTGTGCGCAAATATGTCGCCAGTACGGCATGTGCCGCCAATTCTCGACAAACCAAAACGCGCTGACGATCTTCTCCTTCTTCAGTCGCAACGGAAACGCCGGACTGACTGGCGCTTGCGCCATGACGATGCACACGTTGGGCGCGAACTCGGCGACGCGCGCGTAGCTCCACTGCTCCAGCACGTTCGCCAGCAAACTTCCCAACTGTCCCGATGCGTTTTTCGATTCGACCGTGCCCGTTATGGACTGGTACAACGCCCACGCCTCGCTGTTGTCGACGAACAGTGTTCGGTGGCCCAGGCGCTTGAACGCATTCGCGAGATACGTACAGAGTGGGAGGGAGCCACCGTACATCGGTCCGACAATCGCCACACCAAGCCGTTTCCCGTGTAGCGATAGGCGGGCTACGATGCCGCGCACGGCGTTCGCGTACTGTGGATGCAGCCGCTCCGTGGGCGGATGAACAAACACCTGGGCCCCGCGTTCGACATACGCCCGGAAAGTTTCGTCACCCAACAGTACCTCGGGATTCCCGAGGTGTAACGGCGCATCGCAGCCTTCAAGAGCGCCTTCGACTGCGTTCTTCGCCACGCCCCGATCGGGTTCGACAACGACGACGGAGCGCCCCAGTTCGATCAATGCGCGCACGTGGTACCCGGACCCCGCACCCACGACGATGACCGGTTTGCCGGGTTCCAGTTCGGCGCTTTCGATCAGCCGGAAGGCTTCCTCGCGCGGCCGGTACTTGCTGTGCATGAGCACGCCGTCCACGCGCAGCGTCGTTTCGCCGGACTGACACGGGACGACTTCGATCCCGGGCCGCAGTGGTTCCTGCGCGAGTTCCGCCGCCCACTCGCGCGCGGTCTTCACGACGCGCTACCTCGAATGCGCGCGAGCAGGGCGCCCGCCGCGGAATGCCCCGGTTGCAGGAGCAGCAGCGTATCGAGCCGATGGACCGCTTCCTGGGTTTGGCCTGCCGTATAAAGCGCCTCGGCGAACCGCAACGCAATGTCGAGGTTGCCGGGAAAGAACTCCACGAACCGCCGCGCCACGGGAATCGCCGCGTCGAACCGTCCCGTGGCCGCCGCGCACTCCAACAAGCGCGCGACGATTGCGGCATTATCAATCTCGATATCCAGCGCGCGAACGAAGTGGTCGATTGCACCGGGCATGTCGCCGCGTGCCAGGGCAATTAGGCCAAGGGCGCTAATCGCGCGGTGATGCTCCGGGTCGCGTGCGAGCGCGGCTTGCAACAATTCTTCCGCGTCGTTCCCGCGTCCCGACGCAACAAGCAACAAGCCCAGTTCCGCCATCGTTTCGGGTTCGTCCGGATTCGCGGCGAGCGCGTCGCGGTACAGTGCCTCCGCCTCGTCCAACTGGCCGGTCCGCACCATCGCCTTCGCCATGATGCGTTTTCGCTCGTGGCCGTCCACGTTCGTGGCCGACTCCGCGAGTTCATATGCAGCTTGGTGGTCGTGGTTTTGCAGGGCAAACTTTGCGTCGGCCAGGCGATCCATTCCCGGTTTGGCCGCGACGACGAGGTATTGGTACACGAGCAGATCCTGATACTCCGTGTCGTCTAACGGCCCCAGCGTCACCTTGCCCAAACGCAGACAGCCGTTCTTGTCGCGCGGCAATTCTTTCGGCGGCCACATCGACAGCGGTTGGATTGTGAGCACGTCAAGGCCCGCGTCCACGACCATCTGGTGCATGTCGGGCGCGCAAAAGAAGCGCAGGTGGGTGCGGTCCATAATGCCGGCATCCTCGTACTGCCAGCGCCCGTTCGCATGCATCAACACTTGCTGCCAGAAGCGAATGTTGGGAATGCTCATCACTATGACGCCATCGCGCGACAATACCCGCGCAACTTTCTTCAGCGCGTTGACGGGTTCGATTAGATGTTCCAGCACATCGCCGAATACGACGCAATCGAAGTATTCATCGTCCCACGGCAATTCCAATTGTTCGATGCTCCCGAGTATCGCGTGGTCCAGGTTTTGCTTCGCGAAGGTATACGCGCGCTCAACGATCTCGATGCCGCACACCTCTTTCGCGCCGCGGTGCTTCAGCGCCAGGCCAAACTCGCCGCCACCGCAGCCGCAATCGAGGACCCGTTGCGCGCGCAGGGGCACGTGCGCCTGCAATTCGGGACGCGGCGATCGGTAGTAGCCTCCTTTGTTATACCGCGATTCGCCGCTGATGCCGCCCAGCGCGCCGAGCGACTCCAACACCATTAGCATCATCTGGCGCGTACGATGGCGATAGGTGTGTTCACTCAAGACCAAGGCACGCCCAGCCGACGCAATGCGCTCGCGTTCCGAATCGTGTTTTAGGAAATACGCTACTCGTTCGATCAAGTCCTCATCGCGGCGATAGACAACAAGGTGCTCGCCATCAGCGAATAACTCCTCAAGGCCGTCGGCGTCATCCGTAATCAGCAACGCGCCGGACGCAAGCGCCTCGAACACGCGCATGTTGACATCGCGCCCCGCGGACACGTTCACCACGATCTTTGACTGCGCGTAAATGCGCGCCATGTCCTCCGGCCACGCCTTTCCGATCCAACAGTTCGGAAACCGCTCCTTGACTGCCGCAAGCAATCGGCTTCGCCGATCGCTCGGGTCGTCCGGGACAGCTCCGACAAAGGCAACGTCGTACTTGCGCTGCATCGGCCCGATAGCGTGCAATTCCGGCGAACACGCCAGCGGCATCCACGCGACATTTGGGATACCCGCCTGAACAAAATCGCTGAGCCTGGTCCGCTGAGCAAGAAACGTGAAATTGAACCGCCGTGCGATAGTCAACCGTGTGTCTAAAGCGCAATGCGTGTCAATCATGTAGCACATGCGCGGCACGTTCAGCGTTTCCAGATCGTCCGCCAGGTCCGCCACGCCCGAATCGATCCACACGTACACCGATGGCTTCCACTCTGCCGGCAACCGCGCGACCGCGCTCGCGAAGGAATCCTTCAGCGCGCGAGGTATGCTATGCGGCTTGCGCTCCGGCGGTGTGCCTTCAAATCCCCAATCGCGCAGCATGTCGTCGGGAATCCGAATCCCCGTGGTGATTACGTCGTTGTCGTTGCGCAGCGCGTCTTCGAAATACCGGCCCGTGCTAAATGGCGACTGGCAATACTCCAATAGAATCTTCGTGATCGGGAATCCCGATTCGAATTCCGCTCGTTGCGACGAAGTGCGGCCCACGCGCCGTTCGGCAGCCCTTTCAATCGTGTCCCGCCACCGTTCCACAAATTTCGTGATGGGAAACTTCTCCGCGACGGTCTCCCTTCCTTTCGCGCCGATCGTCCGCGCCAGTTCGTGATCGTCCAGCAATTCTCGAATGCGTCCGCGCAGCACGCCGGCATCGTATGATGCAAACCCATCCACGCCGTCGGTGATCGGGGACGTCGCGTTTGCAAGGCTCACCACCGGCATGCCGCTTGCCATGGCCTCCAGCGTGGACAAGTTGTACCCGTCCTCGTACGCTTCCCGTGTCACGTGAAGGAGGCAGCGCATTCCTCGGTACGCGTTTAGCAATTCGTCGAACGAACGCGAAGGGCGCGCCTGAGGCATCGCCGCGTCCTCGCCCATGACGCGGTTCTGGAACCCGTCGCACACGCGTTCCTGAAAGTCCACGTCAAACATCAGATTGCGCGCCCGCATGGCATTGCCGACGCGCAACACCTCGCGCTTATCACCGCGGTATCCGCCGTATTCGTCCACGTCGATTCCCGGAGGAATCACATCGCCGTCCATCCGGTAGTCGGCCCGTTTTGATTCCGAGATGAAGACGAACGTGAACTTTTCGCGCAACCGTGCGAGCAGCTTCTCGTAGGTTTGCCTGCCCTGTTCCTTGTCGCCGGAGACGGTCGTCTCCAAGAACGTGCGGCGGTTGTGGCACACGAGAATGCACGGCACGGGCGCGCCAAAGATGTTCGCCGCATTCATTTCGTTGTGCGCGATTGCGACGTCGAACACGCCCGCATCCAAATCGCGGCGCCATTGCGCTTCCTCGACCAGGGTGATGTTTTTCGGTATTGCGCGAAACTTCGTCTGCCACGGCCGCGCATACGGCGGTTTCTCGTACATGCCCACGGAGATGCGAAGGCCGGTCTTTGCCAACAGGCACAGGTAGGGTTCGTGAAAGTTAAATGTCAGAACGTGCGGGCTGGCCATGACTCAGCCGCCGGTCCGCTCCCGCAACAATGCCGTGATGCGGACCTCCGCTTCCGCGCGCGGCGCCAGTTCGTACTCGAGCAGATCGCCCAACAACACGAGATCGCCCGATTCAAGCGCGCCCACGGCCTCCGC
Source organism: Candidatus Hydrogenedentota bacterium (assembly GCA_013359265.1). Lineage (NCBI taxonomy): Bacteria > Pseudomonadati > Candidatus Hydrogenedentota > Candidatus Hydrogenedentota bacterium. Next base: position 188,272 of record JABWCD010000005.1, read on the forward strand.
GAGGAACTTGTTCAACTCGGAGTGCAGCGCGCCGACGCTCTTGCCGTCGAGGCTAAGGGCATCGAGCGCGAAGCCGAGGGTATGCGCGATCATATCCTGCCGCGACTTCACGTGCGACCAGATGTTCGCCAATTGTTGGAACGGCTCGAACCCCGACTGCGGCTCCGCTCCCTGAAACACCGCGGCGAGTTCGTGGCACACTTTCGCGAGGTCGGGAATCACCGCCTCCAATTCGGCCAGGCTGTCCGCGACCAGCTTCGAGGTGAGTTCGGACGTGACTTCGAGTTTCTCCACCGCGTCCAGCGGTTTCCCGCTCAACACCTCGACCATGCGCGCCGGCTGCAGTTCTTCGCCGTCGGCCTTTACGGCGAGAATCGCCCGCCCGTTGTTCTGAAGCGACACGCTGATCGCGGCGATCAGCCCCATCACGTCTGTTGGCGCCGCGTCCGTCGTGAACCCCGGTGTACCGTCTACAATGACCTCCATGTCATCGCCCCTCGCTAGGCCTTCAGTAGGCCCGTGATATTCTCGACCTGTCCCGGCGCCGCGGCCTGGGCGTTCTCCGCCTGGATCGCCTCGTAGATTTCCTGCCGATGCACCGCAATATTCTTCGGCGCGACAATCCCGATCTTAACTTGGTTCTCCTTCAGATCGAGCACCTTAACGACAATGTCGTCGCCAATCATAATGCTTTCGTCTTCCCTACGCGTGAGAACGAGCATGGGAAACCTCCGCCGGGGAATTGGCGCGCGCCTGCGCCAGATAGAACTGAATTGGGTAGTTGCTGCGTTCGAGGATGGTCTGTTTGCCCAGCCGGTGTTTCTGGCTAATCAGGACCGGCGCGCGCAGGTTCGTGCGAATCTGCGCCGGATCGTGCGGCACCACCACCAGCGTATAGACCGACAGCTCTGCCGGGCTCGTCACCGCAAGTTCCGCCAATTCGGGCGCCTTCAACTCCAACTGGTAGTCCGGCATCACCGACCGGGGATCGATCAGTATGAAGGCAAGCTCGCCCGAGTCCGTGGACTGCAGCCACGTCAAGTGGTCGCCCGGCCCGGGCAGCAGAATGTAGCGCCGAAACTCCTGAAACCCGAGGATTGGCTGCGTAAACGTAATGATCTGGTTTGGGTCAACTTCGAGCTTCCCAAATCGCGTTGTTTCGAGCAGCATTCCAGACCTCTCCACCCCAGACTGTGGTGACTTTGAGTATGCACGAACCGGGGCTGAAAGCGCAAGATATTGTGGCATACCTCCTAGATTTTGTGGCTAGAACGGAGGATCGGGCGGCGCAAACCGGACAGTTTCCTGGCGTGAGAGCGTTTCGTTGCGTTTCTTCTTGAGGTAGAGCGCGTTCTTCAGGCCGCGGTCGAACAGCACGTAGCGCGACACGCGGCCCTGCGTGCCGTGGTAGATGCGCTTGCCGAAGCGCGCGACGACGTCCCAATCAATTTGAACGCCCAAACCCGGTGCGTTGGGAATCGCGATGCGTCCGTCCGGCCCGGGACCTGGGAGGTCGCGGACATATCGACCCCAGTATTCGGGTTTCCAGTTGCCTTCCAGCGGATATTCGAGCAGGCTTCGTTCGGCTTCCGGCAAAACGCCGACGAGATGGAGGCCAATGACGAATCCAAGCCCCGTGGTCCAAGTGTGGGGAGAAAAGCGCGGACGGTAGCTGTCCTCGGGCGCCGCGCGCCTCTTGAGCACTTCGCGAACGATCCACGAGACGACAGAAATACCTCCGGCGTAGGTGCCGCCGGCGAGAACGGCATCGGGCTGAAACACGTCGAGACTTTCCAGTTCGAACATGCGTTGGAAGTCGCTCCACGAGGCATTCAATTCACCGCCCGCGATTGGGGTCTTCGTCTGTCTGCGCAATTGCGCCAGACCCACGAAATCGCCGCGGTTCAGCGGTTCTTCGAGCCAGTACACGTTGCAGGGTTCGATGGCTTGCGCGAATTGTGCGGCAAACTCGCGCGACCACCTCGGCGTTTCGTCGACGACATCGACCGGCCAACCCTGGTTCGCATCGACCATGATGCGCATATCGGGGCCGGCTTCCTCGCGCGCGGCGGCAACATAGTCGACCATTGGCGCGAGTTCATGGTGTTTCACGCGCAGCTTGATTCCGCGAAATCCCTCGTCTTTGCGCATGCGGACAATGTCGCGGATCACGTTGGGGTCGTGATCGTGCGTCTCGCCGGTCGAAGCGTAGGGGTACACATGACCGCCGGTTCCGCCCAGCAATTTCCAGAGCGGCTCGCCCCTGATCTTGCCGATAAGGTCCCAGCACGCGGCGTCGATCCAGCCATTTCGCATGCCGATGTATGACAACTCTTGGATGCGTTGATTGACGGTGTTGATGTCTTCCGGGTTCATTCCCATAAGGTAGGGGCCAATGAGATTGCCGAGACCGTATCGCTCCGTTCCCATGGCGGGCATCGCGGCGCAGCCTTCGAGTCCCGTGTCGGTCACAAGACGAAGCAAGTAGAAGCGGACCTCGGATTGCCGGAATCCCGGTATCCAACTTGGCAGGAAGTGTGGGTGCGCCGCGAAGAACCCGGGGCGGTTTTCCGCCAATGGAATCCGGACGTAAAAGAAATCGACCTGAGTGATTCGCATATCTATTCCTTCAGATGACCATTGGACGCCGGGGTCACGAGAGTTTCGCCAATAACGCGTCGGACAAGTGGTGCGCGATGGCGATGATCGGCGTCATCGTATGGCTCGACGAACTGGACGGGTACCCCGCGGAATCGAAGACGTACACGCCGCGGGCGCCGTAGACGAGTCCTTCCGGGTCCGCGCCGCCTTGGTTGGGCGAATGCGCGAACCGCACGCCGCCTTGCTGGTGCGCGGAGATGAGCGAAGCCGTGGCCGGCGCAAAGTCGATGCGGTCGATCTGATCGAAGTCCTTCTCCGATTCGATGCGCAACGACGGCACGACGGGCACGTGTACCTCACGCGCGCCGGCCGCAAGGTAGACGCGCGCCGCCTCTTTGATGGCCTTGCGCAGGCGGCCCTTGTGGTCCTCCGCTTGTCGATACTGCACGACAGGCCGGGCCGATGCGCCCGCCTTCACCTCGCCGGACGGGTCGTCCGGCACGAGCAAGAGCGACGACGCGATGTGCGCGTAGCGGCTCATCAACTCTTTTCCATCGAGGCCGGATTGCGGCAGCAGCGAGGCGGAGATGCCGGGCGTGCCCATGATGCCTTCGATGCGGAACCCCCACAGGCCGTGCTCCGGGTTGTCGGTCTCCTCGAATTCAGTGATGGCGTAGGATTGCGGAATGCCGTAGAACGCCTCGATGCGCTGATCGAACTGCGCGGTTACCGGGAGTTGCGGTTGCAGGCTCAGGTAACGCCCGACGAATTCGTTGCCAATACCGGATCGGAGCAGGAGATGCGTTGTGCCAATTGTGTTGGCCGCGAGTATGACGGTCTTCGCCGTGATCGTGAACTGGTCGCGTTCGTGATAGCCCTTGGTATCGAGCGTGCGCACGTCGATGCGTTTCAGGTCCTGCGTTGCGCCCGTGACCTTCACGGCCCGGGCGCGCGTGTAGAACGTCGCGCCCGCGTTCACGGCTGCGGGAATCGCCACAAAGCGCGGGTTCCTTTTGGCGTCGGCGGGGCAACCGATGAGGCACGCGCCCAGCCCGACGCAACCGTTCCGATTGTCCATCATGGCTTCGCCACGGTAGCCAAGGGCCTGTGCCCCGCGTTCGAGCAGCTTGTTTGCCTCGTTCAACTCCGAACGTCTGTCCGGACTTGCGCCGAGATCGGCCATCGCCCGCTGCACGCTCGAGCGCAGTTCTTCGGGCGCAAACGACGTCAAGCCGAACTTGTTCTTCCAGAATTCGAGAACGCCATCCGGCGGCGGAACCACGTCGCACGCGTTGATGACGCCACCGCCGCCGAGCACGCGGCCCTGCAACACGGAGACGGACGCATCTTCGGTGACGCGGCCGCCGCGGTCCATGTAGAGCTGGTCGTACATTTCGCTGCCGCGTTGGGAAAGCTTCGGCCCGGTGAAGTCGCCGCCTTCTTCCAGCACGATGACCTCGTGACCGGCCTCGGCGATGCGGCGCGCGGCGGTGGCACCCGCGCAACCGGACCCGATGACGCAGACTTCCGCTGTCAGGTTCGCGGGCGGCCGCTCGCGCGACAGGTCAACTATGCCGCCCGGCGATGTCATGTGATTGTCAGGGCCGGGCCCGGATAGCCGATGTGGGGCCACACGTCCGGTTGGTCGTAGAACATCATGAAGAAGTATTTCCGAAACGCCAGCGCAACTTGGCGGCGCACGAGTTGATCGCTGGTTTCCCAGGTGCGCCAGTGCGCTGCGCGCTCTTCCGCGGTGAGGTTCGAGAACGTGACGAAACGCCGGTCGAAAACCACGGGCCCATACTCGACGAGATGCAGCGCGCGCTGAATCGCGCGGACCGTTTCCGCCGGTTCGTCGGCGAGGTAACCGTCGAAGGCGCGGGCGAGATCGAAATCGGACGCGCCTTGCGGAATTGCGCCGCCGCGGGGAATCAGCGTGTCGCCGATCGCGGCGAGCGTCCGGTAGTGATACCGGCTGAGAATTCGCAGTCCGGTGACCGGCGGAGCGCAGCCGCGTATCCCCAGCGCGCCGCCGACGCCGGCAACCGCGAGCGCGCCCACGCCCGCGGCACCCAACTTCAAAACGGTGCGCCGCGTCAAAAACGCGAAGCCGCCCAATCTCGTTTGCGGAACGTCCCCCATCGCCCAAGCCCCCTCGACTCAGGGTGTCGCACGTCACCGCAGCGGTGTTCGCTGCGTGTTGCGTGTATTTCAGTCTACGCCCGGATAGTTGGCTTATCAATACCCTCGAAGGTTGAGACGTTCGCTGCTGTGCTTCTATTACTTAGCCCACGGTGTTGCACTCAGCGAGAGGCGTCCAGGATAGACGGGTTCACGGTTCATAATCGAAAACCCGGATTCTACCCCCCCTCTACTCCCTTTTTTTGACGAAACGAGGGGGGCAGGGAGCTATTTTGACGAAACATGAGGGGGGCATGGATCGTTTTTTGACGGTTCAAGGGGGGTGTACGAGAACCAACGTATACCCTGCGCCAATTTCCGCCGCCCGAACTGCGAGAATGGACGCCGCCGATCCTCCTTCGCGTGGAACTGCCGAGGAGAAGGTCGACGCGGATACGCACCGATTCCCCTATCCATTAGCCCACGGCGTTGCACTCAGGCAGTAATCCGTCAACCGCGGAGAGACGGAGAACACGGAGTTACGAACGCGCGGTTTCCTTGGGCGTGGGTGAGAGTGTTGGCCACTCCCGGCGGGATGCGGAGGTCTGGGTGAACGAGGGGAGTATCATTTGTCCGTGGTGTCGTGGAACACGAACAGCAATCTGCAATTCTCGCCGCCGGCGTCGCGGCAGAATCTCTTGGCTTTCTTCTTCGCCTTCTTTTTTGTGCTCATTGCGAGAACCCAGCCGCCTGCGCCCGTGTCTTCGTCGTAGTGTACGGCGCCCCACCCGGTCTCGGAGGTGGAACCCGCGATCTGCGGAAACGACGCGCCATTGTCCATGCAGTCCGCCAGCGCGGCGGTCTTTGCGTCATCGACATTGTCGGCAATCCCGTAGCCGAAGATACGGACGATTTGACCGCTGGCAGAAGTAGTCTCGAAGGCGATTGCCGACGCGGCGCCGACTTGCGCGCTCGCCAGGCTCGCGGAAGCGACTATGGCGATCAACTTTGCGCGGACCGAATGGCGGTTCGCGTTCGTCTCGATAGGATGATTCATGGCAGGAAGCCTTTGCCCCAAAGCCCCGGAAATCATCGGTTGAAATGATTGCACAATACGGCGGATTTGTCGAGACGGGCGTCTTACGCGGCCCCCAATCGGCGTTGGTTGCTCGAGGGGATTGAAGTGCGTCAGGAAAGGGCCGCGCGAATGTCGGACAGCGTGACCATCAGCGTCATGGGGTCTTGCGGGCTCGGGGTGAAGCCGAGGGCGAGATAGAAGCTTTTGGCCCGTTCCGATATGGCGTGGACGACGATGCCGCGGATTCCGATTGCGTCGGCGGCCTGCGCCACGCGCTGCGCTGCGTCACGGAACAAGGCGCGGCCGATGCCGCGGCCCTTCCAGGTCTCATCCACCGCCAAGCGCGCGAGTACGGCGACGGGAATTGGATTTGGCATGTTGCGCCGGAACCGGCCGGGTGCGGCTTCGACGGCGATCACGCCTGATGCGAGTGCGTAGTAGCCGATCACGCGTTTGTCGTGGCACACGACGTAGGTGCGTGAAGCGCCGCTTATTTGGTTGGGCCGCGCGCGGCGACCGAGCCAATCGTCGAGGGAGGCCTCCCCGGAACGGAACCCCGCAATGTCGTGGTGATCCGCAAGTAGATCGGGGGGTAGTATCCCCTTTATTTTTCCCATGGGGCGGCGGTCTGCAAGGAGCGGCGCAGACGCTTGTTCGGGCGCGGCGGCGCGTCAAGGCGCGCGAGGAACTCGGCGTAGGCTTTGGAGTTCACCATGAATACGGTGCAATTCAAAAGCGTATCTTCGGCCGCCTGGCGAGCGGCCTCGAGCACGAAGTCTGTACGGTTTTTGCCCGCCAACTCGGCAGCCTGATCTATGAGTCCACGGAGTTCCGCGGAAATGCGAAGGTTCAGCGTGTTGCGCTTGGCCTTTTCTTGTTGAGAAGCAGGCATGACAGGGTCTCCCGTTCGAACAATGAAGACAGGATACCGTAATGACAATGTCAGTGCAACATACATCGATGGTCCATCACCCGCTCGTACACCACGGAGATGCGAGCATGGCGTAGTGGCAATCAAAGGGCCAGGAGGGTTAGGGGTCAGGGTTCAAGGGTCAGCGGAAATGGGATTCGGGTCTGTCGGGTCTGCCGGGGAAAGGCAAGCGGGTATCGGGTTTCGGGTATCGGGTTTCGGGAATGCAGGAGAAGAGGCCGGGTCAGGACATGGGTAACAGTTTGGGTCAAGACATAGGTAACACTTGACCAGAGTTTACGTGTGTTTTCAGTGTATCTGCGAGGGGCGTTGGGGTGTTGGCGGAGGGCACACGGGTATGGGGTATGGGGTATGGAAGAGGGCTGTCGGGTGTGCGGGGTCTATCGGGCATGTCGGGGAAAGGTAAGCGGGTATCGGGTTTCGGGGGGCCCGGTGCGCAGAGCGTGCAGCGGAAAGGGCGAATATATCGCCCGCGCCGCGATAAGTTGCGAACAGAATACGTCGGCGTGACCTTTGGCGCGGCGCGAACTGGAGTGAAATTGTTGACTAAGTTGGGCGGGGTGGGACGATCCGCATGAAACGGCTTCGTCGTAGCAGTTGAGGCAGGGCGATGCAAGACATCGCTTTCCAGCGGAGCGCTGTAGCGAGTGGTTCACTGAGCGCGACAGAAAAAAAGCGGGGCCGCGCAGTTTCCTGCGCGGCCCGGGGATGGGTTCTAATCTGGCAGGATTGGATTAGTAGCGGCTGCCGCCACGTCCGCCGCCGTAACCGCCGCGGCCACCGCCGCCTTCGGTCTTCGGGCGCGCTTCGTTCACGTTGAGCGTGCGGCCACCGAGGTCCTTGCCGTTGAGGCCGGAGATTGCGGCCTGCGCTTCCGCGCCGTTCGCCATTTCGACGAACCCGAAACCCTTGGAGCGACTGGTCAATTTGTCTATCACGACGCGCGCGGTGTCCACGCGGCCGTAGGTTTCAAATTGAGTGCGCAGGTCTTCGTCGGTCGTGGTGTACGCGAGGTTGCCTACATAGATGTTCATTGTCTTCTTTTCCTTCACTTGGTACTTCGACTCTTCGGTGCGATGGTCCAGGATTCTCGGGTGGGAAGTTACCAAGGAGGAGCAAGCGCCGGGATGCGCGGCATGCAGAACGTTGGCAGGGTAGCCATCAAAGAGTCTCGAACGAAGGCGTCAACATGACGCCTCATCCGAAATGACCCTAACACGGATGGGGGAGGATTGCAAGCAAGCAATCGGAGGCTGCGGTTGCAGGATATATTGACGTTTTAATATCCGTTCATGAACCACGGAGTCCGCCAGGGCAAGACGGAGAACACGCAGTATCGAGGGCGCGCGTTGCTTTGGAGCGAGGAGGGTACGAAGCCTGACTAACCGAAAGCGTCGGGCGAGGCGCAGGGCGCTTGTGCGGATTGAAGTGCATAGTCCAAGTCATGAGACGGGGCGCAGTAAGGGACGAGAGACGGTATCGGTCTGTGTGCAGGTGTACGAGTGGTGTAATTCGTGGCCTGTCCCTGAATTGTCATGTTCCTGAGTCTTCATTTCGATTTTACTCGTGCCATATGAGTGCTTCGCTACATACGATGCGCGGAAACTCGGCGAGGCGCCTCGCCGAGTTTTCGTCCTGTTCGATGCGATCACGCAAACGGTGCTGATGATAGATGGTGGTTAACGATTTAATTAGTGCCTCAGCCGTCACCCCATTGCGTCGCAACGAATTCAGTTCCTTCGTAAGCGCGGCAGTTGGCGTCAATCGGAAAGCTCGCTCCAGTTCGGAAATCTGCGCCTTACGGTCTTCGTCATCAGTCCCAGCAAAGAGTGTACGAAGTTCGCGTAACACGTAACGCTGGCAAAGACGGAGAGACATTGTGTGATCACGCTCGGACTGACGATGTTTCACTTCGTGCGCGAACAAATCGCGAACACTCATGACCCGTTTGTTGTAGCCTTGCGGCAGCGGCGACATTGTCGGCGTCTCCTGAGTCGCCTTAATTGCAGAAAGTACACGCGGAAGATCGCGTGAAATAATCTGCCCATCGGTGCCAATAAGAAAAAGTTGATTGTATCTTCCAGCTTTACAGAAGACATAGCTGCCGTCTTCAGAGGCACTTTTTCCAGAGCGAATTCCATCTCGTAGATTTTGAATGCGCTCGAACTCACCTGGAGTGTCGCGAGCTAAATTACGGAAAAACTCCTCAGCCTCATTAAGATCGAGCAAGTCTTCCTCGCCTTCGTGCTCTACTCCCAACTTCCCATCCTGATATATAGCGTACATTGCCTTTTCATTGATCATTTCATTCTTGTCAAGTATGGCTGCGTCTTCGCCTATGGTTTCGTGGATTTCCGCTATGCGGCGCGAAAGAATTGTCGTCAGACCCAAATTTCTGTCGATACCTGTTTCAGGTAGAAAATTGAGACCGTGTATGGTGCCAAATTCGGACCCTATCCGGTCGATTCGCCCGAATCGTTGAATCAGGCGAACAGGATTCCAGTGTAAGTCATAATTAACAACCACACTGCAATCCTGGAGGTTTAGCCCTTCCGCGAGTACGTCCGTGGCAATTAGTAGACGTATTTCTTGCTCAGGATGGTGCGGTGCCAGTTCGGGATTTGATTGCGGAGAAAACCTCCCGACGATTCGCTGCTTGCTCTTGTCGGTACCAAAGATGATGTCGACGTCCTTGATTAATGCGTGCGGATTTACGTTATCGAATATGTATTTCGCCGTGTCAGCGAATTGCGTGAAGATCAGACACTTATTTTTCCCTATCGGAGGTTTTTTCAGACGGTGCAAGAGAGTCTGTAGTTTTGCGTCGTGCTCGGGCGTGATTGGCATAACGGCCGAGACCATACTTTTAAGAAGCTCAATATCCGCTTGAATATGGGACCGAAGGATTTCTGAATTGAAATCCCGCAAATCATATTGGCCCGCTACTTCTTCGAGCGCACAAAGCAAATCGTCATCGTCTATTTGACCCGAGCGTCCGAGTAGCGCCTCGGCATCTTCGCCTGCTGGAAGAAACCCCTGATCAATCGCCTTTACGAACATCTCGTGCGTACGCACCATGCGCTTGAGCGACAGCCGAAATGCTTCAACACTCGACTCAAAACGCTTGAATAGACTTGTGCGTATGAGGCCACGTAAGTTGAACCCTGCCCGCTGCAAATCCGTGTATGGTTTTTGCTTCTGTTTCTCGATGTGTACATACCGCCACAGCCCGTATCGCGCATAGGTGAGTTCCTGACCCGGCCTAACGTCTCGTCCTTCGCCCCGAGGCCGCCCCAAATTAGCACGAAGGGTTTGATACAAACCTTGATAAGTCTCCTCAATGCTGTAGCGGAGTGTGTCAAGCTCCCGTTTTGGAAAGTATTGGTGTCGACCTGCCACGAGGACGTAGGCGCGTTTGCCGCCATTAAGGTATACTCCACAGTGATCGTCGTCCAGCTCGCGTAGGGGTTGCTGAGTATCGTCCGCGTACCCGTACCAACGCAAAATGTGTCGGCGCTGCCTTCGAATCAATACATGCCGAAGCAAGTCTTCAAGGCGCCTTCCTCCGTTATCTATTAAGCGGAAGTATTCCCGCAAATCTGGCGGGTCGATGGGAAAATAGGTTTTTTCTTCCGGATGGAAGAGCTTAATTTGGTGGTACAAATCTAGCGCTCGACTATTTCTAGGCGTCGCTGTCAGAAGGCATACTTTTCGGCCTGTGGATATGAAGCGTTGAAGCTCCTCGTAGCGCTGAGAGGAATGGTGACGGAAGTTGTGCGACTCGTCTACTAGAACAAAGTCGCGATCGCGATATCGAACGTCCTCAAGCATGTTGACGCCGCGTCCGGGATCTGTTTGGAGCATGCTCATCGGAAGGACGTGTGCGTTGAGATGGTAGGTTTCGTTGTATCGAATCCACATCCCTTCCAACGGCTTCGGACAAATCACGAGTGGCCGCGCATGCTCGGTACGCTCAAAGTGTTTTATAATGGCAGCCCCGATGTAACTCTTGCCCAATCCGACAACATCTGCGACAAAACATCCGCCATTATCGCGAATCATTTGAATGGCTTGTCGTACGGCGACTCTTTGAAAATCAGCTAACCTACGCGTAATTTCGTCATCCCATAGGATCTCGGTCGTCTCTGTTCCGTCGAGACGATCCTCCACCAACGTGTAAAGCGTTTTAAGATAGATATCGTACGGCGTGGCAAGTTGGACCGCCCATGACTGTTCTATTTCCTTCATCAAATAGGAATCGAAGTCTTGAGCCTCGCTCCATAGTTCGTCAAACCAAGCAACAAGCGCGGCGTGGTTGCCATCTCCTGGCCGGAGGGGACTGGCGTTGTCGTGCACAAGTACGTTGAGTTCCGTATTGTCACGCACACCTGCGAGAGTTAGGTTTGACGATCCAACGATAGCCATACCGGAATTGCCCGGGTTTGGCCGAGCAAAGTCAAATATGTATGCTTTTGCATGTAGTCTGCCTTTCGTGTAGACCCGGACCTGCAACCGGCCATGCTCAATCATGTCGAGCAAAGATCGCGCTAGATCTTGTCCTGCATCAGTTTGATCCATCATCTCCATGGATTCGCGGATGTTCAACGCTGTTGTGTCTACTCTGCGGCGTTGTTCGCTGCGTTTGGGGTAGCGCTGCGCTTCGAGACAATCCTCGACCATATCAAGCCGTCTGTAACCTTCCGCCAGCAATTCGATGGTTTCTCGACTGGATGTATTGCCCACGAGTAATTTCAGTTCAGTTAGCGACCCTAGGCTGTGGCCGATTGCCTCCAACCCAGAGAGAAAAAGGTAGCCAACAGCGAACCGTGCCTTTTCAGACTGCGGCAATATAGCGAGAATATTTTCTACCAACTTTTCTTTGCGGTTGTCGATAATGTCGTGGGATGGCACCGAATTTGGAATCCTTTTCTAATTGCGCAGCCAACTTCGGCCAAGCATCTAGAGTAACATTCTCAAGTATCTCTTTCTTGTTGGATGGCGTAACTTGCGGAGACCTTCAGCTTCAATTTGCCGAATGCGTTCGCGTGTCACATCAAAAATGGAGCCGACCTCTTGAAGCGTTCGCGGGTATCCGTCGCCAAGTCCAAATCGTAGACGGATTACTTTTTCTTCACGTTCCGACAGGCTAGCAAGTGTTTCATCTATAACGTCGCGAGCGATACTTTCCTCTGCCACGTGCTCGGCAGCAGCTACGGGGTTCGCTTCTGCCAATGCGCACTTTAGGTTCTCGTCTTGAGTTTCATCGTTATGGGTCGCTAAGGGCAAACGACGAAGCGGTAGCAAACGGAGTGCGGTGATCCGGCGCGGACTGATCATCAATTCACTTGCAAGGTCGTTCGATGATGGCAATTTCCCTAAATGTTGGGTTAAGCGGCGTTCGACGGATGCGAGTTTTCTGCGCTCATCAAGCGCGTGCACAGGTATGCGAATCGTGTTCCCCTGCAAATCAATGTGACGACGAACCGTTTGTCTAACCCAATAATAGGCGTAGGTTGAAAAGCGGTGGCCGCGGCCGGGATCATATTCTTGGACCGCCCGCATCAAACCTATGGTGCCTTCTTGGAAAAGATCCAACAGTTCAAGAGCAGTCGAGCACTGGTCGCGGAATTTGAATCCGATCCACGCGGCCAAACGCAAGTTTCGATAGACGCACTCTTGAAAGTATTGCGCAGCCGGGCCTCCAGGACAGGAGTGTGTGCCGCGCTCTGTCATTGGCCAAAGGTCTGCCAAACGCAAGAACGTCTGCCTTTCCTCCGCGGGCGAGAAAAGTCTGTAACTGAGCATTGTCTTTATCCATAGCGTAAAGGCGGAGTGCGTGGGTGCTTCGAGGTTTGCGAACCAATGGCGTATGATTACTTCGCATCGGGCCCAATCCAGTCCCGACGCAATTTGGGTATCGGCTTCTAGTGTGGAAAGATCGTCCCCTGCGAGGGAGCGGCCAATTTGGGCAAGGACAGGTACTGCCTGCATACTAGGATCAAATAGGCGGAGCGCTGCGGCACGCGCTGCGCCGTTCTGCTGCAATAGAATCCACTCGCGTTCCAGGTTATCCGTGAGTAGCAGCGCTGAAGTGGGCCACTGCCGGGCGACGGCCTGTGCGATCTCATCAAGCAGACGAGGATTCCAGCTTGTGCGGCCGTCTAGGTGTGCAAGAATCAGTTTGAAATCGTCTATTTCGCCAAATACCTCGACCGCCGAGACGACACTTTCTTTCGAGAGGCCGAGCACGTTGATGTTTAGTTCGTCACGTACGCGGTCGAACCCTAGAATCTCCCAAAAAATCTGCTTCACGGCTTCAATTCGTGGTCGCACCACTAGCGCGTTTCGAATTGTGTCAATCATGATTCTCTACCTATGCGTAGAGGGCGCCTTTCCCCATCGTCGAATTTGAGACAACGAGATAATCTCAGCCAGCCACCAGTGGAAATCTCTCGCAGCCCACAACCAGTAATAGCGGTGTTCGGACCGTTAAGTCCGGTCTCCCCACCTTGGCGCGTGAATGATACACTAACACCACCCAAGGCGACCGTCTATTTGTTGGATAGGTTGGCGGGGCTGAATTTCCCGAAAGCATGGGCCAGTGTTACCGCTTTTTGATTTACCCGCCGCGCCGTGCTAGATTCTTGGCCTCAATTCGGGGGGATCTGCGCATATTTTTGGCGGATTACCGAATGGCTTGGTAGGCACACATGGCAACGGCGACGGACAAAGACTACAAAGACACGGTCAATCTTCCGAATACCGCGTTTCCGATGAAGGCGAACCTGACGCAGCGGGAGCCGGACATCCTGGCGCGGTGGGAGGAGATGGGCTTGTACAAATTGATGCGGGAGTCGCGTGCGGGGCGGAAGAAGTTCGTGCTGCACGATGGTCCGCCGTACGCCAATGGCGAGCTGCATTCCGGCCACGCGCTGAACAAGATTCTGAAAGACGTGGTGGTCAAATCGCGGCAGATGGCGGGGTTCGACGCGCCGTACGTGCCGGGTTGGGACTGCCATGGGTTGCCGATCGAGCACAAGGTGGCGTCCGAACTCGGCAGCAAGGCGAAGACGATGTCGCAGGCGGAAATCCGCCAGAGCTGCCGCGCGTTCGCGTTGAAATACGTGGACATTCACCGGAAGGATTTTAAACGGCTTGGCGTGACCGGCGAATGGGAGAACCCGTACCTCACGCTCAGCCCGCAGTACGTGGCGACGATCATCCGCACGTTCGCGGAAATCTACCAGACCGGGGCGATCTACCGCGGGCTCAAGCCGATCTATTGGTGCCCGAACTGCGAGACGGCGCTGGCGGAGGCGGAAGTCGAGTACGGGGACAAGACCTCGCCGTCGATTTATGTGAAGTTCAAGGCGGAAAAGCCCGTCCCCGGCGTGAGCGGCGACGTCTATTTTGTCATTTGGACGACGACGCCGTGGACGCTGCCCGCGAACCTCGCGGTGTGCGTGCATCCCGATTACGACTACAGCGCGATCAAGGTGGGAGGGGAGACGTACATCCTGTCGTCCTTCCTCGCGCCGGTTGCGCTCGAGGCGATGGGCATCACGCAGTACGAGACGGTCGCGAAGTTCACCGGCAAAGACTTGGAACATCTAACGTACCGTCATGCGATCTTCCCCGAGAAGGTCTGCCCCGTGATCCTGGGCGAGCACGTCACGCTCGACGCGGGTACGGGCTGCGTGCACACGGCGCCCGGACACGGTCACGAGGACTACGTCGTCGGCATGAAGTACGGCATTGCGCCGTTCTCGCCGGTGAACAAGAGCGGCGTGTTTACGAACGACGCGGGACCTTATGCGGGCCAGTTCGTATTCAAGGCGAACGCGCAGATTGTCAACGACCTGAAAGAAAGCGGCGCGCTCGTCGCGCATTCGGCGTATCAGCACAGCTACCCGCACTGCTGGCGTTGCAGCGGCCCGGTCATCTTCCGCGCGACACCGCAATGGTTCGTGAATATGGACCACAACGGGCTGCGCGAAAAGGTGCTCGCGGCGATCGACACGGTGCAGTGGATTCCCGAGTGGGGCAAGGAACGCATCTACGGCATGGTTGCGCAGCGCCCGGACTGGTGCATCAGCCGGCAGCGCGCGTGGGGCGTGCCGATTCCCGTGTTCTACGGGAAGGAAAGCGGCGAGGTCTACGCGACGCCGGAATCGTTCAAGCGCATCGAAGAACTGGCGCTGTCGTCCGCGGACGGCATCGACCGCTGGTTTGACACGCCGACGGAGCAACTGTTGCCGCCCGGTGCGAAACACCCGGTGACCGGTGAGACCGAGTTTGTCCATGAGAAAGACATTCTCGATGTCTGGTTCGATTCGGGTTCGAGTCACCGGGCGGTGTGCGAAACGCATCCCGACCTCACGTGGCCGGTGGACCTGTACCTCGAAGGCAGCGACCAACACCGCGGGTGGTTCCAGTCGTCGCTGATTCCCGCCGTTGCCGCGAAGGGCGCCGCGCCGTACCGCGCCGTGCTCACGCACGGCTACGTGGTCGATGCCGAGGGCAAGGCGATGTCCAAGCGCCTCGGCAACTACGTCGGCCTGCCGGATCTATTGAAAAAATACGGCGCGGACATCGTGCGTCTGTGGGTCTCGAGCGAGAATTACCGCCAGGACGTGCGCATCTCCGACGAAATCCTCACGCGGCAGCAGGATTCCTATCGTAAGTTTCGTAACACAATGCGGCACATGCTTGGGAACATCGCGGATTTCGGCGCGAACGACGCCGTTGCGTACGATGCGATGTGGGACATCGACAAGTGGGCGCTGCACCGGATGCAGGTGGTGAAGGAGCGCGTGCTGAATGCGTACGCCGATTACGAGTTTCACATTGTCTATCACGCGCTGCACAACTTCTGCGCGGTGGACATGAGCTCGCTGTATCTCGACGTGCTCAAGGATCGCCTGTACACCTTCGCGAAAGAATCGAAGGACCGGCGCGCCGCGCAGACCGCGCTGGCGGAGATTCTGTCCGACTTGTTGTCGCTCCTGGCGCCGGTGCTTGCGTATACGGCGGACGAGGCGTGGGGCTATCTGCCGGAACACCTGCGCCGGGAACAAAGCGTGCACCTTGCGGAGTTTCCTTCTGTCAGGCCGGAATACAAATTGGCAAACGGCGCTGCCGCGGAATGGGACGCGCTGCTGCGCGTGCGTGCGGTTGCGTCGAAACAACTTGAAGAAGCGCGCCGCGCCGAGATGATTGGTTCGTCGTTGCAGGCGTCGCTGACAATTTGGCCCGGAGATGAAGAAACTTGGCGCGTGTTGCGGGTCTATGAGAGCCAGCTATACGACCTCATGATCGTTTCACATATTCAGATTGCGCCGATTTCGGATCGAGGAAAGGGTGCGGAAGAACGCGTAGCTGTAACCGTCGCGCCGGCGCCGGGGTCGAAGTGTGTCCGTTGCTGGCATGTGCGCGAGACGGTTGGTACTATTGCCGGCCACGAACAAATCTGTGCCGTTTGCGCCAAACAACTGGGAGTTGGTTGACGATGAATAAGAGGGATTCGAAGAAGTACGAGAAACTCCTCCTCGAAGAGGGCGAACGCCTTGGAATGGGCATTCGCCGCCTTGAGGAAGATACCCTTTATCAAACCGCTACGGACCAAACGGCCGACATCGCGAGTTACGCCGAAGTCGGCACGGACAACTTCGAGCGCGAGACCGCGCTCAGCATCGCCAGCGGCGAAGCGCAACGGTTGCGCGACGTAGCCGACGCGCTCGAACGGATCAAGCTGGGGAAATACGGCGATTGCGAAGGCTGCGAGAAACCGATCAACCCGAAACGGCTCGAGGTATTTCCGTCGGCGCGGTACTGCATCGAGTGCCAGGCGAAGTTGGAAAAGACGGGGTCGCTGTAGGCGGATTGCACCAGGGCGTTCTCGGCCATTTGAAGCTCGCAGTCGTAATCGTCCTCATAATCTGAATCGGGCCACTAATCGAACAATCCTAAAACGTCCGCGCGTCGGTTGCTGGGGGTACGTTTCGCCCAAGTTTTGCAGAGCGCTTTTGACGTCCATATTCGATTACGATTACGAGCGCGATTACGACGCACGAGCACGAGGTGCACGGAGTTCTGCAACCGAATAGGGATATGTGAATGTACCCCATCCTCCTAAAGCTCGGTCCGCTGCCGATTCACTCCTACGGCCTGATGATGGCGTTCGGGTTTCTCGCGGGATTATTTCTCGCGCGGCGCGACGCCCCGAAGTTCGGTCTCGACCCGGACAAGATCGCGGATGCGGCGTTCTGGGTGTTGCTGCTCGCGCTCGCGGGCACGCGTGTCGCGTTCATTATGATGTTTCCCGAAGATTTTTCCTGGTCGAATCCGCTCGGCTGGTTCGCGTTGTGGAACGGGGGACTCGTCTTTCAAGGTGCGATTCCGCCCGCGGTCGTTTTCATCTGGTGGTGGACCCGCCGGCACAAGATGCCGTTCTGGACGGTCTGTGACCTTGCCGCGCCGTGCCTGGCGCTTGGCCACGCGCTCGGGCGGCTCGGCTGTTTTCTGAACGGTTGCTGCTACGGCGCGCGCACCGATATGGCGTGGGGCATTAGTTTTCCGCGCGTACCGTTCGACACCGCGAAACCTATGACCGGAAGCCCCGCGTTTTTGGATCACGTTCACAGATTTGGCCTGAACCCGGCCATTGACCAGTGGTCGTATCACATTCACCCGACACAGCTTTACAGCAGTTTTGGTTTGGTGATTTTGTGTATATTATTAATAACGCTTCGTAAGTACTGTCGGCCCTTCCACGGCTCGACAACCTGCTACTATTTCTTCTTCTACGGCATCGGCCGGTTCGGCATCGAAATGCTACGCGACGATGGGAACCCGATCCTCGCCTTTGGAATGACCACCCAGCAGGTCATGGCCCTGGCGGCTTCGGCCGCAGGGGTCATTCTTTGGATCGTGCTTAGTGGGCTCAAGAAGCGCCGCGTTCTACAGAAGGCCGCCGCCCAGTCCACCCCTGCAAAGTAGCTCGACGTTGCTCGCTTGGGCTTGGCTACGCGCGCGGGATCGGGGTTGAGCCAATCAAACAGGGTCCATTTTGGGGATATTGACATGTTGTGCGTATATTATCTTTTTACATATTATAAGCAGTAACGTCATGTTTCTAATGAAACACTTGATTTTCTGACAAGTCACTGTTAGACTCCCTCACCTAGGGGAATTGCCATGATAAAGCGTCCAACCCGCCTCAGCGCTCAAGTTTTTCTGGATTTGCCCCCCGTCCTCGGCCACTACCTAGAGAACACTCGGACGAGTTGGATCGAGACTAGTCCCCCTTCCGGCAAGGTCAGCTTCATGGGCCGGGTCGGGGTGTTCGAGGATGTCGAGTCCCTCGCTGTGGAACGGCGCCAGGTCATCCAGACGCTTGGCCGGGATCGTGCGCGATCCCTGTATTACCGGATCGGGTTTGAGCAGGGGCGCCGGGACGCCTTGCGGCACCTTGAGCAGTACGAGGGGAATGTTCGGTTGGCGCTCCAGGCGGTTACGGTCTTTGCTCAGATGTTGGGGAAGCTCGTGGCGGAGCCGGTGCGGTTCGAGTTCGACTTGGAGTCAAATACACTTTACCGAGAAATCACCCTTCAATCTTCGACAGAAGCCGCTGTCCACCGCCTGGTTACGACCGAAGCCGCTGACTCGGTGTGCTGGACCACCTGCGGTTACCTTGCCGGGCACACGAGCGAGGTTCTAGGCCGGCGGGTTATTGCGATGGAGAAGTCGTGTTCGGCTTCGGGCAAGGGCCCGTGCCGCATCCTCGCCAAGTTCGAGAACGAATACGGCGAAGAAGCGAACTGGGTGCGCAACGCATTCAAGGTAGATTCCATTGATGCCGAACTGACCGCGCGCGACGAGCAGATTGTGCAGCTCAAGGAGACTGCGAGCCGGTCGGCTGCGGCGCTGAACAGCATCAACCGCCGGCTCAAGAGCGACCTGTTGCTCGACAGCCTGATCGCGGAATCCGAAAACATGCAGTCGGTCATGCGGCGCGCGAAGCAGGTTGCGCAATCCGACGTGCCGGTTCTCATGGTCGGCGAACCGGGCACGGGCCGGGCCACGCTTGCCAAAGCGATCCACTTGTGCAGCGCGCGCAAGGCAGGCGCGTTCGAGGTGGTCGACTGCCGTGCGCTGGCGGCGTCGCTGCTCGTGCAGGAACTTGCGGGGTTTGCGCAGGGCGCGTTTCAGGGCGCCAGCCGCGGGCACACCGGCGCGCTCGCGCGCGCGAACAAGGGCACGACCTATTTCGACGAGATCACGCATCTCACGCCCGAGGCGCAGGGTATGCTCCTCCGCGCGATGGAGGACAAGACGGTGACGCCGCTCGGCGCGCAGGAACCGCAGAAGGCCGATGTGCGCGTCATCGCCGCGACGCAGTACGATCCGCAGACCCAGATGACGCACGGCAAAATCCGCGAAGACCTGTATTACGCCATCGCCATCGGACGCATGGACGTGCCGCCGTTGCGCGACCGGCTCGACTGTATCCTTCCGCTGGCGCACGCGTTCATGGTCGATGCGCGCGACCGTTACGATCGCCCGGCCGCGCAGTTCTCGAAGGAGTTCAAGCAGGCGCTGCTCGATTGTGCGTGGCCGGGAAACTTGCGGCAGTTGCGGAATACAATCGAACATGCGGTTGTGTTTGGCCCCAATCGCGAACTTGGTATCGAAGACTTGCCGGAAGAGATAATTTCGTTCCGCTCCGTGCGGCCCTCGCAAGAACTCACCGGCGACGTCCTGCGCGCAATGCTCAAACGCACCCGCGGCAACCGATCGGAGGCGGCGGAGTTGCTGGGCATCGGGAGGACGACGTTGTGGCGGCTGATGAAGCGCGAAGGGATTGATTGATCCATAAAGCCGCCGTTGCCGGCATTTGTATTCGGTGTTAGAATTGAGACACGTGACATTCCGGATCGCAACGGAAGCATTGGAAGAGAGCTATGTCATCCAGCGCGATAACAACGGTCGTCCAAATACTTGAGGACCTGCCCGAAGCCGCGCAACGACAGGTCGTCGACCACCTGCGGGAATACCTCGAAGATCTCCGCGACGAAATTCAATGGGACGATACGATCGCGAGAACGCAACCGCAACTTGCGGAAGCTGCCCGCCGCGCCAAACGGGAAATCGCGCAAGGCCTCGCCGAGCCGCTCGATCTTGAGCGGTTGTGATTTCTCGCGCGCTGCCCTCGTTCTGGGCGTCGTACCAATTGGTTGACGAAACGCTCCGCACTCAAGTCCGAAAAGCTTATCGTCTGTGGAAAGATAATCCGTACCATCCGTCATTACACTTCAAGTGCGTGGACACCGAAGAAAACGTCTGGTCCGTCCGCATCTCGCGCGGGTACCGCGCTCTTGGAATCCGCGAGGGCAATACGGTCACATGGTTTTGGATCGGTCCGCATGACGAGTACGATCGATTCCTTTCTTAATCGCCTGTTGCGCCTTCGGGTGCAGGCGAGTGACCCGGCATCGATTAACCGCTGGAGGAAATCATTCACTCTCGCTCCGTGCGGCCCTCGCAAGAACTCACCGGAGACGCCCTGCGCGCAATGCTCAAACGCACCCGCGGCAACCGATCGGAAGCGGCGGAGTTGTTGGGCATCGGGAGGACGACGTTGTGGCGGCTGATGAAGCGCGAGGGGATTGATTGAACTGTTTTGCGGCGGCCTGGCACGAGGAAAAGAAAGCTATCGGTCCCGCGTGAACGACATGCCGTGGCTGGTAGACTCATCATGAACCTGCTCGACCCTCACGGTCCCATCCGAGACCGCGCTTACGAATCGCTCCTATTGCTCAGGCGAGCACTGCGACTATGTAGAATGCGGCGCCGGGCGGACGCCGCGCCGCTGCCGTCCAAATAGTCTCATGCGTCATTCAAATGGATTGCAATAGTAGGGCGGAATGGCGTAGCATCACGCCGGTCTTACTCTCGGGTTTGATGGGTGCGTTGTACGCGAGGGCCGCGCATGAATCGCTTTGCTTGGGGGATAGTGGCGTTGGCGGTCGCCCTGTGCCCTTGTGTGGGCGCGCTCACGGGCAGCGGGGACTCGCAGGTCGGGTTGCTGGACACGATGGGGCCGACGGTGACGAACCTGCAGGTGAGCCAGCCGAATGCGGACCCGGGCGAGGCGGTCACAATCACGTTCGATGTCTCCGAACCGCTGCTTGGCAATCCGCTGGTGTACGTGAACGGATACGGGGCGTTGTTCGTGGGCGAATCGGGCGGGACGTACACCTACACATTCACCGTGCGGCCGGGGGGCGGCGGGCCGACCCCGGCGGACATCCATATCAGCGCGTCGGACGCGCTAGGCAATGTCGGTACGCTCGACGATTCCGCGTTGTTGACGTTGAACTTTCCGGCAGTGCCGGTGCGGGTGTGGGCGGTGGTTGTGGCGTTGGTCGTGTTGGGCGCGGTTGTGGCGCGGCGGCTGGGCCGCGCGGCGCACGTGACGTTGATCCTTGCCGTGTTCGCTGCGCCTGCGGCGCATGGGCAGGCGCCGGAAGTGACCAACGTGCACTTCACGCAGCAGCCGCGCTCGGGCGGCGGCACGGAAGTCGTCATCACGTACGACCTCACCTCGCTGCTGTGCAACTGCGATATTGCCGTGTCGCTGTCGAAGAACGCGGGCGCGGACGGCTTCTCGTATCCAGTCACGTCGATAACCGGCGACATCGCGCACGTCGCGCCGGGCGTGGACAGGCGCATCGTGTGGGACATCGCCGCCGATTATCCCAATGAACACATGCCGCAGGCACAATTGCGCGTGACGGCCATGACAAGGCCGGATGATTTGACGCCGTGGCAGCGCGGCAATAAAGCGCACGTCTTCGCGTATGCGTCGAGTTGTCGAGGAAATCTGGTGCGAACCGGCCTCGTACTTAAGGAATTTACATTCGGCGGAAACGTGTGGTTTCCCAAGCTATCAAGCGTACCTGGTCGGCTGATGTTTACACAGGATGAGATTTACGCCGGATGCCGGTTCGACCCCGAGTGGCTCTCGTGCCAAGGGCGGATCGATCCGCCGCCGTTAGTGCCGTATGACGATAAACACTACGTCTACTTGGGATACGCGGTCCGAAACGAGATCGACGTTATGGCCTTTGTGAATGCATATTCAGCACAAACTGCATCCGGTGGCGAATTCTCCGGTGATCTTCCCGGTGTGACAAGTTTTGGCAATGCGGTGTACCGACTAAGGGAGAATCTAGTACCCGCGGAGAATAAACACTTAATACCGATAATGTTTGAATGGCCTGATAATCATCAAGAGGGATTTGGCGGTAACGTTCTCTACATGGACGGCCACGTTTCATTCATTCGATATCCCGGCGAATTCCCGATGACGGAAGCAACGATTTCAGCATTGGGCGCTTTGGCGGGATACGAACCTCCCACGGGATGGAACTATCCGCTTCTAACGTGGCCGTATTCACTTGAGCGAGAGACCTATCATTTTGGCACCCGATGCTCAGCAAATATCACATTCGAATTGCAGCATTTCATCCTGAACTTTGCACGCGACAATCCGCAGGAACGATTACCGAGACTCTCAAGTGAACCAGGCAGACTTATGATGCGGGAGGACGAAGTGTATCCTCTCTATATTCCGAAACCGGATGTCCTTATTTGCCCGGGCGCTGCTCCCATAACGCCAAAGCCGCGCTTTGACGATCAACACTTCGCGTTTCTCGGATATGCCGTTCGAAATGACGAAGACGTCGCCGCGTTTGTTGACGCGTATTGGGAGGAGATCGGTTCGGGTGGCGATTTCTCGGACGATCTGCCCGCCGAAGCGAGCTACGGAGACGAATTGCTGCGACTACGTCTGGACATAGGTCGCTTTCTCACGACGAACGTCAATGATCCGAGCCAGTGCATTCCGGACAGAGAATTCCCGATCTTAATTGAGTGGCCTGGAAACCATAAAGGCATTTCAGGTGGGCACATTGTGTATCTTGACGGACACGTGGAATGGAGGGACTATCCCGGGGAATTTCCCATGACCGCCAATACAATTGCTGCGCTGGCGTCGCTTGCAGGCCATCTACCCACAACCGCCTATGCGCAGCTTCAGCCGTGGGAAACGCTGGACTATGATCCGTACGGATGGCTCGACGCGTGCAGCCGGAATTTGGGTACTGTGGATCTCGCGTGCCTGGGATTTGGCCGAGATCAAAGCAGCAGGCAGTATGCGCGCATATCAAACACGCCTGGAAAACTGATGGTCGCTCAAAGCGAAGTTTTTCCCGAATACGTAGACAATCCTAATTTTTTCGTTTGCCCTGCTGCTGCGCCAACAACATTGCCACCGGACTTTGACGATAGGCATTACGTATATTTCGGGTACGTGATGACGAACGATTCGGACGTACGGGCGTTCGCACAGGCATATCAAGCCGAAGTTACCGGCGGCGGAGATTTTTCGGACGATCTTCCGATTAGCAGCAGTTATGGAAACAGCTTAGTTCGATTACGTGTGCCTCGGTCTGGCCAGCTATTCCATGAGATTGATCCCAGTCCAGAAGGATTCGTAGGTGACCACGAGATACCCGTTTTAATGGAATGGCCGGGGAACCATCAAGCATTGACTGGCGGTCACGTGCAGTTCTTGGATGGACACCGCGAGTTCGTTCCGTACCCCGGCAAGTTTCCAATGACGGAGAGCACGGTCACGACTCTTGCATCGATTGCGAATTGGGCACCGACGACGAGTTGGGCGAGTAAAGATTTCACTCGCGAACACGATCCTCATCTTCAAGCGCTTTGCCAAGACAATCTATTCTCGTTAGGCATCTCGATGAGGACGTTTGGGTGGCCCGAATTCGGATTCCTGCCGCAATTGTCGAACGCACCCGGTAGACTCATGTTTACGTCATATCCGATGGTGCCATTCTATCTGGACGATATTATCCGGCTTAGTTGCCCAGCATCTTCTATGGCGTGTGCGACTCCAGTGGTTGACGATCACAGCTACGTGTACTTGGGATATGCCGTCATGACCGATGACGACGTTGAAGCGTTCGCGAATGCGTACCTGGCCAGACTCGCCGAGGGTGGCGATTTTTCCGCCGATTTACCGGGTAATACGAGTCTTGGCAGTACAATTCACCGCCTGCGCAATGACCTGGCATTTCTTGCAACCGAGAGAAGCCGCCTCCCATCTCTTGCGGCCTCGCGCATTCCGATGCTTATCGAGTGGCCGGATAACCACGACGACCTTAGCGGTGGGAACGTGCTTTTTATGGATTACCATGTCGAATGGATTCCATATCCCGGCGGCTTTCCGATGACGGAGGCGACGATGAACATTCTGACAACTCTGGCGGGACGGCCACCGATCGAGTGACGTCCGCGCGACGCGACGTCGCCGTTGCGTCCGAATCTGGATGTGCGCGTCACGGCGAATCAAGTTTGTGTGCAGGCGAACTTGGACCACACCAGCCGCAGTATCGCGCGGATGCTTCCTGTTACAATGGCTCGGGGGTAGGTGGGGAGGGGGAGCCATGTCCGTTCTCGGAATTCTTGTCGCCTCGTTTGTTGTGACCGCGGCTCCGGATGCGGCATCGCCGGGAGACCGCGTCAAAGCGTTTTGTGTCGATTTCAATTGGGGGCCGGAGGGGTTTGCGACGCCGGGGATGTTTGCGTCGGCTTCGCCGGAGCAGCACGTTGCCTGGTACAAGGCGCTTGGCGCGAACACGATTCAGACGTTTTGCGTGAGTTGTCCCGGTTACGCGTGGTACCGCAGCGAGGTGGCGCCGGTGCAGCCGGGCATGCAGGGCGAATTCCTGGCGGAAATCACGCGGTTGGGGCATGCCGAGGGCATGCGGGTCATGGGCTATTTCTGCATCGGGGCGAATGCGTATTGGAGCGAGAAGTATCCCGGCGAAGTACATCCGCTGCCGAACTCGATATCGATTCCGTTCACGACGAAATATCTCGATTACCTTGCAGCCGTAATCCCCGAGGCGCTGACGAAGACAGGAATCGACGGGTTCATGATCGATTGGGTGTACAACGCGTCGCACTTCTATACGGACAAGCAGTACGCGTGGCTCGATTGCGAGAAGGCGATGTACTCGGAACTGTTTGGCGAACCGTGGCCGGGCGACGACGCGATGACGCGCGAGCGCATCGACGAGTTCAACCGCCGCGCATTGGCGCGGTGTTGGGAGCGCATTCGCGACGCGGCCAAGCGCGCCAAGCCGGACTGCATCATATGGCTCACGTGCTACGACTTGCTGCATCCGCAACTCAAGGACTCGAAGATGTTGCAGGAAGTGGATTGGCTCATGAACGAGCATCCCGATCCGAAGAAGATGTTGGCGGTGCGCGGCGGCGTGGGCGCAAACACGAAGCTTATCCAGTGCGTGTGCGGTTGGGGCGACCAACACAACGCGCAAAAGATCGTGGACGATGCCCGCTTCGCGGACTGGGGCATCTACGGGTTCGCCAAGGCCGATACGACAACCACGTTGCCGCCGGAGGACAACGCCGGAAATGCGCGGAACATCGAGGCGCTCCGCGCGTACTTCAACCGGCCTTAACGGGCCCTGCGTCTATTTTCCCGCGGTGAAGGCCTGCCATGCGGTGTCCAGAAACGCGGCGAACAGTTGCGTCGATCGCGTGTTGGCGGCGTCGTTGGGGTGAGAGTCGCCGGAGCCGCCGCCATACTCGCCGCGCAGGCGGTTCGCATGAGCGCGGTCCGAGGCCGGCGCGGCAAGTACGTCGAACCAGTCGAACACGGCGACGTTGTGCAGGCCGGTTCGCTGTTGGTAACCGGCGAGCCACTCGCCTTTCAGCCATAGGTTGAACGCACGTGCCCGCGCGCCGATTTCCGCATCCGAATCCTGCCAGCATTCCGGCGGGGCGGTGATGGCGATAAAGAGCGTGTCCGAACGTTTCGCGAAGACATCTTCCAGCGCACGGTAGGCGTTGCCATCGTGTTCATAGGTATTGCCGGGCCCGGCGGGATGCCGGAACACTGCCTTGTAGTTTGCGGTCGTTTTCCAGTCGCTGAAGGGGTCGCCGGGTTCGGTTCCATTGTCGTCAACGTGGCTGTTGGGGAAGCAACTCTTGAACACGACAATGCGGTTGACGCCGGACGCGCAGTCGTGCCTGCGAACGCCGTCGAGGTAGTCATTGAACCAGAGGACCCAATGATGCATGTCGGTCAGTTCGCCGGCCACGTCGCCGAGCGACGCGGGCCTTCCGGAGTCGTGCGCGACCGCAACGCCGTAGGTGATGTCGTTGCGTTCGTCGATGTAGTTTTTCGCGGCCAATGTGTGGTGCAGACCGCTGTTCAACCAGTTCTCGCCGCAGGAATGGTGAATGAAGACTAGGTCGTCCGCGGCCGATGGTGGCGATAGGTTCGGCGTCGTAGCACGCTCAGAGGTTTGCGCCGGTTGCGGTTGATCCTGCGGCGTCTGTTCGGGCTGCGACTCGGTCTGTGGCGCGACGTTCGCACCGACCGAGATGTAGTTTTTCCTTGCCGTGGTGTACGTCTTGTCACCTATCGTGTGGGCCAGCGAGACTGTAAATGTGCCTTCCTTTTCGTACGTGTGCGAGGTGTAACCGTCGCTGCTCGTGGCGCCATCTCCGAAATCCCAGGACCACTTCGTAACCTGGTTCATCGTGGATTCGTCGCACTCGAGATGAAAGTGGACCTCGAGCGGCGGTTTGCCGGAATTTGGCGAGCCGTAAAAGTTGATTTGAGAAGCCGGCGAGCCGCCGGGTCCTTGCGCGTGCGCTGTTGCGGTAATGAAGAGTCCTGCACCAAACAGGGCAATGATGCAGAGCGCGAACGGAATCGATCGCATGACACATTCCCCCGACTGGAGATTGGCCCAGTCTTTTCGAAGTGAATTCCCCACCGACCAGAATATCACCGAAGGGGCGAATTGTTAATGTTTACTTAAAAGACTTCTTTGGCGCGCATTGGAATCGTGCCCTTCCGTGGCGGGTCCAGAAGTGCCGCGATGCAGGGGGATTCCGGCGAATTCGGCGCAAGTTAGCATGAGTCTGCGCCATCCTCTACAATACGCGCTTTCGCGATTTCCCAACGAAGGAGGCGTCATGGCGGAAGGTTTGCTTGCGGGTAAGCGCGGCGTGGTGTTTGGCGTTGCGAACGAGAAGTCGATCGCGTGGGGGTGTGCGCAAGCGTGTGCGGCGCAGGGGGCGTCGCTGGCGTTCAATTACCTGGGCGAGCAGTTGGAGCGGCGCGTGCGCAAGCTTGTGGACGAGTTTCTGCCAGGATCGCCGGTGTTTAACTGCAATGTACAGAGCGACGACGAGATTGCTGCATTTTTCGCGTCGGTTAAGAAGGAATGGGACACGATTGATTTCGTGATTCACTCGGTCGCGTTTGCGGACCGGGAAGACTTGAAGGACCAATACATCACGACACCGCGCGCGAACTTCGCGTTGGCGCTCAATATTTCGGCGTACTCGCTAGTCGCGCTCGCGCGCGAGGCTGCGCCCATGATGCCGAACGGGGGCAGCATCGTGGCGATGACATACTACGGCGCGGAGAAGGTGGTGCCCCGGTACAACGTGATGGGCGTGGCGAAGGCGGCGCTCGAATGCAGCGCGCGCTACCTCGCGAACGATCTTGGGCCGAAGGGCATCCGCGTCAACTGCATCAGCGCCGGGCCGATTAAGACCTTGTCCGCAAGCGCTATCGCCGGCATGCGTGGCATGCTGACCGCGGCCGAGAAGGTCGCGCCCATGCGCCGCAACGTGTCGCAAACCGACGTGGGGCAGACGACGGTGTTTTTGTTATCGGACCATTCGAGTGCGATTACCGGCGAAGTCATCCACGTGGACAGCGGATACCATGTGATGGGGCTGTTCGGGTTCGAAGACCTAGCAAACGGCGGGGAGAAATGACGCCAGCAGGCGGCGAGAGTATCCATTTTGGATTTTGGATTTTGGATTTTGGATTGAACTGCCGCTCGTTGCGCTGTGCGGGACACCTCAGATGATTAATTCGATTGGATTCGCGCCGGTGATAGCAGCCAGATCGAGACTGGTATGGATCAGACACCACGGCAGCGTCGATTCGTCCGGTCTGTTGTGGACCGTCAATCCAAAATCCAAAATCCAAAATCCAAAATTCCCATGGTGATCGATTGTCACATGCACGTCCGTGCGGCGAAGGACGGTTCGCTGGACACGGAGTATTGCGACGCCACGATCGAGGCGGGCGACCTCTTGGGAATCGATCTTTTTTGCGTGGTCGACCTGCAACTTACCGGGCCATTGACCTATGTGGAATTCCATGCCGCGAACGAGCGCGTGAAGCAGGCCATTGCGCGGCACCCGACGCGGTATCGCGGGTACTGTTACGTGAATCCCTCCGATCCGAAGGCGCTGGACGAAATCCGCGAACGCGTGAAGAACGACGGTTTCATCGGCGTGAAGCTGTACAACCAGCATTTCATCGATGACGACGTTGTCGCTCCGGTTCTGAAACTTGCGAGCGAGTGGCAGATTCCGGTGTTGTCGCATGCGGGGCGCCCGAACGATCCGGTGACGCAGAAGTTGCAGCCCCACATCAGCGACGCGGCGCGATTTGTCCGCGTGGCGCAGCGCTTTCCGGAGTTGATCCTCATCGAGGGGCACATCGGCGGCGGGGGCGACTGGGAGTGGGCGCTGAAGCATTTGCGCGAATCGGAGACGGTTTATCTCGATACGTCCGGAAGCGTCATTGACGAATGGATGGTTGATAGAGCGGTCGAGGCGGTCGGCGTGGATCGACTGCTTTTCGCGACGGATATGACGATGGAGGGCGGCGTCGGGAAAATCCTCGATGCAAACCTGACGGACGAAGAACGGGCGCGAGTGCTTGGCGCGAACTTTGAAGCGATCCTCCGGAAGAGGGCCGTGCCATGAAGAGGTATGAGTCACTCTTTGGTCCCGGCATCGTCGATGCGCACACGTTTATCGGGAACTGGCCGTTTCGCCGGTTGCGGCGGAACGATACCGCCGGCGTGCTTGGGATGATGGAACAATTCGGGATATCGAAGGCGTGCGTCGCTTCCGCGGATGCGATCCTGTACCGTGATTCGCACGACGGCAACAAGAAGCTGTACGACGATACGCGCGAACATGCGGACCGTTTTGCGTTGTACGCGACGCTGAATCCTGCGTACGCGGGATGGCAACGCGATTTGAAAGAATGCGTTGACCTCGGGTTCAAGGCGCTGCGCCTGTACCCGATCTACCACGGCTATTCGATTGAAAGTCCCGAAACGTTGGCGATTCTCGACGCCGCGACGGAGGCGGGTTTGCCTGTTTCGTTTCAATGCCGGATCGAAGACGCGCGGCAACGGCATTGGATGGATGTCGTGGACAACCTCGATCCCGTGCGTGTGCTGACGTTGGCGGAACAGCGGCCAAACACCACATTCATTCTTCTGGAATCGATCCTCGGTTGGCCGCGTGACAGCGACAACTGGAAACGCATGCACGCGCTGCCGTTCTACGTCGAGATCTCGCGCATGACCAGCGTGCTCGGAAAAGACATCGAGATCATGGTCGGCGCGCTTGGGCCGGAGCGCGTCCTGCTGGGTACCGGTTTCCCATTCAAGACGGCGTCGCCGGCCTTCCTCAAGTTGCAGTGCCTCGATGCGGATGAAGACGCGAAGCAGGCGATTGCGGGCGGGAATGCCCAGCGGCTGTTTCACGCATAATCGATGGTTGCCCTTCCTGCCACGTGTAGGGCCGCGGTATTCGAGGGGCCGGGCAAGCCGATCGCGATTCGCGAGTTCTCCGTGCCGCGCGCGCTGCCGCCCGGCTCGGCGTTGTGCCGAATTCGGTTGAGCACGGTCTGCGGGTCCGATCTGCACACGGTGTCGGGCCGGCGCAACGAACCGGTCCCCAGTATTCTCGGCCACGAATCGGTAGGCGACGTTGTCGCCGTGGGGGAGGGGACGCGCTACTGGAACGGAAAAGCGCTGCGTGTTGGCGATCGGGTAACGTGGAGCATCATGGCGTCGTGTGGCGCGTGCGACCGTTGCGCGGCGCAACTCCCGCAAAAATGCCGCCATATAAAGAAGTATGGCCACTTGTCCACGGACACCTGGCCGGGACTTACCGGCGGGTATGCGGAATACATCTACCTCTATCCCGGCACGGCCATCTTCGCGGTCCCGGCGGCCCTAGACGACAGCATTGTGGCGCCGGCGAATTGCGCCCTGGCGACTGCCGTGTGTGCCGTCGAGTCCATCGGCGGAGTAGGGCCTGGCGATTCCGTATTGATTATGGGGGCCGGACTGCTTGGCATTTATCTCGCCGCGCTCGCGAAGTCGGCGGGGGCGGGTCGCGTACTGGTCAGCGATGTAGACCGGATTCGCGCGGACCAGGCACGACGGTTTGGCGCGGACTTCGCCTCTTCGGATGCCACCGATGTCCGCGGCGTTGTGCGGTGGGTGCGAGATACCGGCGGGGCAGAGGGAGTAGACGTTGCTTTCGAGGTGTGCGGCGATCCACGTGCGGCTGCCGCCGCGATTGAAGCGCTCCGCATTGGCGGGCGACTTCTACTGGCGGGCATGGTGACACCGGGCTGCCTGTTTGAGGTGGATGGTAATGTCATCACACGGAAATGCCTCATGATGCGGGGCATCCACAATTATCACCCTGCGCACCTCGAGCGAGGACTACGTCTTCTCGATGCCGAATCGAGACGATACCCGTTCGCTGGACTCGTCTCCGAGATTTTCGATTTGGGGCGCGCTGATTCGGCGTTTGCGTCAGCACGGACTGGACGGGCGCTTCGGGTAGGGTTGCGGCCGGGCGATTCACGGGAAGGGAGTGTATAAAGGTTGGTCAGTGATGACAAAAGGTTTTGAGTGTTTCAGTGCGAGTTACTATCCGGCAAAGTAAACTACTGACATAGCAGAATTCCGCGCTTCTGCCCGGACGTAGTTGCTAAGCATATATGCGGCAGTAATTTGAAATGCGGCTTGCGACGATATTCTGGCTTCCGTATTGTTACTTTTCGCCTTAGGTGCGATTCGGCATTCCTCTTGCTCCATCTCATTTATCCTATTTATATCAGGCTTTGACACCTTTAGGAGTGGGAACAATGAAGACGAACAGGGTGCTGGCGCTGGTAGCCGCTTTCCTCGCGGTTGCAGCCGTGCCAGCGGGTGCGGAGGTGATTGCCTTCAGCGGTCAACTGAGTGACCAGGACCAGCCAGACGCAGGGGTGTTTGACGCCCAGGTAGTTTGGAGTTTCGATGTCGGTACAAGCGTGCTGACGATGGAGATTTCCAA
The DNA here is from genome assembly GCA_013359265.1 of Candidatus Hydrogenedentota bacterium. NCBI lineage: Bacteria > Pseudomonadati > Candidatus Hydrogenedentota > Candidatus Hydrogenedentota bacterium. The sequence goes on from JABWCD010000005.1 coordinate 219,306, forward strand.
CCAGACGACAGCCCCCGACACGTATACGTTATCGGAATTGTTTTTCAACGTGTCCAGCGACGTGACGTCATTATCGATTCTCAACGACGGTTCATTGACGAATACCGCGCTGACGCAGAACTCTTCGGCCGGCCCATTCGGGACATACGACTACGAGTTCGACTTCGGCGATCCGGGGAATGCCGGTCTCGCGTCTGGTGGAACCGTGACGGTAACATTCCTCGTTGGTGGGTCGAACCTCGATGTTTTGGACTTCTTCAATGGACTTCCGAGTGGCGGGTCGCCGGATTTCTTCGGGAACCTGGCCGTCGTGAAATGGTCTCAGGGCCCGAATGATGACAGCGTGTTTGCAGGAAATCTGCCGGGCGGCGTTGTCCCCGAGCCTGCGACGCTTGGCCTGCTGGGGCTTGGATTGGCAAGTCTGGCACTGTATCGGCGCAAGAATCACTCCTAACCGGTTGCTGACCGCCGGTTCTCTTTACGGAGGCGAGGATTCCACCCCTCGCCTCCGTCCCTGTTTTGTGCGTGGCCAAAAGTGCTTGGCATTGTTGCGGGGAATGCTGTAAACTGATTTTGTTCGGGGCCGGTATGGGCCCTATGGGGTTTGGCACATAAGGTTTGGAGAGGCTTCATGCAGCGGATGAGACTCCTCTTGGTGGCGGGGCTGACTTCGGTAGTGGCGTTGAGCGCATCGGCGCAGTACCAAAAGTACCACACGTGGATCGAGAGTTCGGCGCCGGTATCCAAACAGCGCACGGCGATCGAGCCTTCGCATTGGGGCAAGTATGGCAATGCGGAAGAGCCGGCGACGCGGCCGTTCAAGGCGTTTTGGCGGGGGCTGAAGGCGTTCCATTATCAAATCGGTGCGACGATTGACGAAGGCCACCGGAAGGCCGGCCACGCGGGCGGAGGCGTCCAGTTCTTCCGCGGGGTGCGGCGTGGGCTGGTGGAGATTGGCGGGGGCACCTACATGGGTATGGCCGGCCAGTATCCGCTGCCCGTCGAGCAGACACACCCGATAAACGAATACATCGACTCGGATCGGCGTCTGGCGGCGCTGGCGGATTTGCCGTCCACGGCGGCGATTCTTTGGTACGGCGGCGCAACCAGCGTCGGCACGGTGTTCGGCACCGGGGCCATAACGGTTGCGCAATCGGAAGTGGATCGGCACGCGATGACGCCCGAGGAGCGCGCGGAGGTGGCACGGGCGGCCGCGAAGTTTTCGAAGCAGCAGTGGCCGGCGTCCGCGCATGACCGCAATACGCCGCGTCCCGGTGGATTGAAATACGTCGGCGAGTGGAAAGAAGCGGACGATGCCGCGAAGCGGGAGGGCAAGCCGCTCGAGGGGAATCCGTATTCGGGCGACATGCTCAAGAAGGCCCGCAAGGGATCGATTCGAGACAACTGAATTCAATTCGATTGACGAATCGTGCGCCCGGCTTCATGCCGGGCGTTTTTGCATTTGCGAAGGACTCGCGCGACGTGCTTGAGGGGTGCATGCGGCGCGGGTGACTGATGCACCAGCAAGGGGTCGATTACGAACTCGATTGCGATTAGGATGACGAGCACGTGAACGCGCACGAGTGCGGGCGCGAATGCGGGTGTTGAGGGAGGGGAGCGTTGGAGTGCGTGGGTGAAGCATGACCAGTAGGTTCTGGGTGGTGTTGCTTGGGGCGGCGCTGTTCGCGGTCTTTTTCGCGTTGGGGCGTGGCGACATTTTTGAAGACAACGAGGGGCAGCGCGCTGCGCCGCCGGCGACGATGGTGCGCACGGGCGACTACGTTATTCCGCGGTTGAACGGCGAGCCGTATCTCGTGAAGCCGCCGCTGCTGTATTGGGCCATTGCGGGCGTCTACCGCGCGGCGGGCATATCGGAATTCACCGCGCGCACGCCGACGGCGCTTGCGGGTGTTGCCCTGGTGATGAGTATGTACTTCCTGTCGCGCAAACAGGCGGGCGAACGCGCGGCGCGATGGGCAGCGCTGGCGATGCTTGCGTCCCCGTACGCGCTGCAGCGGATGCGATACTCGGAATTGGACATCCCGCTGACGTTAGCGATTTTTCTCGCGATCGTGGCCGCGCGCAACGCGACGCTGAACGAATCTGCCGTGCGGCGAGCGCAGCTTTGTATCGCGTCCGGAATCGCGTTTGGCGCGGCCGTGATGTTGAAGGGGCCGGTGCCTTTCCTGTTCTTCTGGGCGGCCGCGATTGCGGTGTTTGTAACGAGCAGCCCGAATCTCACAAAGGTAGCGGGCGTTGGCATCCGCGTGAGTATCGCCGCGTTCGCTCTCGAATTGTTGCTGAAAGAGATCGCGGTGCGCGTGCTGCCGGCACATGCGAAAGCATTGGGGACACCTGTCGCGCTCATCGCGGTAATGCTTGTGTGGACATACCTCGCGCTCCGCCACGCGGGAATCAGGCGCGCGAGGTTGGGGTATTGGTTTGGTGCGATGGCGATTGGCGCTTCGCTCGCGCTGCCGTGGGGCGTTGCGGTAATACGCCAGATGAGTTGGGAGACCATCCGCGCGATGCTCCACAGCCAGGTTGTCGAGCGCACGTATGTCGCGAGCGAGATCAACAGCGGCGCGCCGTGGTACTTCATCGCGGCGATCGCGTTCATGATCGCGCCGTGGGGATTCCTCTTGCCGTTTCAGTTCTCGAAGCGCGAGTGGGACCGGCAGAACGATTTGTACCGGTTTTGCGTGCTGATGTCGTGGCTGAGCGTGCTCCTGTTTTCGCTGATCGCAGGGAAGGAGTATGAATACATTCTGCCGTGCGTGCCGTTCATGGTGATTGCGCTGGGGTATCACATCGCACAGATAGGGAGTGGGTTGGCTGCGGATTGGATGGAGCGATGGGCGCGGTACTGGCAGATTGCGACGCTCGCGTTATTGGCGGTTGCGCTGCCGGGCGGGATCGCGTATTTCGCGGTGAGGGGTCCTTCATTCACATTGTTCGCATTGACCGCGCCCCTGGCGGTAGTGGGGCTGCTCGCGTGTCTGATTTCGTTTCGCAGCCGGACCTATCGGAACGCAGGTATATTTGCCGCGACGTTGTGCGCGGTGCTTGTGTATTTGATCGGGCGCGGCGACCATTATCGGGGCAACGAATCGCCGAAGGGAATTGCGGTGCTCGCTGCGCGTTTTGCGAACGCGGGGTACACGGTCGAGCAGTCCAAAATGTACCCATCCGTCGATTTCTATTCGGCAACTGTCATTCCGTTGGAGCAGAGCCCTGCGCGGGTGAAGGAGAAGTTCGCGTCGAAAGAGCCGTACATTTACTTGACGCGTGAGAGCCTGCTGCAACTTGCGGGGCTAAAAGAGTACCACGTGCTTGCAGGGCCGATTGGGTTCAAGGATTTGATGTTGATCTCGAACCAGATGATGGGGCCACCGGGAGAAATGTAGCTATCGAATCTGGATCGCGATTTACCCGGGCTTGACACGATTCAAACATGATCTCGGCTGCAGAATTCATACTTGCGCCTTCAGAATGCTCGTAGCTAACGAAACCGACGGGCGCGGTGAGATTAGGGGTAGAACAGGCAGTCAAGGCACCTATCCTGGAGACCCGATCATGTCAACAGCCGACCAAACGCTTCTCAGTCAGTGGTTCGCGCGACGCGATGCGCAAGCCTTCAAAACTCTAACCAAGCGCTATTGTGCAGCGGTTTACGGCACGAGTATGCGAATTCTACGCAGCCCGGCCGACGCAGAGGAGATTACCCAAGAGTGTTTTACCGCGCTCGCAATGGCGCACACGGGACCCACGGGATCGTTGGGGGCATGGCTCCACCGTGTAGCGACGCACAAAGCGCTGAATCGGCGCCGAAACGATCAGCGGCGGCGTGAACGGGAGGAACGGTTTATCAGGGAGCGCGCGTCAATTGCCGTAGCGCAGTGGGACGATATCAGCCAGTTTATCGATCAATCTATCGAGGCCTTGCCCGAGAAGATTCGCGCAACCATCGTTGCGCATTTTATCGAAGACGAGTCCGTCACGGCGATCGCCGAAAGCGAGGGCGTGACGCACGGGGCCATATCGCAACGGATTCAGAAGGGCGTCGAACTGATCCGGGAGCGCATGCGGCAGAACGGCATTCCCATTGCGGTGGCGGCACTCGCCGCGATGATGTCGCAGCAGGCGTCTGCGTGGCCACCCGTGCCGGCGAGCCTTTCCGCAAGCTTGGGAAAGCTCGCGTTGACCGGCGGCGCCACCGGTCGTGCGGCAGCGGCGGCGTGGCTCAGCGCGAAGCTGCTTGCAGGTCTTGCCGCGACGCTTGTAGTCGCGGGCGCGATCGCGATATACGCAGCGTTCATCCACTCCGAACCTGTCGCGAACGCCGTGGCCGCGGATGCGCCCGTAGCTGTCCCATCGGTAATCGCGCCTGCGCCGGTCGATCCTCTCGCTGTCGAAGCGTCCGTGGCGTCGGCCGTTCCGGAACCCGCGGCGCCCGCTGTCGTGAAGCCGGAAACGAAGGAACCGACATCGTGGCGGGAAGTCGTCGATGCGTATACGTCGAATCAGGACCGTATTCGGCGGATAAGTTTCGAATACGTGCACCGGACGAGTGGCGCCTACTTCTTCCAGTCCTTTGCGGCGGAACCTGGACGGAACGACTTCTCCGAGCGCGGGTCGTTGATCACGGACGGTACGCGGGTTGCCCAAAAGCGATGGAATTGGGGGCGGCGTTGGGCCGACAGTTATCCCGCCGAGCGTGCGGCATTTCACATCTGGGTGTACAACGGCGACGCGCACGCGCAGTACGACGCGGGCGGCGGCGAGTTCCATGGTAAGCCTGGGATGTTGCAGATTACTTCTGACGCTTTGAACACTCAGATACTACAGAGCGCCTTCGACCATGGACGAAGCTGTGTGCTCTACGGCGCCTATCCCGGGGGAGATATGCTCGGTTATCCGTTGGTGGCGGGACTGCGCATGGAGGAGCTTCTCTACAGCGCTCGGCAAATCGCCATGCGGCCCGCGAAGGAATCCGTCGGTGGGCTCGAGTGCTACGTCGTCGATGCCGATACCGCATTCGGGGATTTTACGGTGTGGTTCGCGCCGGGGCGAGGCTATAACGTCGCGAAGTCCATTATTGCGATGCGAGAAGGGGACATCTACGAAAAAAATCCGCTGGAGCCCACCAGGTCCGCCTATTACGAGTATGTAGTCAGTAAGTTCGTCGAAATCGATGGAAACTGGGTGCCGGTAGAATCGAATTCGCATCATATCTCGAACGGGCTCAACAACAACGGATACGATTACAACCTGACTCACAAGCGGAGCAACATCAAGTTGCTCGGGCCGGACGACGACAAGGATGCATACTTCATCGATGGTGATGACATCCCGAACGGCGCCACGCTTATGGGGAAGATTGGCGAGATTCGCCGGTCTGGGGACCCCGAATGGCGATGGATGGATGGAGAATTCGTCCTCATGACGGATACACCCGGCGCTCAACCGATTCAACGGAGCGACGGGACCACTGGCTTCGGCGGTGGCATTATGGCCACGGGCGATTCGCAGTAGTCTTCACGCATTCAACACCGATTCGTCGCTCTTTGGGTAATGTGCAAGGGGGGACGAATCGGTTCGCTTTGATCCTGGTATCCCGCCGTTCTCATACTCTACGTAGAAAGCCGTTCGGGCCGTTGGCACCATGTTTGTAGGCGTACGGGTGCGGCGAGGGCGTCTTGAAATCAGCATTGGAACTATAGGCATGCATTCCACATTCACGACTAGACCTGCCATTTGTTGTCCATCGCGCGATAGTTCAATTGCCGTTTTAAGAGGCGACGCAATGTATCGAAGAGCATTCCTGCGACAGTCGCTAGTAGCGGCGTGTTTTTCCGCTGGCTGTACTACGTTTTCGTCTGCAAAACTCACGGGTGGTCTCGTCGGGTACACGGAGTACCGGACAAACCTTCCGACGCGGCATGCGAACCAGGTTACGTCGCGGGCGTGTGTCGTGCGTGACGAGGGAACGGTACGGCGAGAGCTGGCTCCGGAGCTTATCGAATCGGAGAACTGCTGGACACAGTTCGCGGGTTGGTCGCCGGACGGCCGCCAAGCGGTGATCGGGTGCGGATGGGAAGATCCTGAGAATGCGAAGTGGGAGGAAGAGCACAAAACGTTTCGGATGACCGAGGGATGGTTGTTTGATATCTACTTGCACGAAATGGCCAGCGGCGAGCTGAAGAATTTAACGGAGATCGAGCGCGTCAGTGCATATAACAGCGGATTAATCTTTATACCCGGCGCGACGCCCAAACTTGGGTTTACGGCGCTCATCGACGGCGTCTCACATCCGTTCGTTATGGACATGGACGGGCGCAACAAGCGGGATTTATCACAGGGCACGAAGGGCTTCGCATACGGGTTCAGTGCGTCGCCGGATGGAACCAAGGTCGCGTATCACCAGGACTATAAGATTTATGTTGCGGACGCCAACGGCGAAAATGCGCGCATGATCGAGACGGGGAATCCTTTCAACTTCGTGCCTCAGTGGTCGCCGGATGGACAGTGGCTGATGTTTCTTTCCGGGGAACACTACAACTGTCATCCCCATGTCGCGCGGCCGGACGGATCGGAGTTGCGAAAGCTCGCCGATCGCGGTGGGTATGACGGGGTGATGACCGTCTACGACGTGTTCGATTTTCATGGCGGCAGTAGCGACGTGCCGGTGTGGTGCTTGAGTGGCGACGCGGTGTATTACACGGCGAAGGTCGGAGACGCCTTCGAGTTAATGTGCGTGATGCTCGATGGGAAGGTCGAACAACTGACACATTCGGCCCCGGGCGTGCACCATTACCACGTCAAACCGGCGCCGGACAAGCAGCGCATCGCGTTTGGATCGACGCGGTCAGGCCGCCGTCAACTGCATGTCGCCAACCTCGATGCGTCCGAGGCGCATCCGATTACCAAGGTTCCCGAGGGGTACGGTGCGATGTGGGCGCATTGGCAGCCGTCGACGCGTTGACTCAGGACAAGTATCGGTTGAATTTAACAGGTGACTGTCCCTATTTAAGCAGCGCGGGGAGGCGGTTTGCGCGGGTTTGCTCGATTTTGGATAATTGGGGCATCACTGGTGGAACGAAGTTCGAGCTGACTTGTAGTAGAAGAGGCCGTGCCTTTTCCGGATGCGCCGCCAGCCACCGTTCACCCCGTTCGAGGAGGTTTTCCACGTGCATGCAGGATTCCGTTATTCGCTGTTTCTTGTCGCGGCGTTGTGCGCTTTAGCAGTCGTTTCGTGCGGCAAGAAGGAGGAGGCCGCGCCCAAGGAAGAAATCAAGGCGAAGCAAATCGAGCCGATGGCCGTCACGGGGCCTGCGCCGGAGAGCATGAAGAAGCGGGCCCAGATGCAGGTGGAGGGCGAGTCCGCGGAGGCAGGCGCCGCGGCGGCGCCGGAGATGAAGCCGAAGTCAGAGTTGACCGATGAGGAGAAGGCGGCGCGAAAGGAGGAGCGCAAGAAGCAGCGCGATGGCCAGACGGACGCGCGCAAGGAAAAGAAAGCGAGGAAGCAGGCGGACCGGGATCGGAAAGCGCAAGAGGCCGCGGAAGACGCGAAAAAGGCGATGGAAAGCCTGCCCCCGAAACCGGTCGGCGACTACAAGAATATTCTGCTGATTACAATCGACACCATCCGCGCCGACCGCATGACCAGCTACGGCGCGCCGCGCGACACGACGCCGAATATCGATGCCATCGCGAAGGAGGGCATGGTGTTCGAGAATGCGTTTGCCCAGCGCAACTCGACGTGGCCGTCGCTCGCGACGATTATGACGTCGTTGTATCCCATTCAACACGGCGTGCGCAGCAACGGCCTCAAGATCGGCAACGAGTTTCTGACGCTTGCGGAGTACTTGTCGCAAAACGGGTATCTGTGCGCCGCGGTTTACGCGAACGCGACGGCGCAGAACTGGGAGGGGTTCCAGTTTCGTTACCCGTGCGACCACGACCCCGTGGACGAGCGGGCCACGCACAGCGCGGTGAAGTGGCTCGAGGAGTACAAGGACTACAAGTTCTTCATGTGGGTGCACTACCTCGCGCCGCATGCGGACTACGAGCCGCCGCAGGAGTATCGCAAGTGGGTTGACGCAAATTACGCGGGGCCGGTGGACGGGTCGAAGGCTTCGGTCACAAACCTGACGCTCAAGCGCTTCGACGTGACGGACGCGGACGTGCAGCAGGTGTTGAATTTGTACGATGGCGAATTGTTGTACGTGGACAACGAAGTCAAGCAGATTATCGATGCGCTGAAGTCGCACGGGCTTTATGACAAGACGCTGGTGATGATTAGCGCGGACCACGGGGAGGAATTAAACGATCACCACGGCTATTTTGGGCATGGCGCATCGGTATATGATGGCGTGCTGCGGGTGCCGCTGATCGTGCGTTTGCCGGGCGTGGTGCCCGCGGGCAAGCGCGACGCGACGCTTGTCCAGCACCTCACGATTGCTCCGACGATTTGCGAAGCGGTGGGGTTGCCGGTACCGGAGCCGTTCGTTGGCAAGAGCCTGATGCCGTTGTTCAAGGGGGAGGAGGCAGACTATGGCCCGGTGTTCGCGGAGATGAAGGACGAGATTTTGACCGTTCGCACAGCGGACTACAAGTACATCGCGAACCCCTTGAGCTATAAACCGCGCAAGTTGAACGAGGAGCGCCGCCAAAGTGTGGGGTTGCCAAGCGCAAGGGGCAATAAGCGAGGCGGAAAGGACATAGAGGGCGACGTCGAGGTGGACGACGCCTCGGTCGATCCGGCGTTGCTCGAGATGCAGATGAAGGACGAAGAGTTGTATCACGTTGCCGAGGATCGATTGGAGAAGTTGGAAATCGCGCAGGCAAAACCCGACGTTGTGAAGGAAATGAAACAGAAGCTGACGGAGTTTCAGGAGAAGTACAACTGGAGGTTTGGCCATACGGTGGACGAGCGCGTTCAGAAGGAAGTGGACCCGGAATTGAAGCAGAAACTTGAGGCGATGGGCTACGTGTTGTAGTCCCGGCGGCGAGGTAATTGATCGTTGAACCGAGTATTGACTTTCTGTTGCGTTACGCTGGCGCTGGGTGTCGGCGCGTGTTCAAAGCCGGCCGAGCCGGCCCCAACGGCGCAGGAGCCGCTCGCGAGGCAAATCGAAACACCGGCGCCTCCGGAAACGCCCGCGAAACCGGCCGAGCCGATCGTGAAGAAAGACCTGGACTACACGAACCTGCTCATTATCACGGTCGATACGCTTCGGGCCGATCACCTTAGTTGTTACGGAAACCCGAACCCAACAACACCGAATATCGATGCGGTCGCGAAAGAGGGGACGCTGTTCGAGTACACGTTTGCGCCGAAGGGGTCCACATGGCCCTCGCTGGCGACAATTCAGACCGGGCTGTATCCCGTCACGCACGGTGTGCGGTACAACGGGATGACGTTGGACTCGAAGCACGAGACGTTGGCAGAGACGCTGGCGCCGAAGGGCTATACCAGCGCGGTCTTCATCGCGAACGGCGGGCAGCAAAAGTGGGAAGGGTTCGAGATGCGCGTCATCCTGAAGGATGAGCCGCGCGACAAGGGTGTTTCCGACGCGGCCGTCGACTGGCTCGACAAGAACGGCGACAAGAAGTTTTATCTGTGGCTGCATTACATGGCGCCGCACGGCCCGTACGAACCGCTTAAAGAGTTCAACAGGTTCACGGATACGAACTATAAAGGCGACCTTGACGGAAGCTATGAGAGGCTGACGCGCGCATTTGTCCGCCGAGAGAAATTGTCGGACGCGGACATTGCGTACGTGAAAGGGTTATACGACGGCGAGGTCGCGTTCAACGATTTCCAGATCGGGCGCGTGCTGGACAAGGTCGCGTCGCTTGGAATTCTCGACGATACGCTGGTGGTGATCAGCGCGGACCACGGCGAGGAACTGGGCGATCATCACGGATATTGGCACCACCAGGCGTCGCTGTACGATGGCACACTGCACGTGCCGCTGATTTTCCAACTGCCGGGTAAAGTGCCGGCGGGCGTGCGCGAAACGACCCCGGTATCCCTGGCGGACATCGCGCCGACGGTGCTCGAGCTGCTGGGCGTCGAGCGTCCGCAAGCGTACGAGGGCGTGAGCCTTGCTGCGGCGTTTAACGAACAGCCGATCGAACGCGGGGCGGTGTTCGGCGAGTGGGGCGACAAAATGCTCTTCGTACGCACCAAGGAACACAAGTACATCTACAATCCGAGCGGGTTCGAGCCGCCGGTGAAGCGCGAACGCAATCAGGCCGGAGGCGAAGCGCAGCGCAAGAAGGGCGACCACACGCTGCCGATCAAGAAGTTCGAGCTATACGACATCGCGAAGGACCCTCGCGAACTTTCCGACATCGGCGCACAATCGGCGGACGTGATAGGGAAGCTGGACGCCGAACTCAAGGCCGGTTACATCGACAAGTACGGGTGGAAGCTGGAGAACAAGGCGGAAGAGCTGCTCCAACAGCAGCTTGATCCCGAGATGCGAAAGGAACTGGAAAACCTGGGTTACGTGCAGTAGCCGCTACAGTTCGACCTCGCCCGGGACAGGTTCGATTCGCGACACGGAAATCGGAGCGCCGCCGCTTCCCCCGACGTAGTAAGCGATGACGCGGTCGCCGCGCCGGAACCGTTGCCACGTCAGTTCGTCGCAGGAAACCGCGAACGATTTGGTCTCGCCGGTGTGCAGGGGGATGGATACCCGCAACACGAGCCCGTTGGCGCCGCCCTCACGCCCGACACTTTCCTTGGCCACAATGCTTCCGACCGCGGTGAAGTCCGTTGGTGTGGGGTTTGGTCTTCGGACATATGCGATCGTGATACCCACGACCGCGATCGCCAACACGACTCCGATTGCGGATGACTTGCGTACGCGGGGTTCCGGGGCCTGGATGGGCTCGATACCTTCGTCTGGCGGTTCGTGATCGCGGAACCGTCGAATCGCCGGACTGGTGAATCCCTTTGGGCCGAACTTCACGGGCATGTCTGCTGCTCCACATGCAATTTGCGTTGTCCATCTTTATTCTACCCCAAGCCCGGCGACTGCAGAGGAACAGACGTGACACCGAAACCGACGGATATCCGCGTTATAGGCGCGGAATTGTATTTTCTTCCCATCCAGACGCGCGTGCCGCTGAAGTTCGGCAACGAGACGTTGACGCACGTGACGTGTGCGCGGGTGCGCGTGCTCGTGGAAACGAGAAACGGCACGAGAGCGGAGGGTTGGGGTGAGACGCCACTGAGCGTGCAATGGGTGTGGCCGAGCGCGATTGCGTACGAGGAACGTCACGACGCGTTGATGCGGATGTGCGGTTCGATTGCGAAGGCGTGGGCCGCGTACGAGGAGTACGGTCACCCGATGACGATCGGGGTTGCGTTTCAGGAGGGGCCGCTCCGCGAACTCGTGCGCGAATACAACGCAACACACGCGCACGCCATGCCGTGGCTGGCCGCGCTGGTGTGTTGTTCCGCCTTCGATATCGCTGTTCACGACGCGTACGGCAACGCACTGAACCTGCCTGTATACGCGACGTACAACGCGGATTTCATGAATCGCAGTCTGGGCGCGTTTCTGGAAGGCGACGGGCCGGTGTCGTTTACGGGCCGGTATCCGCAGGACTACTTCGCGGATGTCGACGCGCCCTGTCTGCCAGCGTGGCACCTGGTCGGGGGAAAGGACCCGATCGATGCGACTGAGTTGGACGGGTCGGAGCCAAACGACGGGTATCCGGTATTGTTGCAGGACTGGATTCTGCGCGACGGGCTAACGTGTTTGAAAGTGAAATTGCGCGGCAATGACGCCGCGTGGGACTACGCGCGCCTGACCGGCGTCGGGAAGATCGCGGGCGAGTGCGGCGCGCAATGGTTGTCCGCGGACTTCAATTGCACGGTGACCGATGTGTCGTATGTGAACGAGATTCTCGATCGGTTGAAATCGGATGCGCCGCGCGTTTTCGACATGCTGCTGTATGTCGAGCAACCGTTTCCGTATGAAATCGAAGAGCACCGCATCGACGTGCACAGTGTGTCCCTGCGGAAGCCGCTGTTCATGGACGAATCGGCGCACGATTGGCGGCTGGTGCGGTTGGGGCGCGAATTGGGTTGGACGGGCGTTGCGTTGAAGACATGCAAGACGCAGACGGGCGCGCTGCTCAGTTTGTGCTGGGCAAAAGCGCACGGCATGGCGCTGATGGTGCAGGACCTGACGAACCCCATGCTTGCGCAGATACCCCACGTGCTGCTCGCCGCGCATGCCGGAACAATCATGGGCGTCGAGACCAACGCGATGCAGTTTTATCCCGACGCTTCGGCAGCGGAAGCGAAGGTGCATCCGGGCCTCTACGTGCGGCGTGACGGGCGTGTCGATTTTTCCACCGTGAGCGGCCCAGGTTTCGGATACCGACTTGACCGTATCGAACGGGAGTTGCCTGCGCCGGCGGTTGCGGTATAAACGAAGCGGGGGGCGGACTCGCGTCCACCCCCCGCGCGTTCCATATTCGATGCGCGCCGGTTGCGCGATCGAACTGTCCGATTGGGTCTAGCCCTGGAACCAGTACACGGCGTTTGCCCAGAATTCGTTAATCGGCCCTTGGCCGTTTCTCTCATACTTCGCGAACGCGACGTGGCCATCCATGAAGAGGACGTTCGAACCGCCCGGGACGTGGTTGAATTCTCCGCCGCCCGTCGGATTCAAATTGATGTGGTCCCACATGATCGCCACTTCGCTCTGTGCCTGGGCCGAGCCGCCGGGGTTGTTGATGTCGGTGATCAGGAAGCGCTCGACACCTTCGCGAAGCCGGAAGATGGTGCTGCCATAGGCATTGCCGTCGGGTGCGCCAACGTTCGCGTCGTTATCTAGCGTCTGCACGATTGACGCGGCAACCGCCGGGGTGACGGCGGCCTGGGTCGTGAGCCCCGCGGCAAGCGCGATGATGATCTCGGAAATCTGCCTGCTGATGGTCGGAGTTCCGTTGCCCAAATCGATTGGCGCCGTAATGACCGGATCGTCGCCATCCCACAGATCGAGAATGAAACCGGTGTACACGTAGCTTTCCTGGTGGTCGGACGCCAAGCCCGTGTATTGTCCGCAAATGACGCCGGGGTCGGGCGAAATATCGTCGTCGAAGTCACCAACGATACCCATGGTGTTATCCGGGTCGGACGGACAGATCATGACCTTCCAGTCGGTGAGGTATTCCGGATAGACAGCGCGAACGTCCGGCGCGACTTCCGGAATGTCGTTCTCGTCGCACGAGCCGTCCGATGCGCCCGGGAAATTGAGGCCATCGAGGAACCAGGGCTGTGGTCCCTGGATGCGCGGGAACTTCTGGCCCGCGCTCTCGTTCGAGTACATCTTGAAGATGATACCCATCTGCTTGAGGTTGTTTTGGCAACTCGCGCGGCGCGCCGCTTCGCGCGCACGGGCGAGCGCAGGCAACAGGATTGCCGCGAGGATCGCGATGATGGCGATAACCACCAACAACTCGATCAATGTGAAACCACGTTTCCGCATGATGCACTCCTTCAATTCATTCGCGGTGTGAAACCATTCGCAGGCGATCGGATCGCCCGCTCCCCTCTCACACCTCAACTTCGGTAGCGTTACTACCAAACTTGTCACCTATACGAAACACCGGTCTGACGAACTGCGCCAGACGGATACATCAAAAGAACTAAGTGGCCACCGCCCCCCTTTCTGCGTTCTTAAACGGTCGAATCCCCCGTCCAAGATGATGCTACACACCGAGACACCGACGGATCAGGCATGCAACGACGCCCAACCGGCGTTTTACGCAACGAGGGTGAGGATGGCACCGAGACTGCCATTTTCCCGAAATGGCAAACCCCTCACTCCGGCGTTAGTCTAAACGAGCGAATCCCAATTGTCTAGTGCCCTTGTGCGTGGTATGAGGCGACATTGGGGCCGGCAGCGGATTCGCAACGGAGCCGACTGAGCCGGTACGTTTGCTCCAGAATCCGGAAATGATTAGTCTCAGCCAGCCGCATTAGCGAGGCGGACCATCAACCGTGCGGGGAAGCACTATGCCAGCGAGACTTACTAAAGCCGGGATTTCGCCCGGGAGCACCGAGTGTCCGCTGACTGGCGCCCGGATGGGCCGCAGGCGGTTTCTCCGGGCGGCCGCCGCGTCGTTCGTCCTGCCCAATATCATTACAGGCCGGGCGCTGGGAGCTGATGCGACGACCCCCGCGAGCGAGCGCCTGACCATCGGGTTCATTGGCATGGGCAAACAGATGGGCGGGCACATAGGCACCTTTCTGGGCCGCGATCAGTGCCAGGTGGTGGCGGTCTGCGACGTGGAATCACTCCGGCTCGAGAAGTCGAAGGCGCGCGTCGAGGAACATTACGGCAAGAAGTCCGGTGAGGCCTACTCGGGTTGTGCGGCGTACGGCGACTACCGGGAACTGCTGGCGCGGAATGACATCGACGCGGTCGTTATTGCGACGCCGGAGCATTGGCATGCGCTCAATGTGATTGACGCGGCGAACGCGGGCAAGGACATCTATTGCGAGAAGCCGCTATCGCACACGATTCACGAGGCGCGCGCGATGGCGAACGCGGTGCGGCGGAATGGCGTTGTTTTTCAGACGGGGAGCCAGCAGCGCTCCGAGCGCGTGTTTCGCGTCGCGTGCGAGTTGGTGCGCAACGGCCGAATCGGAAAACTGAACACAGTCCACGTAAACGTCGGCGGCCCGCCTGTGGACTGCTATCTGCCCGCGCAGGCGGCGCCGGAGACGCTGAACTGGGACATGTGGCTGGGGCCCGCGCCGTACCGGCCATACAACGAGGACATCGCGCCGCCGATGGAGTATGAGGGTTGGCCAAATTGGCGATCGTATCGCGATTACGCGGGCGGGATGATGACGGACTGGGGCGCGCACCATTTCGATATCGCGCAGTGGGGCCTCGGCATGGACGAATCGGGACCGGTTGAGGTCTATCCACCAGACGACACGCACGAACGGTTAACGTACGTGTACGCCAACGGCGTTATCGTGCAACACGGGGGAGGCAGCGGTGGAAAGGCCGGTGTCGAATTCATCGGCGATGCGGGGCGCGTGATGGTCAACCGCGGGTACCTTGAAACGGACCCGGCGCACCTGATCAATGAACTGGCGGGGCCGAACGAGATTCGGTTGTATGAGAGCAACAGCCACGCGGACAACTGGCTGGAGTGCATTCGCACGCGCCGCAAGCCCATCTGCGACGTGGAGGTCGGCGCACGGACGATTACGGTCTGCCATCTCGGTAATATTGCGTATCACCTCGAGCGGCCGCTGAAGTGGGACCCTGTAGTGGAACGGTTCGTGGGGGATGAGGAGGCAAACCGCAATCTCGCGAAGGCCATGCGGAGTCCCTGGACACTGCACGCATAGGGGGACCACATGGGTAAGAAGATTGGTGGGGGCATCCTGATCGTATGGGGCCTCTTCATTGTATTTCGTTGGTTGTTTACCGGCATGCCATTGCCGACCGAAGGCGGTTATCAAGCGGGCAGCTTCTTCGCCTTCCTGGTCGGATGCGTGTTTCTTGCGGGCGGGTGGAGCCTGCTGACAAGGGGCGATTGATGACCGGCAACAGTACCTATTGGCGCGTTGCGCACTTGCGGCGGTACGCGTCGTTTCTCTTGGTTTGGTTTTTTTTGGCAATAGCGCTGCAATCGGCCAATGGACAACCGCCCGAAGAAGTGGCGAGAGTGGAAGCGGCGTTACCCGCGCTCGCGCGCGTTGCGCCGGCAGCGCCGCGGAAGCTGCTCGTGTTCACATTGTGCAAGGGGTTTGTCCATAGCTCGATTCCGCTGGGAGCGAAGGCGGTCGAGTCCATGGGCGCAAAGACGGGCGCGTACGCAGCGACGATATCCGACGATCCGAGTGTGTTTACGCCGGAGAGCCTCGCACAGTTCGATGCCGTGTGCATGCTGAACACGACGGGCGAGTTGTTCGACGACGACGCGCTGAAGAAGTCGTTCGCGGACTTTGTGAGGGGTGGCAAGGGTCTTGTCGGCATTCACGCCGCGACGGACTGCTTCTACAAATGGTCCGAGTACGGCGAGATGATGGGCGGTTACTTCGACGGGCACCCGTGGGGGGCCGGGGATACCGTCACATGCGCGTTGGACGATCCCGCGCATGGGTTGAACGCGGCGTTCAAGGGCCGCGGTTTCGACATCACCGACGAGATTTACCAGTTCCAGTCGAAACCGTATTCGCGCGAAAAACTGCGCGTGCTGGTTTCGCTCGATATCGCCAAGACGAACATGAACAAGGACGGGCTAAAGCGCGCGGACAACGACTATGCGATTTCGTGGGCGCGCGCGTACGGGCAGGGGCGCGTTTTCTATTGTTCGCTCGGGCACAACGAGAGTACGTACTGGAACCCGGCGGTACTGCAGCATTATCTCGACGGGATTCAGTTTGCGTTGGGCGATCTCGCCGTGGACGTGACACCGAGCGCGGCGCTCACGCCGGAGCAGGTGGAGCAGTCCAAGTCGGCGGGCGCACAGATTATGTTGGACGAGGGATTCAAGGACCTGGCGCGGTACGAGCTGGGACGGGATGCGGCACTACCGAAGCAATTCTCCGAACTCATCATCGCGGGCCTGGGCGACGAACCGAAGCGCGCGGATTTTGAGAAGCGATTGACCGGGCTGCTGGAAAGTAACCCGACAAACGATGGACGCCAGTTCGCGGTGAAGCATCTACGGCTTGTCGCGGGCGAGGCGTCGATCCCGGTATTGGCGACAATGTTGCGTCAGGCGGAGACCGCGAATGACGCGCGATACGCTTTGGAGGCCATGCCCGCGGCCGGTGCGAGCGCCGCGCTACGAGAGGCGCTGCGCGCCGATGGAGTGGTCGACGCGATTGGACTCATCAACTCGCTGGGCGAACGCCGCGACCTTGAATGCGTCACGCTGGTCGCGCCATACCTGAAGTCGGTGGACGCATCCGAGACGGCGGCGGCCGCAGTTGCATTGGGAAAGATTGGCGGCGAGGACGCGGAAAAGGCGTTGTTTACATCGCTGCTGACCGCGAGACCGGAGCGAGCGGGGCCTTATCTCGACGCATTGTTGACTGCGGCCGACATGCGTATGGCAAAGGGCGAACCTGAGCGGGCCGCGGAAATCTACGAGAAACTTGCCGCACCGGACCATTCGGTCCGCGCCCGCGTTGCCGGTGTGCAAGGACTCGCGCGGACCCATTCGCCCAAGACGGTCTCGGCAATCCTGCGCACGTTGACGGAATCGGACGAAGCGTTGCAACGCGGCGCCGCGCTGGCCGCGCGTTACGTCGCCGGACCGGATGCGACGCGCGAGTTTGCGACGCAACTCGACAAACTCCCCGTGAGCGCGCAGGCCCTGCTCATCGAAGCGTTGGCGGACCGTGGCGACGCGGTCGCGCTGGGCGCGGTGACAAACGCGATCTCCAGTTCCGATGCCGGCGTATCGCTTGCGGCAGTGTCCGCATTGGCGGCGTTGGGTAACGCGGCCAGTGTTGTTCAACTCGCCGAACTGGCGGGCAAGACGGAAGGCTGTACGCAGACCGCTGCGCGCGCGAGTCTTGTGCGGCTTCGCGGCCCGGATGTCAATAACGCGATAGTCGCGGCGGTCGAGAAGGCCGAGCCCGCAGTGCGGCGCGAGTTGTTGCGCGCATTGGGCGATCGCGGCGCAAAGGAGAGCGTGCCCGCGCTGCTGCTGGCTGCGAAGGATTCCGATGAAACCGTGCGCGCGCAGGCGTACGCGGCGCTGGGCCAACTCGCGCCCGCGGACCAGCTAAAGGCGGTGGTCGAGTTGCTTGCGGTCGAACAAAGCGAAACCGCGCGCGCGGAAAGCGAGAAGGCGGCGCTCGCGGTGCTCGCGCGCAACAGCGATCCGGCTGCGTCGGCCGCTACGGTTCTATCCGCCTTGCCGGACGTGAAGCAGGGCATTCCGGCGTACTGCTCGATTCTTCGCGTGCTGGGAAAGATAAACGATCCGACCGCTATGGAAGCGCTGCTCTCCGCGACGGAACTGAAGAACGCCGACGTGCGGATGACGGCAGTCCGCGCATTGGCGGAATGGCCAACCGCCGGGCCGAAGGAAAACCTGTTGGCGTTGGCCCAGTCGGCGGAAGAGGCCCCGCTGCGCGACGCCTCGCTGCGCGGGTATCTGCGCATGGTGGAATTGCCGGATAACGTAGAGGAGTTGTCGCCTCAGTATGACGCGGCGTTCAAGGCGTCGCGCTCGGCGGAGGACCGCAAACTCGTGCTGGCGAGCATAGGAAGACAACACGATCCGAAATTGATGGAACTCGTCGCGCCCCTGCAAGAAGACGCGGAGGTAAAGCAGGAAGCGGCGCTGGCGCTGGAGCAATTGAAGAAGGTTTCGTACGCGTTGAATGCATCACGCGGCAACGGGGATTTGTACAAGGCGATTGACGGGGACCCGGCGACACGGTGGTCTACCGGCGAACCTCAACAGCCGGGACAGTGGTTTCAGATCGATATGGGGTATATCGCCAATGTGCGCAAGGTGGCGTTGGATACGACGGGGTCGGCGGGCGATTATCCGCGGGAGTATTCGGTGTTCGTTTCAAACGACGGGAAGTCTTGGGGAGATGCTGTTTTGAAAGGTACGGGAAATGGGCCCGTGACGGAGATTCCGCTTCCGCATCAACGGGCCCGGTTCGTGAAGATCGAGCAAACGGGCAAAGCGGACGGCATGTTTTGGTCGATTCATGAGCTGAAGGTAGAGGTCGAGTAGGGAAGATTGGGAGCAATTGCAGGGAGGACAACGTGGGAGCGGCAATGAACCGGTTGCTGGAAGGGCAGGTCGCGATCGTTACGGGCGCGGGACGCGGCATTGGCGCGGCTACGGCGAAGTTGTTCGCCGCTCATGGCGCGCACCTTGTCGTGTCGGACTTAGACCAGGGGCCTTCGGAGAATACCGCGGCGGAAATCCGGCGCGATGGCGGCGACGCGATTTCGGTGCACGGCGATGTCACCGATCCGGCGTTTCCCGGCGCAATCATGAAGGCGGCGATCGAGAAGTATGAAAAGCTGCATATTCTCGTGAACAACGCGGGCTACACATGGGATGGCGTGATCCAGAAGACCAGCGACGAGCAGTGGAACGCGATCGTCGATGTTCATCTCGGCGCCCCGTTTCGGATGATTCGCGCGGCAGTGCCGTACATGCGCGAAGCGGCGAAGGCGGAAATGGCCGCGGGTGCGGCGCCGGAGCCGCGATGCATTATCAATGTGTCGTCAACCTCGGGACTGCACGGAAACGCGGGCCAGATCAATTACGCTTCCGCGAAGATGGGCGTCGTGGGCATGACCAAGACGGTGGCGAAGGAGTGGGGACAGTTCAACATCCGGTGCAATGCGGTCGCGTTCGGGACCATCGAGACGCGCCTCATCAAGGCGAAGGAGGAGGCTGAACAGATCAACGTGAAGGGGCAGGTGATCCAACTGGGGATACCGCAGCACATGCGCGACATGATGACCATGATGATCCCCTTGGGGCGCACGGGCACGCCGGAGGAGGCGGCTGGCGGCATCTTGCTGCTGGCGTCGCCGTTCGCATCCTACATCACGGGCCATGTGCTCGAAGTGACGGGGGGATTCGGCATTTAGCGAAAGTGCGTGGTACCATACATGGGGCGGATCTCTAACCAAGAGAGGATGTGGCGGCCATGGATATGGACGAGGTACGCACCAAGATCAAGGGGCTGCGCATTATGCACGGCCTGGACGACGCCCTTCAGGAAAAGCTCACCGACCTGCTTCAATCGATCAGTGCGCCGCGCGTGGTGCCCGCGGGCGGAGTGTTCATCCACGAACACGAGCACGTCGACAACAAGGGATATATCTTGCTCGAAGGCCGGGTACTGGTGCGCAAGGAAGGGTTTCCGGACGTCGTCTGCAAGGCGCCGGAACTCATCGGGGAGATCATGCAGTTCAATCCCGCGGGTGTGCGGACGGCTACGTGCGCGGGGGCGGTCGAGAGCATCGTATTGCGGTTTATGTGGGACGAGTTCTGGACCCGCGCAGAGAAGATTCTCTCCGAGGAGGAGTTGAAGCAGGTCAAAGAGACACTCGAAACGCAGGCATGGGAACACTTCCTGCGCTAGGCGGCGGCCGCGGAGAGGGGACCACGATGGGCCCGCAAGAAATTCACAATACGATTGTGCAGGTGCCGATCCTCGAGGAATTTGCGCCGGCGGAGCGCGAGACGTTGTCGGCCTTGTTGCAGGAGGTATCGGAGGTGCGGCGCCTGCGCAAGGGGCACCGCATGACGCGGGAAGGCAGCCGCGGGCGCAACCGCGGATTCATACTGCTTTCCGGTTCGGTGCGCGTTCAGAAGTCGGACATGCCGGATACGAAAGTGACCGCGCCGGAACTGCTCGGCGAAGTAATGCAGTTCAATCCGAAAAGGATGCGCGTTGCGACGGTCTTGGCGCATGAGGACTGTCTCGTGTTGCGGTTTATGTGGGACGACTTTTGGGACGCGGTCACGCGCTACTTCGAGCCTGACGAACAAAAGAAGGTGCGCGAGGTGCTCGAGCGGCGCGCGTGGGAACATTTCACGGCGTAGCTGGCGGAATGCCCGCGCGCGGTGCAGAGGGGGAAGTCATGGAACGACGTCAATTCTTGAAAACCGCCGCGGCTGGGGCCGTGGCTGCGCAGGCCACGGTGTTCAACGTGTCCGCGGCGGAGGCATCGAAGCCAGCATTGCTGGGCGGAACACCCGTACGCGCCGAACCGTTCCCGTCGTGGCCGGTACATGACCCGGCAGAGGAAGAGCGGTGGTTGGACGTAGCGCGCAAGAAAGGGTGGTACCGGTTCGCGGGGCAGACGACATACGTCGCCGAGTTCGAGAAGATGTTCGCCGAGATGATGGGCGCGCCATATTGCCTCGCCGTGAACAGCGGCACGAGTTCGCTCATTGCGTCCATGAACATGCTCGACGTCGGGCCGGGCGACGAGGTGATCGTGCCGCCGTACACGTTCAGCGCGACGATTAACGTCGTGCTGCTGCAACATGCACTGCCGGTGTTTGTCGACACGGACATCGACACCTTCCAGATCGACGCGACGAAGATCGAGGCGGCGATCACGGAGAACACGCGCTGCATCTTGCCGGTGCATTTGGGCGGCGCGGCGTATGACGTGGATGCGGTTACGAAGATTGCGGACGCGAAAGCGATTGCCGTCGTGGAGGATGCTTGCCAGTCGCATCTTGCGGAGTGGCGCGGGAAGAAAGTCGGCACTCTGGGCAAGACGGGCTGTTTCAGTTTTCAGGTGACGAAGAACATCAGTGCGGGCGATGGCGGCGCGATGTTGACGAACGACGAGGAACTGTACCATCAGGCGTACGCGTTCCACTCGAACGGCCGCGCCTTTCCGGGCAAGCCGTCGCCGGGCGTATATTTCCGCAACGGCGCGAACCTGCGTATGACGGAATTCCAGGGCGCGATTCTGTTGGGGCAACTGGAGCGCGTCGAGGCGCAGAGTAAGGTACGTGAGACGAACGCGCAACGCCTTACCGCGCGGCTGGAAAGAGTGCCCGGGCTGGCGCCCGCGAAGATGTACGGGGGATGCACGAGGAACGCTTACCACCTGTACATGTTCCGCTACGATGGCGAAAAGTTCGGCGGACTTTCCCGGGAAGGATTCATCAAGGCGCTTCGCGCGGAAGGGATTCCCTGTTCGGGCGGATATTCAAAGCTGAACAAGGAACAGTATATCCGCGACCGCGTCACGTCGCGCACGTACATCAAGACTTACGGCCAGCAGCGCATCGACGATTACCTCGCGCGCATCGAGTGTCCGCAAAATGACAAGCTGACGGAACAGGCGGTGTGGTTCACGCAGAACATGCTGCTCGGGCCGGAATCGGACATGGACCAAATCGCCGACGCGATCGAGAAAATTCACGCGAATGCGAAGGAATTGGCGAGCGCGTAGGGACACATTCATGCTCACGGTGCTGTCGCTGCTGTTGCTATCCGCGCTCGATGACAGCACGATTTGCTGTTCGTGTCAGGCAGGCACAAATTCGGAGAGGTGTGCGATCGTTGTGTTGGTCGCCGAGAGCTTGCGGACCAGTCTGGCATCCGCAGTGACGAGTGTGCCGTCGAATTGGTGGGCAACCACGGCGTAGCTTGCGTCGTACACGGATGTGCCCGTCGCAAGGGCGAGTTTAAGCGCTGGCGTTGCGGTCTCATCTGACGGAACTGTTTGAAAGTCAAGTTCCACAATCTCTCTTACATATTGTTCCGCGCCCTTGCTCTCCAAATTTCTAAGACGGACATATTTCCATGCGACGTTCGCACACTCCACGTAAAGGAGGTCAGGGACGACTACCTGCTTGTCCAATTCGACCAACGATATCAAGACGTGACGCGCTGCATCCGAGAGGTCCATGTCGATAAACGCCCGCATCAATGCGCTAGCGTCAAGGACGCACACATCGGGAATGTCTCTCACCGGTCCCGGTCTTTTCGCAGAATAGCCTCTGGCGTCGGCGCGCCTTTAGGCAGCCTCACGCGCCGGTGCACGATTCGATGTACGAGCGCTTTGCGTTTCGCGTTACGCTTTTCCTGCTCCAGTGCGCGTTCGATCATCGACACGACTTCTGCGCCGATGGAGATACTCTTTTGGGCCGCGACGGATTTCAATCCGTCATATAATTCTTCGGGGACATTGCGTACGTGTAAGGTTGGCATCTGGGAACTCTCCGATTGACGACATTGTGTGCGATTTGGTTGCAGTATGCAACCACCCGGTAACTGCCTCATTCTGGGTTGTGGACAAGCTCCGGGCGGTATTCGAAGTGCATGATGTCGTAGTGGTACCACTTGCCGCCCCAGATGAAGCCGTGGCGTTCGAAGGTTTCGACGATTTGGCGGAGGGCAGGGTCGGCGAGGATGGCTATGGGGTACTGCGGTTCGGAAGCACGGTTCTTCGTCTCGTCCCAGCGCCAGTATCGAGCGGCGAGGTCGGGGAATTCGAAGTCGATGGCGATGCCGTAGCTGTGGGGGCTGAGGCGCTCGGTACCTTCGATGGCGCGCCAATTGAAGGTTCCATTGGGGCGCACGACGTAGCGTTGAACATCCTTCGGTAGTTTCGCGATTTCCGCGCCGACGGCTTCCAGCGCTTTGTTTGCGCCGTTCACCGAGGTGAAGGACACGGATTTCGTTGCTCCGGCGTGCGGCCACGGCACGCGGACGAGAGTGGCTTCAACCGCTTCCTTCGTCCCGCCATAGAGCTTCTTGAAGAAAGCGTCGCACCGGAGCCGTCCGGGATCGCTATCAACCGACGGTGGCGCGGTGGGCCATTCGCGCGGGTAGGGAATGGAGAGTTGATCGAAGAGCGTGGCGGATTCAAGGCGTTGATCGAAGGTCAACCCGGGACGGTCAGCTCCGAACGACATGCGTCCTCCATCCCTCCAGACGATCTCCATGTTGACTACGTCAAGAGTGAGATACCCTGGGTACGCGTCGAGCAGTTGTCGCGCCGGTGTGGGCGGACCTTCCGTAATGGCTGATGCGGCGCAAAAGAGGATCAAGGCGATTGCGCGCGCGGGTGTCGAGTGCATTCGTATGATCATCATGGAATTATCGCGATCGGGGGAAGTGTAGTGCATTTGGCGTGACGGACGAAACGGACGCGATGGATCCAATGGACAGGAATTGGGTCCGGAAGGAATTGGGGTTGCCCCGTGCGCGTGGGAGCTGCGCACGGGGCGGGGTTGGGGTTTGGGTTTGAGGGAAGACTCTTATGTCCACGCCCGAACGGCCGGGCGGATAGGCTTGTTTAGTTCACGTTGATCTTGCGCGGCTTCACGCGGTCGGTCTTGTGCAACGTCACCGTGAGCAGGCCGTCCTTCATCTCGGCCTCGATACGAGTGGGGTCGATGGCATTGCTCAGCGCAAAGACGCGGCGGTAGTCCGCGAACGCGCGTTCGCGCATGATGTAGTGGCCTTCGCGCGTGGCATTCGCACGCTTGCCGACCAGCGTGAGCTCGCCATCTTTCACTTCCAGCGACAGGTCGGCCTTCGCAACGCCCGGCAACTCGGCTTCGATGACGACGCGTTCGGCTTCGTCAACAACGTTGACGCGGGGGATCAGGTAACGCGTCGCGACTTGGGGGGCACATGCTGTCATGATTCGATTCTCCTCCATAAGCGGGGGGGCAAGTGCGCCCCCCGCGATGGGTTTCGGTTTAGCTGACCTTGACTTCGATCTGCTTCGGCTTGGACTCTTCGCGCTTCGGCAGCGTGACCTTGAGCACACCGTTATCGAAGTGCGCCGCGATCTTGTCGGCGTCGAACCCGCCGGGGATTTCGAAGGTGCGCTCGAACGCGCCGTAGCGGCGTTCGACGCGGTGGTAGTCCTTCTCCTTCGTTTCGGATTCGTGTTTGCGCTCACCCTTGAGCGTGACCACGTTGTCGACTACCGTAATGTCGATCTCTTCTTTCTTCATCCCGGGAAGGTCGGCTTCGATGGTGTACTCCTGCTCGTTTTCCTTGACGTCGACGGCCGGCGCCCAACCTCTATCGAAGAGGTCGTAGTCGCGGGCCAGCTCGCCGAACAGCCGGTTGAATTGGCCTTCGATGTCCCGCAACGGGGCCCACGGGCTCAGTTCACCGCGATCTCTCCAACGTACTAGCGACATAACCACTCACTCCTTTCGTTGAGATTTCCAGTTGCGTGCGTACTTCCGCCGCACATACGAAAGGAGAGCAATGTCGATGCCAATTCTTTCTACTCCCGCAAACCGTTTGAGGAGAGAGGCTTAAGGAACTACATTTCGGGATTCGCTCGCCACTTCGTTCCGTAATGAAGTTTTGTTGTTTCAAAATGAATCGGTGCATCGAGGCGAGAGACCGCTTGACAGACACCCAAAGTGCGCGTACGCTATAGGAAGCATTGTCTTGAGCAGTATTCTCACTGTTGATTTCGGGCTGTCCAATGGGGAGGGTTCGGCGATGCGTTTCCCAATTCCTCGCGCTGTCTTTTCGGTCACCTTCTTCGTCTTCGGAAGCCTTTCGCCGCTCGATGCCGTTGCCGGGACGGTGTTCGACGGTGGAAACCCCAAAATCATTATCGTCACGAAGGATGGCAGCCCATTGGGTGGGGCAAGCGTCGCGTTGCCCATCGAGGAAAATCTCGGCGCGCCCGCGGAGTTCGACGTATTCATCGACGTGAATCGTGACGGCACTTTCGACCCGGACGAGCAAGCAGTGGACAGCGAGCTGTCGTTCTCGGAGGGAAGCGTACTGACGGTGTTCCCGGTGTTGTTCGAGGACAAGCGCAAACTGAAGAAACTGCTTCGGGATACGCACAAGCGCATTGGGGTGCGTGTCATTGTGTCGAACTTCGGCGGCATGAAAGTCGGTGACGAGAATGACTACCGCGGCAGGCGCATCGAGTGGGACATTACGGATGCATACAGCTTCGAGCCGGGATTCATAGGCGGGGCGCCCTTGGAGTTTGTGGCGGCGGAATTGTGCCTTGCTTCGACAGGACAGAAGGGCGACGAGAAAGTATTCAACGACAAAGTACCGGACCTTGGGCCACGGGCGGGCAAGAAGAACGAGTGCGTTCCAATCGCGTCTGCCAATTCACTGCTCTGGCTGGCGGAAAAACACGGCTTTACCGACGATATGCCCGACACAACAACGGACCTGCTGAACGAACTCGATCAGGACATGCAGCATACCGCCGCGGGCGTTGCGCCGGACAATTTCCTCCCTGGAAAAATTGCATTCACGAACCGCCACATGCTGTACCTGGACAACAAAAAGATCGATGCGGTTGTGACGGAAGGACGAAGCGACATGTGGGACAAGATCGTCGCCGAGCTCAAAGCGGGGGAGGACGTCGAGCTCGTGATCGATTTCAAGGACAGCCCGAGCGGGGCCGTCAAAGCGAGTCATGCCGTGACCGTGGTAGGCGCGCATAGCAAAGGGACAAAGCAGTGGATCACGGTCCACGATCCCTTGACGCCAAAGGGGAACGACACCTACAGGGTCGAACGCAACGGGCAGGTTACGGGACATCCACTTGGAAAGGGCTTCTGCAAGTTCATCATCTCGGAGTCGTACGTGCGTACATAACGAGGGCGCCTAACAGCGCGTGGCAAAAGTCCTGTAGCGCCCGGTCTCCGCGCCGGGCGAAACGCGGAGAGGCCAAGTTCGACCCAAATTCGCACCCGCCACAGAGAGCGGGACGCTACAAATTGCGGTATTTGGACTTTTGCCACGGGCTGCTAGCGCAAGAGCTTGCGCGCCGCTTCGAGATCCTTGCGCTGGGCCGCGCCAACCTCGGGAAACGAGAGATTCAGAGTCTCCAGCGCCTCGATGATCACCTGAGAAACTACGACGCGGCTGAACCACTTGTGGTCGGCGGGCACGACGTACCACGGGGCGTGTTTTGTCGCGGTGTGTTGAATCATTTCTTCGTACGCGCGCATGTAGCCGTTCCAATGATCGCGCTCCTGGACGTCCTTCATGGAGAATTTCCAGTTCTTCGTGGGGTCGTTCAAGCGATCAAGGAATCGCCGCTTCTGTTCGTCCTTGGAAACATGCAGGAAAAACTTGCGGATGACCGTGCCGTTGCGCGAGAGGTAGCGCTCCATCGCGTTGATGTCCGCGAAGCGTTCCTTCCAAATATGTTTGGTGACGACTTCGGGCGGCAGGCGCTGTGCCTTCAGGAAATCCTGGTGGACACGAACGACGAGCACCTCCTCGTAGTACGAGCGGTTGAAGATGCCAATGCGGCCGCGCTCCGGAAGCGCCTTGTTCGTGCGCCAGAGGAAGTCGTGATCGAGTTCTTCCGCTGACGGCGCTTTGAACGAGTGCACCTGGCAGCCTTGCGGATTGACGCCGGACATGACGTGCTTGATCGTGCCGTCCTTCCCGGCGGCGTCCATGGCTTGGAAGATGAGGAGCAGAGACCAGCGGTCTTGGGCATAGAGCTTCTCCTGAAGCGCGGCGAGCTTCTCGGCGCCCTTCGCAAGCAATTCGGCGCTGGCATCTTTGTCGTCGGACTCGAAGGGGCCGGTATCGTCCGGGTCAACATCGCTCAGTTTGAAGCGTTTGCCGTTCGACACGCGGAACTTTGCGATTAGTTTGCGGAGAACCTTGCTCTTACCCATCGTACTTTCCTTGCGAGCCACACGAATGAATTAACTGTATCGTTCCACGACGGAAAGTGCGAATCGGCCGGCTCGCGTCCACCTGCTTTTGGGCCTTGCAAATGAGGAATGGGCCTGCAAGGATAGAGCGTCAACCTCCACTGCAAGGGAGCCATGTCATGGAACACGCACAGGACACTTTTGATCGGCGGGGATTCATCACGACAACGCTGGGCGCGGCGACGGTTTCGGCGCTGGCTGCGAAATCCGCGGGTGCTGTGCCGGTAACAAAGAAATCGATCTCCTACAGCGGCCCCATTCCCGTGCGCAAGTTCGGCAAGACGGGCTACTCGTTTCCAATCATCGGGCACGGCGGTTCGGCGATGATGGCGAAGGAATACGGGTACTACGGGCTGGACAATCCGCCGTCGCCCGAGGACCGCATCAAGATGGTGCGCGATGCCTACGATCTCGGTGTTCGTTACTTCGATACGGCACGCATCTATCAAGAGAGCGAAGAGTTGATGGGCAAGGCGCTGAAAGACATCCGCGACAAGGTCTTCATCGCGTCGAAGGTGATGGTGCCATCGCCAGACAAAGTGCGCGCGAGCGTCGAGGAGTCGCTGAAACAGTTGCAGACCGGCCACATCGACCTGATGCAGATTCACGGGCCGATGATCGAGCGGTTCGGATACGAGGGGTGCATGCCGCAGTACGACGAACTCGCGAAGTTGCGCGACGAGGGCCTGATTCATTTCATCGGAATCACGGGCCACAACAAGTTCGAAGAAATGTACAAGATGATCGCCACCGGCAATTTCGATTCGGTGCTGATCGAGTACGGTTACTTCAAAAAGGGATACAACACGCGGCATTCGGAGACGATGTTGGAATGGCGGGAGAGCTGTGTCGCCAAGGCGCACGAACTTGACATGGCCATCGTGGCGATGAAAATCCTCGGCGCGTGGATTTTCAATCACAATGCGAAAAACGTGCTGCCGGACTACGACAAGGAAGCCGTCAAGCGCTTGCCCGCGGCGGCGA
This sequence comes from Candidatus Hydrogenedentota bacterium, assembly GCA_013359265.1. Taxonomy (NCBI): domain Bacteria; kingdom Pseudomonadati; phylum Candidatus Hydrogenedentota; species Candidatus Hydrogenedentota bacterium. The sequence continues at coordinate 247,500 of JABWCD010000005.1, forward strand.
TTCGGTGGGTAATTAACGATCCGCGCATCAGCATGTTGAATATTGGCGTGTCGTATCCCGGTGACGTGGCGGAAAACATTCGCATCGCGACGGGCGATCTGGCATTGACCAATGAAGACCGGGTCTTGCTCGCGGATTTCTCCGCGAAGGCATACATGACGGAGCGCGTGCAGGGCTTTCCCGTTGTGTGATGGGGCGCTCTGTCGTGGACCAAAGGGAGTGAGTGGACGGCGCGTTAGGCAATAGGCGAGAATGCGACGGGGAGCGGCGGTCAGCACAACACTTTTTAGAGTGCTGTGACTCATTGGGGGACAAATGAGCGATCGCACGAAACGAATCTTGGGTGGGGCTGGAATTGCGGTTGTCGTGTATTTTGTCGTTTTGCCCATGTTGTGGCCGGAACCTACGGTCAGCGCAGTCATCCCTCCCGAAGTAGGCATGCACGAATCGTTGCCGATTCGAGTTTCGTTGAACGCATGGCACCGGAACATCGACGTGGGGAACGTCCGCTTCTATGTCGACTACACGGCGACGACGGCAGTCGGCCCGAAGGGCACATTCTATCCGGAACTGATTGTCGAGCGCAGACCGCGCTCGTTTGCGGGCGCATTTGTGCGCAATCCGATCACGTGGCCATACGCACAGCGTTTCGACGCCGAAGTGAACTTGGGAAAATATGTCGAACAGGGTTTGATCGGGCCGGGGAATTTGATCGGCAAAATCGACGTAACGTTCAATTACTGCTCGGGACGCGGCGGGAAACGAATTGGCCGCGACGTAACACGCACGACGACGAAGAGTGTGCCGTTTCGGATTGCGATCCATGAATGATGCTATTTGACCGATTGGGGGCTGAGCGTTACCCTTCCATCATGCTGTTTCAGGTTTGCGCTGCATGTTGCAGGCGGTTTCGCCCCGACAAGGCTTGGCGGTTGTTGGTGATTCGGGACGCCCCGGGGCACACATCCCAGGCTGGAAACCGGGCCGCGACTTCCACGCTAAACACACGTATTACTCCTCGAATATCGGCTGGCCTTCCGTCAATCGTCGCGTGTCTGCAGTCGACTCTTGCCGGCGTTTTCTCCTGGCGCTCCGCCGCGATCGCGCGCGACTTGCCCGCGAATCAGTTGAACGAGATCGAACCCGCGCCGCCGGCATCAGACCGCTGCCGTATTCAATCCAAAATCCAAAATCCAAAATCCAGAATCACGTTTCGCGTATTGCGCCTGCTTGCTCTTGTTGCTTTCGCTATTTCTCCCGCAGTTTACGCGCACGCCGAATCCATGCCGGTGTGCCGCGTGCTCTCCGGCCCCAAGGGCGGGCCGGGATTAGTGATCAATGGCGACGTCGTATCGCCCCTGTTTTTCTGCGCGAACAATCAGTTTGGACGAGACGATGTGCTGCTCGATGAGTTGAAACTCGCGGCGGACGCGGGCCTCCCGTTGTTTGCGTTTAACGTGCCACTGGCGTGGGATGGCGATACGAATATCGAGTCGGTGCTGGATACTTTCTGTCCTGCGCATCCCACCGGATACTTCTATGTTCGCGTGTGGATCGGCGGAAGTGGCGCGTGGCTCGCAGCGCACCCTGACGAGGCGATCCGTCGACCGGACGGAACGGCCCTTTCATGGGTGTCGCCGGCAAGCGCGGTGTGGCGCGCCGACGCGTCACGCTTGCTCGCGGACTGCCTGCGCCGCATTCAGGAGAGCCCGTATGCGAATCGGTTCGTCGGGGTCCATATCACATCCCAAATGTGCGGCGAGTGGTTCTATCCCGATACAAACGAGTTCATCGACTACAGCAATGCCAATGCGGTCGCGTTTCGCGCGTGGCTGAAGGGGAAATACATCAACGACAAAGGCCTCAGGCGCGCGTGGGGAGACGAACACGCGTCGCTGAGCGGCGCAACAATCCCAATGCCGGAACAGCGCGATGCGGCGGCGTGGGGACCGTTTCGCGACGCGTTGAAACACCGGCCCGCGATGGATTATCAGCAGTATTCAAACGAACTGATCGCCGACTGCATCGCGGATTTCGCGGGCGTCGCGAAAAAAGCTATGAAAGGGCGGGGGCTGGTCGGCGCGTTTTACGGATATACGATGGAAGTGGGGGGGATCGCACCACGATCGCTCGCGCACTCTGGTCATCTCGCCCTCACGAAGCTGTTGGATTGCCGCGACATCGATCTGATTCACGCGCCCTATTCCTACCTCGATCGACAATTGGGAAACCCGGCCCATATGCATCTGCCCCTGGATTCGGTGGCGTTGCATGGCAAACTGGTGGTCATCGAGGAAGATTCCCGCACGCATACCGCGAAACCCGTGCCGGAGGAGGCGCTCGCAACGGGAAACGTCTCGCTCTCGACAAACGCGGATGAATTGCTTTCAGTTAACCGCAGAAATATCGCGAATGCGCTCACGCACCGCGCAGGCATGTGGTACTTCGACGTGCTCGCGGATGGACGGTGGATCGACAAGGAGTTTTGGACGACGGCGCCGTTGACGCGGCGGTTGTTCGCCGAGGCCCGCACGCCGGTCCTCTTTCAACCGCAGATCGCGTTCGTTGCCGACGAGGACAGTATCCATACCATGCGCGCGACGACCTACCCGTATCTGATGGAGTCGTTGTCGTTTTGGCGGAGGGAATTGGATCGTCTCGGGACCCCCGTGGGCTATTACCTGCAGTCGGACCTGCCTCGATTACCGGATTCAATCCATGTCCTGATCCTCGCGAACGCGTATTCGATATCAACCGAGGAACGCCGCGCTATCGACAAATTCCTGAGCAAAGGCGGGACTGTCGTGTGGACGTTTGCGCCGGACGTCTCGGGTGAGAACGGGGTGGACGTGGCGCGAATCCGCGCCGCAACGGGATTCAACGTTTCCGCGCGCGACGCAGCGGGCCCTATTCACGTGCAATCAGAGGTTACGCAGGAAACCTGGACACTCGAAGGAAACTGGAATCTCAAATTTGAAATCTCAAATAGGGACGATATGCACGTCATCGCACGTTTCAAAGACAGTAATGCGATTGCGGTCGCTGCAACTCCGCTAAAGGGCGGCGTAAGCGTCTATGCAGCCGTACCCCGCTTGCCAGTCGGAGTGCTGCGCTGGATTGGCGCGAATACCTTCGTTCATTTCTGCCGCGATACGCCGGGAATGGTCGGATTGTTCGGACCCTATTTTGTCGTGCACACGAGCGACGCGCGGCGACACACGTTCGCACTGCCGGACAAAGTCCGCGCGGTCGAGCGCTTGGTGCCGTTCCAGTCGATCCCCTGCGCAACCGACACGAACACCTGGCAGGATGACTTACCTGCGAATACGACGGCGATTTACCGAATCACGAGATAATGCGCTTCCGCGGCACTGCAGATGAAATGGACTGCCCAAACCAATCAGATGTTGAACACGTCAGGGTTAAGTCGCACGTACTTTCGTGCTCGTGCTCGTAATCGTGCTCGTAATCGTAATCGATCCTATCGATCTTCCTGTCCATCCCGTCCAGCTCCAAAGCTCAAATCGTCCACGGCGCCCGCATCGCGCGCTGCAAATATGTGTTCGCCTCGGCGTCGTTCACAAACTGCTCCTTCACGTGGTCCCACTGCAGTTTGCGCTTCGTCCAGCGCGCGATATTTCCCAAATGACAGATCGTCGCCGCGAAATGTCCCGTCTCCACATCAGCGCGCGGTTTCTCGCGCGACCGGATGCAGTCTACCCAATTCTGGATGTGTTCCTTCGTCGCGTCGGGACCGCGCAGTTTCTCGTCCTGCTCCCCGGGTGTTGGATTCAGCGAGTGAAGTCCCCGATCAACGACAATTGATCCGCCATCGCCTTCGAATACCGCGCCTCCGCCGGGACCCTTGCCGTCGAGGTGCAGCACCGCGCCGCCCGCGAACTTGAACGACACCGGACAGAGAAGGTCTTTGCCTTCCGGCCACGCATTCGCCTCCGTGAACTTCAGCGGCTTGCCAAAAAAGATCGGCGGACCCGACGCCGCGTCCGGTTCGATCCACACCTCGACCGGCCCATTCTCTTTCGATGCCCATAGCACCACGTCGAGACCATGCGCGCCCCAACCGGTCATCTCCCCGCCGGAATACGGCGTGTACGAAATCCAACCCAGCGGCCGGCCATCCGGATACTCGCCCGCCCGAGGAATGTACAAATTCTTGTGATATCCCCGCGGCTGCGTCTGCCCGCACCACATGTCCCAATCGATTTCCGCGGGCGCCGGCTCCTCCGGCAAGTCGCAATCCCAAGGGCTGGGATAATTCGCCCCGTGGATGGTATGCACCTTGCCAATCTTTCCCTCGTGGAGTAGTTCGATACCGTCCTGCGTGTTCTTCATCGACCGTTGCTGACTGCCCGTCTGCACCACGCGCCCGTGCGTGCGCGCGGCATCCACCATCGCGCGGCCCTCGCGCACCGTCAGCGACAACGGTTTCTCGCAGTACGCGTCCTTGCCTGCCGCGCACGCATGAATCACGTGCAACGCGTGCCAATGGTCCGGTGACGCGACGATTACTCCGTCGATATCCGGCGACGCAAGCATTTCGCGGTAGTCTTGGTAGACCTTTGCTTCCTTGTTGCGCTGCTTCATCTCGTCCAACCGCGCCCGATTGACGTCCGCGTACGCGACAACCCGCGAATCCTCCGGCACCTGCATCAACTGCCGCGCGCGCCGCCCCACGGCGATATACGCGATGTTCACCCGATCGTTCGCCCCCTTGCGCCCCGCCCCCGCCAGCGCGCCAGTGGTGATAATGTTCGGCGCGGCAATGGCGCCCAAGGCCGCGGTCGATCGTTTTAGAAATGATCGACGAGACGCTTTTCTGCTGTTCATTGTAGTCTCCCCCAAGTGAAAGCTTTAACGTCCCACCATCATAACAGGTCGAAAGTGTGAGAGAACCCCCTCTGCATTCGATAGGTCCCTGGCGTAACGCAGAAAGGCGGTCGCTGGCATTCCGGCACAATGGGCGCCCGGTGGGGAGATACTCTACGGCGCCGGGGATTGGTTCCTCTCCGTACCAAGGATGATCGGCTATTCCTAAGCGCCGATGAGGTCTCCTCTGCCAATCTACGATTTGCCCAAGTAGGTTCAGAGGTTTCCAACAGCTATCCGCCAGGGGGAATTGATGCGATTAGGTGTTCGTTCAAAAATGCTAGAACATGGTCAAACAAAGTCTTGCCGTTGAATGTAGTTTCGAGCGGAGGTACGTGATCGGAACCGGGTAGCGCAAGAAACCGGCAAGTACCGCCAGCTTTAGTAATTCGATCGCGAAGGTGTTCGGCACAAGAAAACGGTGATTTGGAGTCCCCGATTGCGTGCATGATAAGTATGGGGGGGTCCTCTGAATCGGCAGTTCCGCTGGCGGCGCACCCACCAGAATGATCGATACACGCTTGAATGGAAGAATCCACGCTAGGGTTGTTTTCAGGAACATCTAGATCGGGTCTGTATTCGCTCGCTTCGGATAACGCCAATGTGTCCGCGATCGAAGCACCGGCGGACGAGCCCATTGCAGCGATGCGCTTCGGGTCTACTCCGTATTTCGTTTGGTGTGCACGAATCCAGCGTACAGCCGTCTTCGCGTCCTCAAATGTACTGGCAATTCCATTTGGGGGTTTATTCCCTGTCAACCTGTAATTGATTGAAAAGCAGACGAATCCCTGTGCCGCGAACTGACGCGCGACTTTCTCGTAATTGCTTTTGTCTCCTCCGCTGAATCCTCCCCCGTGTATTAGGATTAGAGTTGGTTTCAACTCCGCACCCTGTCCGACGCGATAGATATCCAAGAACAAGGGTTGTCTCGAAGCACCGTTTTCAATAAGCCCAACGCCGTACTGAACGTCTTTCGTCACTACGACATTCGCATTCGACTCCGCATGACCGTTGTCGATGAAGACAAGTAACACAAACAAGGTCGCCGTCCCCATCGCATGGGGCACCACTTCGCTTTTCTTCACCATGTGGCATCGACCGGTAGACCGGCTGCGTAGTTTACGCTCCGACCGTAGAATTCAAACGGTTGTATAGTGCCGTTGGTCACCGTGATTTGTTGCCACTGCACGTTAACAACCCTGCCATTGCCAACCTCGTGCACATACAATGGGCAAAACGATGGCGACGCGCCATCCGGCGGCCCAAGCAAACGCGTACCCCGAACCGACCCTTGGCAACCATTTCGCCATTTGATGGTAAAAACGTCACCCCTCATGAGACCTGCAAGAATCGGATGTTCTTCCAACACAGAACACGTCAGGTATCGAAACTCGAAACTGTAACTCGGGTTGTCGATGCCCGTTAGTTCCGCAAGTGCCGCAGTATTACCGGGAACGCGGTTGCCGAACACCGACGTGTTAACAAAGCCTGTGCCCTCCTTCACCGCGGCCAAGATCGCCTCGATGACAGCGTCCTGCAGCATGGGGCTATGCCCACTGACGATTACGTCCAATTGCGAAAGCGCTCCGGAGTCAGTGTCATCGACGATCCGATCTTCTACTCCCAGCCACTCGATTACACTTGGCATATACCCTTCGGTTGTCGTGCCCGGATCGACTACTGCGTATAGGTCGTACCCAAGGTCGATCAAAATCTGTGCAATTCCGATTACGTGACGCTGCGTATATTCGTACGGCATCGAGTGCTTGTGCGCCCCGCTGAATTCTGTAAGAAGTATTCCAACTCTTGGTTTGGAGACAATGCCATACTTTTCGGCACCCGTGGCGTGACCGATGCGCATCTCTGTTTCAGGGGACATTGCCGTGTGCCATGCGTGAAACGTTCGTAGAGACTCGATTGTACGCAATGGGCCGGCACCCTCGTTCGTCACCAACGAGAAGTTTACTGACAACCTGCGGAGGTTCTTGAGATTTGCGAGGTATCTCACGCCCACGTCCGTTACCGCGGTACGGTCCAGCGTCAAGTCTTCGAGTGAGGTAACAGACGATAGCCGGGCGACGCCCGCGTCGGTTATCGCTGTGTTCGTTAAGTCCAGCCGTCGGATTCCCGGCATCTCGGAAATGTAGCCGAGCGCCACATCGGAAATCTCCGTTCCAACGAGGCTCAAGACCTCTAGCCCGTCAAGTTGCGCAAGTTGACGAATACCCTCGTCGCCCAAGTGGGAGTGGTCCAGATAGAGTTCGCGCAGGCCGGTGAAATGAACCATATGCTTGACGTGGTCATCGTACAACGGCATCCGCGTGCGTTTCTCGGTCTGCAGCGCGTCCGCGTATGCCCTCTCCGGCGGTTCGTTTCCAGCGCGGTAGACATAGAAACTGCCCAACAACAGCGCGCTGATGTCGTCGCTCGGCGCCGATGCAAGCGAGGCCAAATCGAATTGCGCATCAGGCCGCATCATAAGTGCGAAGTCATACTCGGCAGGGACCTGGATTGTTCCCGCTGCAGGAACGGTCTCGACCCAATCGAAGAAGGTCGTTGTGCCTTGGGGGCGCTGGCACAAAACACCAGCAGGCCGCAAAAATGTGAGTACTTTCAGACCCGGGGCCGCCTCGGCCGGTCCACGCAGGAACGGGGTCGTTGCGCACGCCGCAATCAGCAGAGCAAGAAGTCCCAATGGCAGCATGCCACCGTAGATGCGTTCGGCCTTGGATGCGCTGTTCGAGCCGGCGAGTAAGCGGCGAACTCGTCGGTAGAGCGAACCGCCGGTTGCGCCCAATGCATAGGCAGGCTCCTTACGATGGGTCTCGGCCAGCAATAACAAGGCGCGGACGTAGACATCGTTGTTGTGGAAAAGACGGGATACACAATCGTCGCAGCAATGCTCGCGTTCTTCCCGCAGCATCTTGGAGACCCACCATACTGCGGGATGGTAAAAGTAGACCGCTTCGACGAACGACTGGATTAGAATGATAAATTGGTCGCGCCGCGCAAGGTGCGCCAGTTCATGTGCGATGATCATTTCGAGCTGCTGCGGAGTCAGGCCGGTTATAGCACTCGGCGGAATGAGGATCAGTGGACGCAGCCAACCGAGCACAGTAGGCACCTCGACGAGCAACGATATCGCAACCCGAACCGGGTAACTCACCCCGAGTTCCTTGCGAATACGATCTGTGGTTTGCATCAGTTCTGCGCAATACCGTGCGGTTTGCGTCGTGGTTATCCGCAGGACCCAAACGCTTCCCATTGCGAGCCGGAGCACGCATACGGAAGCGCCTAGGGCCCATATCAGGACTAGCCAGGGCAACATCGGCTCACACGCGCGAATCGCGCGACGGTACGCGTCCGGGACTGGCCAGGCGAGCGCAGTCGCGTCGACGCCGGTTTCCACTGAAGCGGCCGACGTATCCGTCGTGAGTGATTCCTCGCACTCTGGACATGGCGAATTCGCCGAGTCATTGACGTTGCGCGAAGATTTCGTCGAACTGATCGTTGACCCCTGTGGGGCGACGAAAGATGCCCACACATCCGAAAAAGCGTTCGCGGGTGTCAGTGAAAGGAAAGTGACCGCGGGCGATGCCGCCATAAGGATTAGCACCGCGAATAAGATTCCGTGTCTCAGACCGGCGCGCTCCCGTTTCACCAAGGTCAATAGCAACGCCGCCAAGCCGCCAAGTATGGCGAGTTGCCAAATACTGTGTATGAGGGCCCAGCCCCAGTTCTGCAACAAAGCGAGAAATGGCGAATAAGTGTCCATCATGATGCCTTTCCTCCGCGATTGTTCAGCAGCTTCTTAATCGCCTCGATTTCCTCGTCCGACACGGACTGGACCGAAAGCGCTTGCATCACCAGCTTATGTGCGGAACCGCGAAATGCGCGCCGGACCAAGTCCGAGGCAAGGTGCCGCTGCATCTCCTGTTCGCTGAAGGTGGGGGAGTAAATCTGAGGTCGTACGTCGTCTCGCTTAGTTACGAGGCCTTTGGCAGTCATAATCTGAATCAGCTTGAGGACAGTCGTGTAGCCCACGCTTTTGGTCCGCGCGAGTACCCTGTGCAACTCGCGAACCGACGCTTCGCGCAGTTCCCAAAGCACGCCAAGAATCTCAAGTTCGGCGTCGGTTGGCCGCACGATGGCGCGTCGTTTCATTTGTCCCCCTTTTCAATCTAAACAAAAGTATACACGAAGACCTTCGTCAAGTCAACGAAGAGTTTCGTCAAATAGACCGATGCGGGCGTGTACGCATAATGTGGCATAATACGTGTTGGACATAGCCACGGTCTGTGGCTCCCGGAGTAATTGCCCGGCCCACCCTACGCAGTGGGGGCGACCAGGTTTCGACGGGGGTGAAGAATCGTGGGTTGCGTGCCGAGGTTGATCGGTTGGCCTCGTTAAAAGCCGATCATGTTTCAACTGCCAATCAACCATTGGCCCTCGCCGCTTAATTAACGGCGACGTCGTACCTCTGACCGCCTGCTAGGGGGATACGGCGCCGACAGCGGGCCTCGAAGCGGAAGTCCGGCGGGGACTTCCGCGGAGAGTACCGACCCCGCCTAGCGGCCTTGGGCAGCGCGCCTGACGCGGCCCCGGGTGGCGAATCCTAATCGATAGGCTACGCACGTAGACGCCCACGTGGACGCACTTTCGGACGCGGGTTCGATTCCCGCCGCCTCCACCAACCTTCGCTCGACCCGAACGGGACGACGAAGGGTTTCGCCCATATTTCCATTCTTCCCATAGGTCCCATTGCTCTCATTGCTCCCATTTCTCCCAACTGCACTTTCTTGTCTGCGGCTCCGCGTTGTATAGTCCATCGACAGGTATTGAATCTCGGGCATTCAACACATCGAGCAGTGGGAGGGAAAAGACATGTACAAATCTCGATACGCAATTGGCATCGCCGCCATAACCGTCATCTTCGCTGCACATCAGACCACCCTAACTTCCGCCGCGGCGGCGAAGGACAAGGGCTGGGCCCCACTGATAACGGGAAACACACTCGACGGGTGGACGGTCCGCGGCAGCGCCAAGTGGCACATCGAGGAGGGCGTTATCATCGGAGAATCGCCGGGAGGACAAGGACACATCTACGCCGCGCCCGAACTCACGGACCTCGAAGTCAAAGGCACCTTTCGCGTCACCAGCCAGGGAAAGACCGCGAACAGCGGTCTCTACTTCCGCGCCAATCCGCCCGAAGGCAAGCCGGACGACTACCCCCGCGGCTACGAAGCGCAAATCTGCAACAGTGGCGACGCATTCACCGGCTGGCTATGGAAGCCCGGCACGCCAACGGGCAAGGCTTCCAAACTCCTCACCAAAGACGGCGAATGGTTCACCATGCGCATCAAGGCCGTTGGTAGCGATATTTCGATTTGGGTGAACGACGTCGAGGTGACCCATTACCACGACGACGAATACAAGAAGGGCCGCTTCGCCATCCAATGCCACAACGACAAGATGACCGTCGAAGCCAAGGAACTCTACTATCGCGATTTGAGCAAGTCATAATTCAGATATTGGCGATCGCATAAAGTAGATCGATTAGAGTGAACACTATGCCCGCCAGTACCCCTAAGAAGTCGGCGAAGACAGACAAGCCGCGCAAGACTGCACCAAAAAAGCATTCTGGCAAACCGAAGCTGCTCTCCGGCGGTAACCCCCAGATCGCCAAGGCCGATGGCGACGCTCCCGTGCAGGCCTACATCGCAGCGATGCCCGGGTGGAAACGCGACATCGGACGCCGTCTCGACGCGCTCATTACGCGCACCGTCCCCGGCGTGAAGAAGGCTGTCAAATGGAACTCGCCCTTCTACGGCATCGAAGGCCAAGGCTGGTTCCTCAGCTACCACTGCTTCACGAAATATGTCAAAGTGACATTCTTCCGCGGCACCTCGCTGCGCCCCGTCCCTCCCGGCGAGTCCAAACACAAAGAAGTGCGCTACCTCGACATCCACGAGCACGACCCACTCGACGAGGCGCAATTCATTTCGTGGGTGAAGCAGGCCAGTGACCTGCCCGGCTGGGGCGCGGCGTGAAATCCTACCGTTTTACCCGATCTTTACATCGCGACTTTGGGCAAAAGCCACATACAGAGTAATCATGTCTGTCAGCATCTTGGAGCTTCAGCGAAGGATTGTAACGTTGCATTTCATCGTTCGATCAGCCGACAATTTCTTCGCTATGGAACTGTCGTTAGTCTAACGCGGGAGCCCAAGTATGACGTTCTCACGAATCACCGTGAATCCGAAACAAATGGATGGGATGCCGTGCATCCGGGGGCTGCGTATCCCGGTAGCTACCGTCGTCGCCATGATTGCAGACCAGATGACAGAGTCCGAGATCCTCGAAGCCTACCCGGACCTCGATGCTGACGATATCCATGAGGCCCTCAGATATGCCGCTGAAGCCGTCCGCGCGCGAGAACTTCCGCTGGCGATTCCGTGAAGTTTCTTGTAGACAATGCGCTCTCGCCCGCCGTGGCAGTCGGACTGCGAGACTTGGGCCATGACGCAATTCATGTACGCGACTTGGGTCTGGCCGCAGCGGAAGACGAGGTTATTTTCGCGGAAGCAGCGAAGACGGATCGAATTCTACTATCCGCCGACACGGATTTTGGTACGTTGCTAGCGCTAAGGGGTGAGAGAAAACCGTCGGTAATTTTGTTTCGCCGAGGTCCGAATCGCAGACCGGCGCAACAAGTCGCGTTGCTACAAGTGAACCTCCCCACAATCGAGGAATCGTTAGTACTTGGATGTGTTGTCGTATTTAACGAAGCACGAGTGCGTATACGCATGTTGCCTATCGCCGAAAGAGCAGGGTAATGTTGGCCGCTGCCTGGACGCGCTCATTACGCGCACCGTCCCCGGCGTGAAGAAGGCTGTCAAATGGAACTCGCCCTTCTACGGCATCGAAGGCCAAGGCTGGTTCCTCAGTTACCACTGCTTCACGAAATACGTCAAAGTGACGTTCTTCCAGGGCGCGTCACTGCACCCCATTCCGCCCGGCGAGTCCAAACACAAGGACGTGCGCTACCTAGACATTCGCGAGCACGACCCACTCGACGAAGCCCAATTCATTTCGTGGGTGAAGCAGGCCAGTGACCTGCCCGGCTGGGACAAGGCTTGACAAATGTGAATCTCAAGTGGCCAAAGATCAAAGGCCAGAAGAGGGCAGGGGAAGATCGCCTTCTCAATTGATCGATCCAAGAATCAGGGAGCCAAGCGATTGCTGGGGGAGACGCTTGCGCGCATCCGAAGGCTCGTCAAGCAGGCTGACCCGGATGTAATCGAGGAGGCGGCGAGTTGTGGTATCCTTGTCTCACCATGGTCAAGTTGAACGCACATTTTGACGGCAAGGTGATTGTGCCGGATGAGCCCCTGGCGCTGAAGCCCAACCAGCGGGTGCGCATTCAGGTCGAGCCAATCGACCAGCCGACTCCGCCATCCGAGTCGAAACGGCGCCTCGGACTTCAGCGCGGCGCGGTTGTCTACATCGCCCCCGACTTCGACGCAGAGCTTGTTGACGATTTCTGGTTGGGCGAAGGCCAATGAAGCTTCTGCCCGACACCCACAGCTTCATATTCTATGTGGACCGCCCGGACGCGCTTCCGTCAGCCGCTCGCGCCGCAATGGAAGACCCATCCAACGATCTTTTCCTGAGCCTAGTCTCGCCTTGGGAAATGCAGATCAAGGCAACGCTTGGCAAGGTGCAACTCAGCAAGCCCGCCGCCGAACTCGTCCAATCGGAGCTGGACCGCGCCGCGATTCAACTTCTTCCCATTACGCTCCATCACATCGCTGCGCTCTCGCGGTTGCCTAACCACCATCGCGATCCGTTCGACCGCCTGCTAGTCGCCCAAGCGATCTACGAAGGCCTGACAATTGTCAGTTCAGATCAGATCATCGCGACATACGCCGCGCCAGTATTGTGGGAAGAGCTGCCCACGACAGAGTGATTTCGCCAACGGCTCAAGGAGATTGGAGGTGGCATATGAGCGATCCCACCTTCAGTTCATCGGGCAACGTTTTTGCGGACCTTGGTTATTCACCCGAAGAAGCCGCGATACTTCAAATGCGCGTGATGCTCAGGACAGCGGCATAGAAAGGGGTGTAACAACCTGTCGGCTGAAGGATGCGAGAATGAAGGAACCAATCGATTGGCGCGTCGAGATGCTTGCGCGGATTCGAGCTCTCATCAAGCAGGCCGACCCCGATGCGATCGAAGAGGTGAAATGGAGGAAGCCATCGAACCCGGCGGGGGTTCCGGTGTGGTCGCACGATGGAATCATTTGCACGGGCGAGACGTACAAGGACAAGGTGAAACTCACGTTCGCCAGGGGTGCGTCGCTTCCGGACCCTGAAGGCCTCTTTAATTCCAGCCTCGAGGGCAACACTCGGCGCGCCATCGATATTCACGAGGGCGACACGATCGATGAGAAGGCCTTCAAGGAACTCATTCGCGCGGCAGTAGTGCTGAACACCGCGGTACGAATGGCCGCTCGTCCTGCCCGCTCTCGCAAGAAACTTTGATCGGAAGGACCTGCCCGGAGGCCACTCCGAGCAGGTCCGTTATCTCACTTATCAAGATCGACGACTCGTGTCCGCTTCATCGGAAACGGGCGCTGCGACTACGCATGCAGATCGAAACGATCAAGGTTCATGACCTTGTCCCACGCGGCGACGAAGTCGCGCACGAACTTATCTTTCGCGTCGTCGCATGCATACACTTCCGCGACTGCGCGAAGTTCGGAGTTCGAACCGAAGACGAGATCAACGGCCGTGCCGGTCCACTTGACCGCGCCTGTGCCGATGTCGCGACCCTCGAAGAAATGCTCGCATTGGCTGGACTTCTGCCACGCGAGGTTCATATCGAGCAGATTCACAAAGAAATCGTTGGTCAACGTCTCGGGCCGGTCGGTGAACACGCCAAGTTTGGACTGGCCGGTGTTCGCGTTGAGCACGCGCATGCCGCCAACGAGGACCGTCATTTCCGGCGCGGTGAGCGTCAGCAGGTGCGCGCGATCCACGAGCAACTCTTCGGCCGATCGTGTGTTTGCGTTTCCGTAGTAGTTGCGGAACCCGTCGGCCTTCGGTTCAAGCACGGCGAACGACTCTACGTCGGTCTGATCCTGCGACGCGTCCGTTCGGCCCGGCGAGAAGGGAACCTGCACGTCGTATCCCGCCTTTTTCGCGGCCTGCTCGACGGCGGCGCACCCGCCCAGAACGATTACGTCCGCGAGCGAAACTTTCTTTCCGCCGGACAGCGAGCTGTTGAAGTCCTTCTGTACCTTCTCCAGCGTCTGCAGCACCTTCGCCAGTTCGGCGGGGTTGTTGACTGCCCAGTCCTTCTGCGGCGCGAGGCGAATGCGCGCGCCGTTCGCGCCACCGCGCTTGTCGGTACCGCGGAACGTCGCTGCCGCCGCCCACGCTGTCGAAACGAGCTGCGATATCGACAGTCCCGACCCGAGGATTTTCGCTTTGAGCGCCGCGATGTCCTGCGCATCGATCAGTTTGTGATCGACCGCGGGGATGGGGTCCTGCCACAACTGCGCCTCGGGTACCCAAGGTCCAAGCAATCGTGTAACCGGCCCCATATCACGATGCGTCAGCTTGTACCATGCCTTCGCGAAGGCCTCCGCAAACTCGTCCGGGTTCTTGTGGAAACGCCGGGAAATCGGTTCATAGATCGGATCCAACCGGAGCGCGAGGTCCGTCGTGAACATCATGGGCGCATGCCGCTTTGATGGATCGTGCGCATCTACGACCGCAGTCGCCGCCTTTGGATCGGTCGGCGTCCACTGCGAGGCGCCGGCGGGGCTCTTTGTCAGGTCCCACTCGTAACCGAACAGGGTGTCGAAATAGCCGTTGTCCCACTTTGTTGGGTTCGGGGTCCATGCGCCTTCCAACCCGCTGGTGATAGTGTCTCCGGCGTTACCTTTTCCAAACGTGTTCTTCCATCCGAGACCTTGCTCCTCGATGCTGGCGCCCTCGGGTTCCGGGCCAACGTACTTGACCGGATCGGCGGCGCCGTGCGCCTTGCCGAACGTGTGCCCGCCGGCGATAAGCGCAACCGTCTCCTCGTCATTCATGGCCATGCGGCCGAAGGTTTCGCGAATATCTCTGGCTGCGGCAAGTGCGCTCGGCTGACCGTTTGGCCCCTCCGGATTTACGTAGATCAGGCCCATCTGAACGGCCGCGAGCGGATTCTCGAGGTCCCTGTCGCCGCTGTAGCGCTCGTCCGCAAGCCACTCGCCCTCAGGCCCCCAATAAATGTCCTCTTCGGGTTCCCAGACGTCCTCGCGCCCGCCGGCAAAACCGAAGGTCTTGAACCCCATCGACTCGAGCGCGCAGTTGCCCGCGAAGACCATCAGATCGGCCCACGAGATTTGCTTGCCGTACTTCTTCTTGATCGGCCAGAGCAACCGGCGCGCCTTGTCGAGGTTGGCGTTGTCCGGCCAACTGTTGAGCGGCGCGAAGCGTTGGGTACCCGATGATGCGCCGCCGCGGCCATCGCTAATGCGATAGGTGCCCGCGCTGTGCCACGCCATGCGAATGAACAGCGGACCGTAATGGCCGTAGTCGGCGGGCCACCACGCCTGCGACGATGTCATGAGCTCCATCATGTCTTTTTTCAGGGCGTCCAGGTCGAGTTTCTTGAACTCCTCGGCGTAGTTGAACGATTTGTCCATCGGATTGGACTCGGGCGAGTTCTGGCGGAGCATCTTCAGGTTCAACTGATTCGGCCACCAGTGTTGGTTCGCCAGAGACCCAGTCAACGCGTGCTTGTGCGCTCCCCCCGTCACGGGGCACTTGTTTCCATTACCGTTGCCTGACATATGCGTTCTCCTTATCTTTAGAATTGAAAGTTGTTCGTTCTGACTTCAGCACCGTGCACCTAATTCCCGCTGTCGTCGCGCGCGATCACCGGCGCGTTCGACAGGCCCAGTTCAGCTTCCTTTGACAGCCGCATCCGCAGTTGCGGCCAGACATTCGGGACAAATGCCCCAGTAGATCACTTCGGCTTCATCGATCAGATAACCCGAATCGTCGGCTGCGGTCAGGCACGGCGTGTCGCCGACAGCGCAGTCAACGTCGACCGTCTTTCCACAGGAACGACAGATCAAATGATGGTGATTGTCACCGACGCGATCCTCGTATCGGGCCGGCGACCCGGAGGGCTGAATACGACGGATAAGTCCCTTTTCGGTCAGGAGGCCGAGCGCGTCGTACACCGCTTGCCGCGAGATGGCCCCAATCTCGGCGCGAACGTCCTCGGCGATGTCGTCCGCCGTACCGTGGGGCCTGGCAGATACCGCGCGAATCACGGCCAAGCGCTGGGCCGTGACGTGTACTCCATGTTCGCGAAGGAGGCTGGTTGGATTCGGCATGGAGAGAGGATACATGAAATTGTGGACTTTGTCAAGAAGTTGATTGAGTCTATTTTTTGAGCGTCCGGCGAGGATTTGGATTTGGGGTACTGGGTGCCGATGATCGGGTCTACTGACGGCATAGCAACGGGAATTGGTTATCGGAATACGGGTATCGGGCGGCACGAATAGATCACGAGCAAGAGGCTTGGTGGCGTGCGGCATTTATGAGTACTCCTTGGATTGCTTTTTCTCCGCGGGTTGCTCGGAGTGGGACGGACACGGTGTTTCGCTTCGCGGAGCCTGCGCGAAAGTCGGTGTCGGTCCCCCGGTGTAGATGCTTTCGGCGTAGGCGCGGATGGGATTCGACGATGGCGAGGGCGTCGGTGAGGACGGTGTTGTATTCGGCGAGTTGGTAAGGGCAGGTGGGCCGGGTTTCGGGTTCCGGGTGCCGGGTTCCGCAAACAATCCGGGCCGGGTCTGTCGGGTCTATCCGGTGGATGGACGATATGGACGGGATGGACGGGATGGACGGGTGGGAAGTATGGGAAGTATGGGACGAATGGGACGGATAGGACGGATGGGACGGATAGGACGGATAGGACGGATGGGGCGGTCGGGTGGAAGTCGTGCGGGTGTTGGGTTCCGTGGAGGGGTGGGGGTAAATGGGAGCTATGCGAGCAATGGGAGCTATGGGAGGTGGCGGCAGCTATGGGAGGTGGCGGGAGCTATGAGAGGGGTGGCAGTTGGACGGGACGTTCCCCCGGGGTCGGATGCGGTCGGGTTGGAAGGACGGATGGCCGGGGATGGATGCAGGTGAGTTCGAGGGAGGTGGCCGGGGATGGATGCAGTTGGATTGGAAGATGAGGTGGCCGGGGGGCTTTTCAAGTGTGCGTTACCAAACTTGGTAACGTGAGCCATGTCTCAGGTTGGACAAACAAAGGCAGGACTGGGAAGTTGAACTTGGCGATTGGTCTGAGTTTGGATGGATGGCAACGATGCGGGGGTGCGTGTGGTTTTTTTGAAGCAACGGTGGGTCCGGCCTTTCTTGACGCTGGCCGCGGTGGTGGCGTTGGCGACGGTGTTTTCGCCGACGCGAGACGGGTTTCCGGTGTTTTGGAACCTGGATAACCAGTTGAACGTTTTGCGGCAGGTGTCGGAGACGGGGATTCTCGCGACGGCGATGACGCTGGTAATCATCAGCGGGGGGATCGATCTTTCGGTGGGTTCGTTGTTGGCGCTGTCGGGGACGGTGTTCGCGTACACGTTCGCGCGCAAGGATTGGCCGCTGGCGATGGCGGTCTCGGCGGCGTTATTCGCGACGACGTCGTTTGGGCTGGCGAGCGGCGCGATTGTCGCGCGAATGCGCATGCAGCCGTTCATCGTAACGCTTGCTGCGATGATCGGGAGCCGCGGGTTTGCGCGGTGGGTGGTGGATAATGCGACGATTGACATCGGGTTCGGCAGCGGGTACGTGGACCGGGTAATCGCTTTTCTCGCGTTGAAGCGGGTCGTTGTGCCAACGTTTTTGGCGGTAGCGTTCGCCGGTTACGTGTTGCTGCGATTCACGCGCTTTGGACGATACCTGGTTGCCGTCGGCGGCAGCGAAGTGGCCGCGCGCTTGTCGGGCATGAATGTGGGTTGGGTCAAGGTGCGCGTGTATGCGCTGTCGGGGTTTCTCGCCGGGATTGCGGGAATTATCCATGCGTGCCAGAACCATCAGGGTAGCCCGAACGCGGGTGTGGCGTATGAACTGGATGCGATCGCGGCGGCGGTGATCGGCGGCACGAGCCTGGCCGGTGGCAAGGGCGGGATTGCCGGGACCGTTGTGGGGACGCTTGCGCTGGGCGTTCTGTCGAATCTTCTCGGGCTGAACAACGTGGACGAGAACATGCAGTGGATGTTGAAAGCGGCGATTATCGTCGGGGCGGTGTGGTTGCAATCGGTGGGTGCGAGGAAGGAAACTCTGGCGTGACGCAGGGGAAAAGGACCTGAAGGACGTAAGGGACCTAAGGGACACGAAAAGTGCTGGTGCGACTATCCTGTAATTTGCGTCGGCGCAGGTAAGTACGGGTAGCGCCTACTTGTGGCACGGTTTGAAATCACCGTTGGAGTCGAGGGGAGAACAATGAAAAAGACGGCTGTAGTTCTGCTGTTTGCGTTTGTGCTGATTTTGGGATGCGGACCGGAGCAGTCGAGCGCGCCGGTGACGGCCACCGAGAAAGCGGGTAGTGGCGAAGCGCCGACTGCGAAGAAGGTTTTCAAGATCGCGTTTTCGCAGTGTAACAGCGCGGAGCCGTACCGGACGGTGCAGAACAACATATTCAAACAGAACGTGAAGAAATATGAGGGGGAGATTGAGTTCGCGATTCACGATGCGCAGCAGGACAATGCCCGGCAGGTGAGCCAGATCGAGAATATCATTCAGCAGGGCGTGGATTTGCTGATCGTTGCGCCAAACGAGGCGGCGCCACTCACGCCCGTTGTGAAGAAGGCGCATGACGCGGGCATCAAGGTGATCTGTCTCGAACGCGATTTGGTTGAGCCGGTGTACGACCAATTTGTCGGCGCGGACAATGTGAAGATAGGGGAGATGGCAGGTCAGTTCGTGAAGGAATATTTGGAATCCAAGAAGGTTGAAGCGCCGGTCGTGGTTGAGATCAAGGGACTGCTTGGAACGAAACCGCAGGAGGAGCGTCATGACGGCGCGCGGAAATTCATTGATACCGTACCCAACGTCAAGGTGATTGAAGAAGTGGGCAACTGGTTGCAGGACGAGGGCCGCAAGCGCATGGAGACGCTGCTGCAGGCCAATTCGAAGATCGACGTGGTGTACGCGCACAACGATCCGATGGCGATTGGCGCGTATATCGCGGCGCGCGATGCCGGGCGCGATAAGGAGATGATCTTCGTCGGTGTGGATGGCCTTGGCGGGCCGGACGGGGGGATCAAGAAAGTCATGGATGGCGTGCTGGCGTGCACGTTCATCTATCCGCCGTGCGCGGCGGAGGCGCTGGATTTTGCCGTGAAGCTGTTGCGGGGAGAAGAGGCGCCCGCGCGCGTGATTCTCGATCCTACGAAAGTCGCGCCGGAGAATGCCGGTGAACTGTACGAGAAGGCGACGGTTGAGTAGGTGCGACCGTGCGAAGGAGTGAAGGTGGGGAAGACGGAGATTCGCTGTGGCGTGGTGCGGCCGGGTTGCGAGGCGGATTCGTAACGGCACTGCTAGCGATTTGGCTTTCGGGATGCCAGCAGTCCATTCATGATGCGGGGCTGAAGGGTGACGTTGCGCTGGCGCGACGAATGCTCGATGCGAAGCCCGAGTTGCTCCACGCGCGCAATACGTTGGGCAAGACCGCACTCCACCAATCGCTCACCGGCGGGAATGACGAGATTGTCACACTGCTAGTTGAGCGCGGCGCTGACGTGAACTCGAAGGACAATACGGGACTCACCCCGCTTCACGTCGCGGCGTGGTGGTCGGTTACCGGACGAGCGGGCATTCTGCTGGACCACGGCGCGGACCTCGCCGCGACGGACGCGTTTGGTGACACGCCGCTGCACCTTGCCGCGATGCACGGCCGCGGGCTGATGTGCAAATTCCTTATTGAACGCGGCGCGGCTATCGATGCCAAGAACCTCGATGGCCGCACGCCGCTCGACCTGGCCAAACTCCATCGTCAGGAAGAACCGATCCGCGTAATCGAGTATTTTCTGGCCCATCCGCCTACCCGCTAAGTTTCTACCGCGCTGTACCGGCGCCGCCGCGGTTATTGATATGCTTAGGCTCGAAAGGCAAACAATGCGTGCAAAGGTCGAAATCTATACCGACGGCGGTTGCCAGCCTAACCCGGGGACGGGCGGTTGGGGAGCTATCCTGCGATATCGCGACAAGGAGCGCGAGTTGTCCGGCGCGGAACCGAATACGACGAACAATCGAATGGAACTGACGGCGGCGGTGCGGGCGCTCGAGGCGTTGACGCGTCCGTGCGAGGTCATCATGCACACGGATTCCGAATACTTGCGAAACGGTATCACGTCGTGGCTGCCGTCGTGGAAACGCAACGGTTGGAAGCGCAAGGAGGGCGCGTTGAAAAACGTGGACCTTTGGCAGCGGCTCGATGAACTTGCATCGCAGCACCATATCGACTGGCGCTGGGTGAAGGGCCACGCGGGTCACGAGTTCAACGAACGTTGCGACGAATTGGCTACGGCGGCAATTGCTACGCTTCGGGGATAGTGTCATGAATCCGCGATTCGTTCGAAGAGTCGAACGCCTATAGAACTTGTGCAGGAGTTCGAAAGCGGTGCGCTTTCAGCGCGCGGTGATAGGGGCTTGGACGATTTCCAGGGGCGATGCCCCTGGCTAGGGTTGCGTTGCGCCTTTGGCGCGCGGGACGACTTGCGCATTTTCGGAGTCGCACGATTTAGAGCACGATTACGAGTACGAGCACGATTACGAGCTAGAACAACGATTACGAGTACGAGCACGATTTAGAGCACGATTACGAGCACGAACGCGATTACGAGCACGAGCACGATTTAGAGCAAGAACACGATTACGAGCAAGAACACGATTACGAGTACGAGCACGAGCACGAGCACGAGCACGATTTCGAACAAGAACACGATTACGAGCACGAGCACGATTTAGAGCACGATTACGAGCACGAACGCGATTACGAGTAAGAACACGATTACGAGTACGAGCACGATTACGAGCACGGGCACGATTTCAAACACAAGCAGATTTTCGAGCACGATTACGAGCACGGGCACGATTTCAAACACAAGGCAGGTTTTCGAGCACGATTACGAGCACGAGAAACGGTGCGAATTTCAAACTCATGACAAGAGGAGGGCATCATGTCGACACGCCACCGAATTCGTCTACCGCTCTATCTCGTCCCGATCATGTTCGGACTGTGCGGGATTTTGATTTCGTCGCAATTCGTGGATGATCCCGTAGTCCGGAGTCTGGTTATCTTGTTTTCGGTGAGTGTGCCGTTATTCGCGGTCGGCATGCTTGTCGCGCGGCTGAATGTATCGGGGGCGCAGCGCGCGGCGCTGTTCGTGGGGGTCCTTCTGCTCGCGGTGGGCGCGCTGGTCTCCGTCGCGTTGTTGGGCGATCAGGTGATTCAGCCCCCGCTCGATTCGCCGATGCCGCCGTGGGCCAAACAGGTGGGGCGGTGGCTTGGTATTTCCAGCCTCATCGTGGGTTTGTTCGCGATCGTGTTCATACTCTCGCGCCGCGAAGAGCAGATCGAGGTGATCGGCGAACAGTTCCGATACCTCGCCGATCACATGACGGAAGGTTTCATCCTCACCGGGGCCGACGGCACGATCACGTTGGTAAACGACGCGCTGCTGAAGATGACCGGGTTGCCGGCGGACGAGTTGATCGGCAAGAGCGAGGGGGAGTTGGCGGAGCGCTATAAGCTCGATCCGTTGCTTTCGCGGGTTGCCCACCGCTCGCAGGGAGTGGCGTCGGAATACCGTCTCCCGTGGGTGCGCGACGGAAAGGAGTTGCAGTTGTGGATCAACGGGACTCCGTTGTTCGATTCGCGGGGCCGATTCGCGGGCAGTCTCGCGACGATCCGTGACGTAACGGAACAGCACCAGATGTCCAAGCGGCTTGAGCGTTATGCGCAAGGGTTGCAGGACCTCGTGGAGGACCGCACGGAAAAGCTGTATCAGTCAAGGCAACGGTTACAGGACCTTCTCTTTCACATGAACGAGGCGTTCGTTACGCTTGATCGCGAATATCGAATAACGTTCGCGAACGAACGTTTTTGCGATCTTGTCGGGATCGCCGACGCGGATTCGGTCCTGCGCCGGGACTTGTTTGAGTTTGTGGAATCTTCGGATCGGGGCCGGATGCTCGAACTTTTTCCGCCGCGCGGATCGAGCGAAGTGAAACGTCCCCCGCACGAATTGACATTACGCACGGTGGCGGGCGCGCCGCTTCACGTAGTAGCGTCGACAGCCGCGGTCGAACCGGCGCCGGACGCGGAGGACCGTTATTCGCTGGTGATGACGGACATTGGGGAGTTGAAGCGTATGCAGCGGCAACTCGAGGCGCGCGCGGCGGAGTTGGAGGAAGCGAACGCCGAGTTGCGCATGCTCGATCGCGCGAAGGACAACTTCCTGAGCACGGTCAGCCATGAGTTGCGAACTCCCTTGAGCACGGTCCGCGGATATACGGAGATGCTGGAAAGCGGCACGCTTGGGGAGTTGCAGGCGCAACAGGCGAATTCGCTGAAGGTGATGTCGCGCAATCTCGAGCGGCTGGGCGGACTGATCGACGAAATCATCGAGTTCAGCCGGATGCAGGTCCGGGGCGTCGTTCTCCATCAGACGCTTTTCTCCGGCGAGAAGTTCCTGGCGGAGTGTGCCGCGTCGCTTGCGCCTCAGGCGCAGCTCCGCGATCTGCACATTCGCGTGCATGCGTCGCCCGACGCGGCGCTGCTTTGGGGGGATCGTCACCGCCTGATCCAGGCGATGACGATCCTGCTCTCGAACTCCGTCAAGTTCTGCAATCCCGGCGACATTATTACGCTGACTTCCGAACGCAGGGCGGGGGGCATTATCGCAATTGGGGTGTCGGATACCGGGATCGGGATCGATCCGTCGGTCCAACGCCGGGTCTTCGACAAGTTCTACCAGGCGGACAACTCGCGATCGCGGCGGTACGAGGGCGCGGGTATTGGCTTGGCGATCGCCAAGGCCATCGCCGAGGCGCACGGCGGTCACATCGACCTCCAGAGCGCGCCGGGAAAGGGGAGCACCTTCACCATCATTCTGACGCAGGCGAGTTTCGCCGCGGCCGATCCGGGAGATTTGCCGACTGTCGCTTCGGAAAAACGGATTCTGCTGGCGGTCGCGGACGGCGAGTTTGCTGCTGGTCTGCGTGGCGTCCTTGAGTCGGCCGGCTTGTCAGTGAGCGTGGTGACAACGGGCATGGCGTGTATTCGCGCGGCAAACCAGGATGCGCCGGGGATCATCCTGATGGACGATCTTCTGCCGGATATCGGTGGCGTCGAGGCGATCGCGCGGCTGCAAGACGGAGGCAGCCTGGAGAATGTATCGGTGCTGCTGATGGCAGGTGACGACCTGTTGCCTGGGCGGGACGATCCGAATATACAGAGCGTTGCGTCATACTTAATGAAGCCGTTTACGGCCGAAGAACTGTTGGTTGCGCTGTCGCACACGCTGAACATTCCGGTTCAGCAGCCGTCGCGGACCCTTCGGAAGAAGCTCCGCAAGGCGTCGACCCCGACCGCGCTGGTATTGAGCACGGATCGTGAACTCCTGGATTGGGCGGGCTCGGCGCTGCGTGCGCGGCAGATGCGCTGCGTGGCGGTCCAGTCGCCTGAGGAGGCGCGCGACGCTGCGACGAAACATAATATACAAGCCGTTGCTGTTGAAGCGGATACGGCGGAGTCGGCCACCCTGGATTTCCTGCATTGTGCGCGGGAGATTGCGTCGGAGCATGGCGCGCAGTTGACGATCTTGAAGTCCGACGAGGACTCGGGTAGCCGGGTGGACGGGGAGCGGGTCATCGGGTTACCTTGCACGGCGCGAGAGTTGGCGGAGGCCCTTTCCATTTCGGGAGAAGTTGTGGCATAATCCGCGGCATTGACCACAACCTGTAGAGGCTAGGCCATGCGAAGAATACAAGTTGTTGCGTGTCTGTCACTAATTTTCTGTTCTACTGCGGCGTTTTCGCAGGACGGCGCCCTGTCGTGCACCAATTACATTACGGTTATCGCGGAGAACGGATTGGTCGTCGATGAATTAAACCCCGACGAACGCCGCGCGCCGGCCAGCATGGTCAAGCTCATGCTGATCTTGATGGTCGCGGAGGGTCTCGATCAGGGGTTGTGGACATTGGAAACTCCGATCAATGTCAGCTTGAACGCGCAGGGGATGGGCGGAACACAAGTTCAAGTCAAGGCGGGCGATGTATTCACGTTGGAGGCGATGATGCGGGCGGTTTGCGTGGCCTCCGCCAACGATGCGGCGTACGCGATCGCAGAGGAATTGTGGGGCAGCGAGGCGAACTATTTGCTTGCGGCGAACGCGCGCGCGAAGGAATTGGGCATGAAAGACACGACCGTCCGAAGCGTGCATGGTTTGCCGCCGTCGGATGGCGAGTTGCCGGACGAGACGACGGCGCGCGACCTTGCCATTTTGTCGTGTGCATGCGTCTCACATCCGCAGATCATGACGTGGGTCGGAATGAAGGAGCTTGTGTTTCGTCCGGGAGAGAGCCCGAAGGCGAACACGAACAAGCTGCTGTTGCGCACGGCCGGGTGCGACGGATTGAAGACGGGGTACACGCGGGCGGCGGGATTCTGCCTTACGGCCACGGCGGTGCGGAATGACGTCCGGCTGATTACGGTCGTGATGGGATGCCCGCGGCTGAAGGACCGATTCGACGTTGCGAGCAAGTTGATGGAAGACGGGTTCAGCAAAGTTCGGCGCGTCAGGCTGCTTGCGGCGGACACGCTCGTCGACCCGGCGATAACGGTCCGAAACGCCAAACAAACTACGCTTCGGCTTGCGCCGGATCATGACGTGTGGATTACGGCGAAGGAGACGGATTTCCCGCAGATGACGTTTGAGACGACCACGCCGAAGCTGTTGCAGGCGCCGCTCACGGAAGGACAGCATGCGGGATCGGTTAAGGTCAAACTCGCGGGCCAGGTGCTGGGCGAGACGCCCCTGCGGGTGCCGATGGCGATCGAGGAGCCGTCGTTGCTTTGGAAATTGACCCATCGCGTGCAGGAGAAGGCGGAAGAAATCCAGCCCGCGATCGGCGGCTGAGCGGAACGCTACGCGCCGGCGTTGCGAAGCGTATCAATTGCATTCATGTATGAGGCGCTTCGATAGACGTAGGAGCCGGCGACCAACACGTTTGCGCCGGCATCGATGACCGTCTTCGCGGTTTTGTCGTCGATTCCGCCGTCCACTTCGAGATCGCGGTCGCCGATCATCGCGCGGACGTATTGAATCTTGCGCACCATTTCGGGGATGAACTTCTGTCCGCCAAACCCCGGGTTGACGGTCATCACGAGGACCATGTCCACGGCATTGACGACAAACTCGATGTCGTCGTGCGGCGTTCCTGGGTTGAGCACGATCCCGGCTTTGCAGCCTGCGTCCTTGATTTGCGTGATGACGCGATGGGGATGTTTTGCCGCTTCGATATGAAACGAGATGATGTCGGCTCCGGCATCGGCGAACGCGCCAATGTATTCCTCCGGATTTGCGATCATTAGGTGGACATCCATCGGCACGGAACAGTGCGCGCGGAGCGCAGCGACCACCGGCGGACCGATGGTGATGTTCGGCGTGAAATGTCCGTCCATAACATCGATATGGATCATGTCCGCGCCGCCGGCGACGACGGACTTTATTTCTTCGCCGAGGCGGCTGAAGTCCGATGCGAGAATCGAGGGGGCAATCTTTATCGTGGGTTGCAGGGTGCTGGCCCTTTCTAAAAATCGGTGATGGACGGCGGTTTGTTGCCATCGTACACGTATCGCCTGACGAGGGTGCCGTCGACGAAAACTTCCGCCGTCACGGTATTGGCGTAGACGAGGTCTACCAGCGCGCTGTACTGAGCAGGGACCTTCCCTTCGAAGGCGAGCCGGACTTCGCCGAATTCGTCCTTTGTCGTGATACGCACGTTCTGCGTTCCGGCATCCTTTGGCACGGTGTATCTCAATTTGATGCGGTACCCGGTGTTTGGTTCTTCTTTCTCCTGACGTACGTCGACGACGACGGTGCCGCCTTCCGGGATTTCCTTGCCATATTCGGGGTTTTGCTTGAGGACGACACCAAACTCGGCATTGGTGTCGGTGCTGTTCACGGGCACCATCTTGAGCCCGAGCTCCGTCAGGCGCGTTCGTGCGTCTTCAATTTTGAGACCGACGAGGTTCGGAGCGAACAGGCCCGGCGCGGCGGCCGCTGTCTGGGTCTCGCTGAGCATTAGCGACACGGGTGAGCTTCGCGCGACTTTCTTTCCGGGGATGGGGTCCTGCCCGATGACGGTTCCGGGCGCACCTGCGCTGGGGACGTGCGCGACGATCGGCGCGAGGGTCAGCGTGGCACCCTCGATTGCGGCGCGGGCCTGCTCTTCCGTCTTGCCGCGTACATCGGGGACCACTACCGAATCCTGTCCCTCGCTGAGAGTCACAAAGACGCGGCGTCCCGCGCGGACGACGCTGCCGGGTTCCGGGCGTTGCAGCATGACGTAGTCGCGTTGAATCTTGTTGCTCGGCATCGGCTTGGATTCGCCGTAGGAAAGGCCGGCTTCGTCAATCTTTCGGCGGGCTGTGTCCTTGTGGTTGCCTTGAACTTCGGGAACGGTGACGTATTCCTGGCCGACACGTTCCGCCGCGTCGTTTGCGACGGCTTCATTGAAAACGTAGAAGCCCGCGACGCCCATGATCGCGAGGAAGATGATGACGGCGACGCTCCATTTCAGGCTCCACCACGCGAAGCCGAAAATGAAGGTGGTCAGGCGGAGGACGATTTCCGCAATCGCATCAAGAAGAACCCGTCCATACTGCCGCTTTCGGGTAGGGTCCGATACGTTCCCGGACTTATTTTCCATTCGTTCAGCCATTTGGCTCCATCTTCAAACGCGAACCCGCGGAGGGATTCGGCGAATTCGCGCATGCCCAGCGTTTCTTCGCGCGTGAGCGTACACACGGAATACACAATACGGCCGCCATTTTCGCAGAGTTGGGCGGCGGCCCGCAATAACTCGCGCTGAACGGCGGCAAGGCGAGTTGCGTCGTCCGGCCTGGCGCGCCACTTCAAATCGGGGTGGCGGCGCAATGTGCCGAGACCCGTGCAGGGGGCGTCCAGCAGTACGGCATCGAACCTGCGTCGAAAGCACGGGCGCGAGCCGTCCGCACAGATGGCGCGAACGCTTGAGGCGCCGAGGCGTTCGACGTTCTCGACAATGTGCGTAATTCGGTCAAGCTGCGCATCCGCGGCGACGATTGTCGCTTTGTTCTCCGCAATCTGTGCGAGGTGCGTGCTCTTACCGCCGGGCGCCGCGCACATGTCCAATACCCATTCGCCGGGCCGGGGTTCCACGAGATGGGCCGGTAGCATGGAAGCGGGGTCTTGAAGCATATACAGACCTTGATGAAAGAGCTTGGAGCGTAGGACGGGCCCTTCCAGAACGGTAAGTTCATCCGGGATCGGCGTTGTTTTGGTTAGAAGGCATTGGGCCTGCTCGAGGCGGGTCTTCAAATCTTCCGGCGAGGTATTGAGAGTATTTGCACGGATTGTGGTAGGCGCCTGTTCGGTCGAGGCCGCGCACATGGCGGTGGCCGTTTCGATGCCGACGAGATCGATCCATTGTTGCACGAGCCAATCCGGCAAGGAATAGCGCACACCGAGATGCCGCACGATGTTGTTCGCCGCATCCGGGAGCGGCACATCTTCGACGCGTTGCGGAACACGCTTCAAGACGGCGTTGGTCAGGCGTGCGGTGCCGGGGTGTCCACGTTTCTTTGCGAGGTCGACGCTGGTGTGGACCATGGCGGGGAATGTGACCTGGCTGCAGAAGAGCGCCTGAAACACGCCCATGCGCAAGATGAGGTGGATAGGACGGGGTAGTTCCGTGATCGGTTGTTGAAGCAGCCGGCCGAGAATGTGATCGGCCAGGCGCTGGTGACGGACCGTGCCGTAGACCAGTTGTGTCAGGAAGCGATTGCCGCGGTCGCCGAGCGATTTGCGGCGCAGCGTCTTGTCGAGCGCGTCGGTGAGGAATGCGTTCTTTTCGGAAACGCGCAGCAGTACTTCGATGGCGGCGTCGCGAACGGGATCGACGCTCACGTAATCGTCTCGAAGCGTTGGCCGGGTTGAACGGGATGGCCGCGCAGGAAGTCGGCTACTGGCATCGCGCGTTTGCCGGGCGCCTGGATGGTGAGTATCGCAATAACGCCGCTGCCGGTGGATACGTGGACGCGATCCTTCAGAACTTCCAGGACCGTCCCGGGGGCATTGCTTGACGAATCGGACGAATCGGACGCAATAGCGGTCCGCAGGATTTTTACGGTCTCGTTTTCGAGCACACAGTGCGCCGTTGGCCAGGGTTGCGCGGCGCGGACGAGGCTGTGAATTTCGCGCGCGGATTTCGACCAATCGATCTGGCCGTCGCGCTTTTCAATCAGACGGCAGTAGGTTGCGCGCGAATGATCTTGCGGCGTGAATGTTGCGGTGCCTGCCGCGACGCGATCGACGGCTTCGCGCAGCATTCGGCCACCGAGTTCCGCGAGACGGTTTGTAAGAGTCTCGCCGGTATCCGCGGGATCGATTGCGACGCGCTGTTGGAGCACGATATCGCCAGCGTCCATGTCCATGGTAAGGCGCATGATCGTTACGCCGGTTTCGACTTCAGCATTCATGAGCGCGGACTGAATGGGAGAGGGCCCGCGATAGAGCGGCAGCAGACTTGGGTGCATATTCAGAATGCCGTGCGGCGGGACGTCGATAATGGGTTGTTTGAGGATGCGCCCGTAAGCCGTTAATGCGCAGATGTCCGGGCGCTGGCCGCGCAACCATGCCTCGAAAGAGCCGTCGTTTAACTTTACCGGTTGATTCACGGCGATGCCGCGATCGACGGCCCAGACTTTCGTTGGGGGCGGAGTAAGGCCCTTGCCGCGTCCCGAGGGACGGTCGGGTTGGCAGACGACCGCAGCGATATCGTGCTCCTCCGCAAGCGCCGCGAGGGAGGGTACTGCGAGTTCGGGTGTACCGAAGAATACGATGCGCACGGGCGCTCCGATTCAAGGGCGGGTGCTAGGACGTGATGCCGGGAATGTCGATGCCCTTGGTCAATTCGCTCATCCGCTCGCGGATGAGTTCCTGCACGCGGTCAACGCCTTCATTCACGGCGGCGCGAATCAATGTCTCGAGCATTTCGGCTTCTTCGCGGTTCACGATCTCGGGATCGATGGTAATGGACTCGACCTTGCACTTGCCGTTGATTACGACTTTCACCATGCCGCCGCCCGCGGACGCTTCGACGGTCTCGTTGGCAAGGGAGTCCTTCATTTCCTCCATCTTGTTTTTCATTTCCATGGCCTGCTTCATCATGCCGGCCAGGTTTCCCAGGTTGCCCAGTCCTTTGGGTAGCACGTTCAACATCTCCGAATGGTTAGAGAAAAATCCGTTTGAATGAGGCAGATCATATACTTTCGCCGATGGCGACGGCAACGCGACGCCGGCGCTAATCGAGCGGCGCGTGGTCTTGTGTCCAGATTGTGAGGTTGGTCAGGTTGCGCTTGCGCGCTGGCAGGATGCGGGCGAGCAGGTAGCCGACGGTGAACATGACGACATTGCCGACGATACCGGTGTAGTAGCCGTCGAAGTTGCGGTTTATTGACGCTGAGAGGCCTGCCGGTAGCCAGCCGAGGCCGTTGAGTGAAATGAGGAGCGAAAAGGCGACGGCGAAGGCAATTCCAATTCCAACGGCGCGACCGTCGCCGCGCGTGGTGAAGAAGCCGAGCATGTAGAGTCCGAGCAGGCCGCCGGCGGCGATGGACTGGAGTTCGGTCCAGACGTCCTGCAATGTCTTTTGTTCCGATGCGAGCAGCCAGAATGCGCCGGAAACCATGATGAGTGAACTTGCCAAGGTGACCCATTTTGCCGCGAGCACGTAGTGTTTGTCGTCTCTGTCACGCGCCCAGAGGCGTTTGTAGAAGTCGGTGATTGCGACGGCGGAGATCGAATTCATTGCGCTGGACATGCTGGACATGGCGGCGGCGAGCACGGCGGCGACGACAATTCCCGAGAACCCGGCGGGCAGTTGGGTGGTGATGAAGTAGGGTAGGATTTCCTCTCCCTTGCGTGCGCCGGTTAGCATCTCGCTGGCCGCGTCGTCGGGGAACACGTGGTAGAAGGCAAAGAGACCCGTCCCGACGAACATGAAGTACAGCCAGGTCGGCACACACATCCAGCAGCAGACCCACATCGCGTGGCGCGCGTCTTTGGCCGTTTTTGAGGCGCAGTACTTCTGAATGCTCTCTTGGTTTGTACTGTATTCCGCGAGCCATTGGAAGAGGCCGACGAGCAGGAGCATGAGGATGGTCTTGTGACTCAAGGCGAATCCCCAGTCAATGGGGTGCAGCGTCTGCGTGTCCGCGCGGTATTCGCTGAGGCCGAACTTGCCGTGTTCCGCGCCGATGGAGAAGATCTGGCCGACGCCGTCGGGCAGCCTCCAAATAATTGTGACGAGAATGAGCAGGCCGCCGACGGTAAGAATGACGGACTGGACGAAATCGGTCCAGATTACGGCCTCGATTCCGCCGACGACGGTGTAATACGCGGTGACGGCGCTGCCGACGAGAATGCACGTAGCCGGCGACCAGCCGGTCACCTTGTTCATCAGCAGCGCGGTCAAGTACTGGATCATCGCGAGGCGGATGCACTGGGCGAGGACGAATACGGTTGCGCCATAGGTGCGCGTGCGCGGGCCGAAGCGCCCTTCGAGATATTCGAAGACGGAGGTGATCTTGCCGCGGCGGAAGAAGGGAACGAACCATCGCGTGGCGATGAACACGCCCACGGGCAGCATGATGCAGATGAGGTAGCGGAGATAGGCCGTTTTGTACGCATCCGCGGGATAGGCCACGAACGTAATTGAGCTGATGGTCGCGCCAAACAGCGATACGCCGATCAGCCAGCCCGGGTAGGAGCGGCCGCCGACGAAGTAGTTCTCCGTTGTGATCGCACGACGGGAAAAGTAGGCGCCCATGAGGGTCATCGCGGCGAAGTACGCGACGATTACGGCGAGATCGATGAAGTTCATCCGAGGGCGTCCAGCATCCGCGCCCGGCTGAGTGGACGCACTTCGCGGACGATCCACTCGCGCATGGCTTTGCCTTGTTCGGTTTGCTGCGGGTAGGACATGAACTGCAGGTCGAGTTTCAATTTGTCCGCAACGCGCGCCGCGATGAGCGGCCACACCACGCCGAGATCGGCGATGATCGCGGTGCTGCCTTCATGCCGCGCAAATCCGGACATTTCCATACGGAAGGGCACCTTGAACATTTTTGTTTTGGGCAGGCCGTCGGCGATTGCGTCCTGCACGGCGCCGCCTTCTTTCTCGATGCGGCAGATTTCGGCGAGCGCGGGATCGAGATCGATGCGTACCAGTTTCTTCCCTTCGAGGCTGTAGGCGAAGTGCCCCTGCCACGCGGACCAGAGTCCGTGGCCGGTGTAGAGTTCGAATGGCCCGTCGTGAATTTCCTGTGTGAGCGCGACGGCGGACTCGATAATGATGTCGGCGGAATCAAGCACGCGGGCGAGGCGCGCGGCGCGCTGCGACAGGGGCACGCTGTCGCCGATGCATAGGCCGGTCATTCCACCGCCGACGAGTTGCGGAATGGTCACAATCACCGGCAATCCCTTGCGCGCGCCGATCCCAATCATGGTCCTTTCGTCCGCACCAAGCCCGGCGACTTCTTCGAACGTTTTGCCGTGAGACCGCGCCAGGGCGAGAATCTCGACGGAGAGCTTTTCCATCCACAGGCCCATCGGGTAGCCGAGATTTCCGGCGGCTTTTATGATGGTTTTTCCCGTGGCCTGTTCGAGTTTCGCTATAAGGTCCGTGTCGACCGGGATGTTTTCCAGAATCTCGGCGAAGGTTTCCGGCGCCATTTCCGTCAGTTCGAATTCGCCGCCGCGCGGCAACCAGGCAGGGTCCACACCGAGCGGTAC
This sequence comes from Candidatus Hydrogenedentota bacterium, assembly GCA_013359265.1. Lineage (NCBI taxonomy): Bacteria > Pseudomonadati > Candidatus Hydrogenedentota > Candidatus Hydrogenedentota bacterium. Next base: position 279,517 of record JABWCD010000005.1, read on the forward strand.
GCCCGCGCAGCGCTTCACTTTATCCAACGTGCCGCCCATTTCGTGTGCTATGACCGCACTGCTTGTGGACACGCCGTCGATCACGCCAAGGCGCATCAACTCTGCGATGAGGGTCGTGACGCCTTCGTGGACGTTTGGCCCGCTGCCCGTGACGACGGCGACCTTTCCTCCCCGCTCCTTTGTGGAGACGATCGCATCCGCGGTGAAATGGACGCGTTCGCGGGTTACCGGGTCGAGACCGCTCTCGAGCGCGGCGAGGGCGTTGCGGTCAAGCGCGATGCTCATTCGAGACCCCGTTCGCGCAGCATGGTTTCGGCGCGCAAGAGGTCGTCCTCCGTATCCACGCTGAACCCGCTGAAGGCATTGTCGTGGACCTTTGTCTGGATGACCCTGATCACGTAGCCGTGTTCCAGCACGCGCAGTTGTTCGAGCGATTCGATTCGTTCAAGCAGTGTGGGGGGGAGCAGGGAGAGTTTGAGCAGGAAGTCTTTACGATAGACGTAGAGACCGACGTGTTCGAAGACGTTGTGATCGACGTTTTGCCGCGGGTACGGAATGAGCGAGCGCGAGAAGTACAGCGCGTCGCCCTTGCGGTTGGTAACGACTTTTACCACCGCGGGATCGTTCAGGTCTTCTTCCCGCGCGATTGGGTGCATGAGCGTGGACATCTGTAGTTCCGGCTCATCGAGCAGGGGCTGCACGGCTTCGTCAATCATCAGGGGATCGAGGAAGGGCTGATCGCCCTGTACGTTTACGACGATATCGGCGTCGATGTCGAGCACCGCCTCCGCGAGGCGGTCAGTGCCGCTGGGGTGATCCGGCGACGTCATGACGTAACGCCCTCCGAACGCTTCGACCACGCGCGCGATGCGCTCGTCGTCGGTCGCAACGGTCAATGAGGCGAGATGTTTCGCCAACTTCGCGCGCTCGTACACACGCTGAATCATCGGTTTAGCGCCGATGGGCTTGAGCGCTTTTCCTGGCAGGCGCGTTGATCCGTAGCGTGATGGAATTATCGCCGCCACTTTGGGTACGGTCATGGACAGATTCCTTCGGTCAAGGTAATGGGCACGGATGCCGCAAGATACTGGGTGGTAATTGCTCCCCACAAGGACCCGAGCGATTCGGCGTCCCCTCATCCACAGGAATCGTATAACGCAAGGCGCTGCGAGATCGAATGATTGATATACTGGGATTTCCATTAACCTACCGTGCATAAGGGCTTGGCAAGAATATGAGTGCAGTTCGTTTCGCGTCGTTAGTGGCGCTCCTGGTCTTCACAATTGTGAGCGGTCCTGCCTTGGCACAGGATATGTATCAGAAAACGAAGCCCGATATTGTCATTTATGATGGGAGCTATCCGGGGTGGCCATGGATTACGGCTGGGGCCAGCGGCACGCTGTACTGCGTGTGGCGCGAGGGAACGGTTCACGACTACTCCGCCGAAGGGCGGATCATGCTGGCACAAAGCTCAGACAAGGGCCGCACGTGGACGGAGGCGAAGGTCATCATCGATGAGCCGAACGTTGACGATCGCAATGTCGCGATTGTCGAGCTTCCCAATGGCGAGTTGCTGGTGACGTACAACACGTACACCGAAGCGAGAGAGTCGTTGGCGATGATGTCCAGGTCGAGCGACGGCGGCAAGACATGGGCGAAGGCGGAGTCGATTGGAGTTCCAAACTCGCGCACGCGCGCGGCGGCAGTCGTCCTTTCGAACGGCGATTTGTTGCTGCCGCTTTACACTGCGCCGGGTAACGGCGCGATCGCGGCGCTATCGTACAACAACGGCAGGAACTGGGAATCGATCGCGATTCCAAATGCGGACGGCTTCCTGGGCGACGAATGGACGGCACTCGAGGTCGAGCCGAAACGAATCATCGGAATTTCTCGAAATAACGTTCCGCAGTCCGACGGCTTTTTCTGGTTGGCGGAGAGCAAGGACCGGGGAAAAACCTGGTCCGCGCCGGTGAAAACGAATGTGCAGAGCGAGCGCCACCCGTCGCCGGCGCAGCTTTGCATGCACAATTCGACGCCGACGCTCGTATTCAGCGACCGGCGTATGGTCTCGGTAGCGGCCGTGAAGTCGAGCGATCCCGGGTTCGCGGCCTGGGATGTTGGGCAACGGTTCAAGGCGTACCAGTACAAACCCGATGCCGCCCCAATTCCGGACGGAAGCTATCCGTGTTCGGTACAGGTGACCAGCAAGATTCGTCTAATTGTCGACTACGAGATAGGGGAATCCGGCGGGAAGATTACGGGGTATTACTGCACCTTTCCGGAGAATTGGTGATAGCTGGTGTCCCGTGGCAACAGTCCAAATTCGGCAATTTGTAGCGTCCCGCTCTCTGTGGCGGGCGCGATTTTGGGCCGAACTTCGCCTCTTTGCGTTTCGCCCGGCGCGGAGACCGGGCGCTACAGAACTTTCGCCACCGGCTGATAGCCAACTGCTTGCTGTTTAATCGCCTCTCCGCGTTTCGCCCGGCGCGGAGACCGGGCGCTACAGAACTTTCGCCACGGGCTGATAGCCAACTGCTTGCTGTTTAGTCGCCTCTCCGCGTGTCGCCCGGCGCGGAGACCGGGCGCTACAGAACTTTCGCCACGGGCTGATAGCCAACTGCTTGCTGTTTAGTCGCCTCTCCGCGTTTCGCCCGGCGCGGAGACCGGGCGCTACAGGACTTTCGCCACGGGCTGATAGCCAACTGCTTGCTGTTTGGCCATTTATAATGATTCGAGCCTTTCGTGATTTGTAATAGGACCGCGATCATCCGGTACACTATGTAGAGCGATGCAAGCGAGGAATGGTACCCTGTTTGCGCTCGTCGCACCGACGACCGGGAAGGGCCAAGGGCAGTCCATATGCCGCGGCCGGAGGATGGAAGTAATGCGTCTCTATCTCGTGGCGGCATGCGCCATTCTGGCCGTAATTTCCGCCGCGAACGCTGCTGACGAATGTTCCGGTTGTTCCAAGGAGCCCCAGTTTCCCGAAGCGCAATCCCTTCTCGAATCTCATGGCTATTCGCGTTCGGAGTATTCCGTTCTCATGTCGTGGAGCGAGCGCACGCACGACGGCAGCGACCGCTTTGTTACAGGATTTCACGTCAAGGGGCCGGATGGGGCGACCTTCGATTTATACAGCGACGGCGACGACAGGGTCTTTTCGAAAGAGGACGTTAAGGCGCTCGGTATCCGGGAAAAGAAGTGGGACCTGCCGCCCGTAGAAAAATTTGGGGAGGCGCCGCCTGCGGTGGCGCGGCTACTACCTGAGAAGCCTGTCCCGACCGGTGTCAGCAAATCGATTGAGCCGCGTGGAGGCGCGGTCCTGCCGGAAATCGATTGGGCGCGTGTATCGCGTGAGGACGCGGAGAGCGAAAGCTTGGGGAAACCGACGCGCATCGGCGTACTGCTTGATCTGGCCGCGCCCGCAGTCGTGCTTGGGGACAATGTCTCGACAGGCGAGTGGTCCCCGGTTGACGGCGGCGGCTCGTTGTGGTCTATCGAGATACTGTCGCCCGACGCGCTCGGCATGCGGGTGCATTTCTCCGAGATCGAGTTGCCGTTGGGAGCGCGCGTGGTGGTCTACAACGGGTACGACGCGAACGAAGCGTACGGCCCGTATTTCGGCCCGCCACCCGGCGAGACCGACCTGTGGAGCGCAACCGTATTCACGGAACTGGTCGTTGTGGAATGCTTTGTGCCGGCAAGCGCGGATCGCAACGCGGTGCGACTCACGATAGATCGCGCGACGCACAACTACGTCCCGTTCGGCAAACTGGCGATGGCGAAAGGCGCGGGTGCGTGCGAGTTGGACGTTTCGTGTTATTCGTCGTGGGCGTCTACTTCCGCGGGAGTGGGAGGAATCGGGAGCGTCGGCCAATCCGGCAGCCTATGGTGTACCGGAAGCCTTCTTGCCGACACCGATTCGTCGACGACAATTCCTTATTTCCTCACTGCGAACCACTGCGTTGGTTCGCAGAGTTCCGCTTCCAGCATAGAAGTGTATTGGCTTTACCAGACGAGTTCGTGCAACGGGTCGGCGCCCAATCCATCGAGCGTGCCACGTACGACCGGCGGCGCGCAATTGCTCGCGACGACAAATGTTAATAGCGGTACCGACTTTGTGTTGCTCCGCCTGAACAACAATGCATCGAGCGGCGCAAGTTATCTGGGTTGGGCGAGCGCGGAGGCGGGGATTGGAACACCGACGGTGTGCATTCATCATCCGAGCGGCGACTATAAGCGGATTTCGTTTGGGGACATTACGAATGTGGCCGAATCGCTCCTGGACTCGCACCCGCGAAGCAGGTTCCACCAAAGTACGTGGCGCGTCAACCTGGGCGTGACGGAGCCCGGGTCGTCGGGTAGCCCGCTCTTCATCGAGAGCACGCAACAAGTGATTGGCCAACTGTGGGGCGGGCCGTCGTACTGCGGCGTCCCAGCAAGCGGGCGGCTCGACTACTACGGACGGTTCGACGTCAGCTTCCCGTTGATCGAGCAGTATCTCGATCCGGATACCACCATCAGCGGCGGCATCGAGGTCACTCGGCCGGAAGCGGGCATCTCGTGGGCGAAAGGACGGGAACGAAAGATCAAGTGGACGTCGACGGGCAATATCGGGGCGAAGGTGCGTATCGACCTCTATCAGGGCGGCGCGTTCGTTATGAACCTGAAAGGCCAGACCAATAACGACGGGCGTTGGAAATGGGCCATACCGCTCTCACTGTCGCCCGCAGCGAATTACTTCGTGCGCGTGTCGTCGGTGGCAGACGATACGATTTTCGACAATAGCGACAACTTTGAGATTCGGAATTAGGGGTGCTTGACGGGCGGGGGCCAAGGGACCTAAGGGACGCAAGTGCCGGGGGGGGCGCGATCGGTTGTTTTGAGAGCAGGACGATCACGAATACGATCGAGAGTCCGAGATTATGGCCTCGTAGTTGCTGTAATTGCCCTGACACCGGTATCGATTTTTGAATATGGAAACGGGTAGGTCGTCACGTCGAATGAGATGAAATCGCCTACTTACGCGACGCAGAATGAGTCCGGTCGACCCATCACGCTGCTGGTGCGTGGGAAAGCGCAGCCTGCCAAGACGTTCGCAATCCTTTTGATTCTTGCGGTGGGCGTTTTGGGTTGCCCACCGGGAACGCTTCCAGGCAACACGGTTGCGGTGACCCATGACGTGGAGTACGGATTGGGTTATGTCGATGAGGCGGGCAAGGGTTCCCCGTCGCTCGAGCCGCTTCTTATGGATGTATATACGCCGGAGAATGCTGAAGGACTGCGGCCGGCCGCAATCATCATGCACGGCGGCGGGTTCGTCGAGGGTGACAAAGCGGACGAGCGCATCGTCGATTTCGCGACGTACTTTGCGGCGCGCGGCTTTGTTTGTTTCGCAATCAATTACCGGCTCATTCAAGACAACCCACCGGCCTCGGACCTTTGGGGTGCGCTGTTGTTTCCCTCGGCGGTGCACGCCGCGATTGTAGACGCCAAGGCGGCGGTACGGCATGTGCGCAAGCATGCGGGCGAGTACGGTGTGGATGCGAACCGGATCGCGTTCATCGGCGAATCGGCGGGGGCGATTGCCGGCGCGGCCGTGGCAGTGACGGATGCCGGCGATTACGCGGCGGATGGAGAGGGCTATCCTATTCCATCGGAGAATGCGCCGAACGCATCGCCGCGCGTGCAGGCGTATGTGCACTTGTGGGGCAATGCGGATCACGTGTTGGGCGAAATTACGCGTGACGATCCGCCAACCATGATTGTGCATGGGGAAGAGGACGATGTGTTTTTGACGCCGTTTGCAGTAGCGGAGCGGTTTCACCTTTTCCTCGAATTGCAGGGGGTGCCGCACGAGTTTTACGCGGCGGAGAATTTTGGGCACGCGGCGTGGAACTATCGGCTGCGTGGAAAGTCGCTCGAGCGGCTGACGCTGGATTTCTTGAACGAACACCTATTTGGAGTCAAGACATCTCACTTGATGGAAAGCAGTCCGAATACCGGGAAGTGGTCCGACGGATAACGCCCCTTTTGATTGAACGTGACCGTTTCGCATCGCGTCACGTCAATTGGCCCTCGCGCCAGAATCCAGTCGATCCGGCGGTCTTGACCCTCCTCGGGCGCCTTGAATCCGCTCCACGTAATTGCGGGGCCGGCGCGTTCCACGGCGGAAGTCCACGCGTCGTTGAGACCGGCTGCAGTCAGAATTGTATATGCCTCGCTGTTACCGGCCACCGAATTGAAGTCGCCGGTTAGAATGATCGGCGCATCGGCGGGGAGGGCCGCGATCCAGTCGCGGAGGACCTTTGCGCCGCCCTGACGGGCGGGTTCGCTCTTGTGATCAAGGTGCGTGTTGAGGAAGTAGAACGACTGCTTCGATTCCAGGTGCTGAAACTTCGCCCAGGTCACCATGCGGCGGCAGGCCGAATCCCACGAAACGCTACCGACGACGCCGGGAGTATCCGATAGCCAAAAATTGCCGGACTCGATCGGCGCCAGCGATTTGTGTTTGTACAGCACTGCCATGTGCTCGCCGCCGCAGTTGATTTCGCGACCCACGCCGAACCATCGATACTCGGGCAGTTCATCGACGATGTATTCCGCCTGGAAATCGAGGCATTCCTGCGTGCCGACTACGTCGGGGTCGTATGCCTTAATTGCGCCGGTCACGATTCCTTTGCGTTTGTCCCAGTGGTTCGGCCCGTCGTTCGCAGTGCCGTAGCGCACATTGAAACTCATGATTTTGAGCGGTGTCGCCGCGCCGGCGAGGATGGGGAGGAGGAGGAACGAGAGTAGTAGGCGGAGCATTGCGTCACCTTTTTTGCATCATAGTGAGGTCCGACCGCCGCGGCGTACGCAGCAGACCACTTCCGGCGTTGAAAACAATTCGTTCGCGGCGGCGCGCGCGGACTTGTCGAGCAACTGCGGTGCGCGTTTCGCGAAATCATCCAGGTGCTGCTTGGCGGTTTCGTCGCAGCGGGCCTCGATGTTAGCGAATTCCGCGGCCATGCCCGGATTGGCTTTCGCGCAGGCCACAAGGTAGTCGCGGAGTACCCGAACGTCATTCCAATCGCCCAGTGTTTCCTGGGCGCCCTTTATTTTTTCGATGAGTGCATCCATGCGCTCGCCGTACAGGTCACGGGCGATCTCGCAACTGTACCGAAGTTTCTTGAACGCAATCCGGACCTGGTGCAGCGAGTCATCCGAGGGACTGGCTATCCACTCGCGATAGGCCGAGGCCAGGCGAGTGTATCGTTTGCGTAACGTCAACGCGGTTTCCTTCCGGTAGCAGGTCTCGGACCTTCTGTCCGCGTCGATCAAGTCTCCGATCTCGGTGCGGAAGGCATGATCGCGCACGAACGCGCAGCTTGCATCGACGGAACTCGACTGTTCGTCCCGCATGGCGCGCAGCATTCGCGACGCGCGGGCGATTGCCGGGTGCAGTTCCTTGGGCGCGTCGCGGCGCATGGCGCGCAGAAGGCCCAGCGTGACGTCGAGTTCGCGCGCCTTGCCCAAACCGCGGGTGACGTCGCGCGCGCGCTTGCGCAACGGTTTCAGGGCGCGCTTCTTGAAACGGCCGGCGAAATCGCCCAACGCCGCGCGCAGTCGCCGCGACGCGACACGCAGATCGTGAATGCCGTCGACATCGTGCGCGGCGGCGGCCTTGACGTGACCGCGCAGCACGTGCACACGCTGTTTCAGGGCGTGGCGCGCGGACTTTTGCGCCAGTACGCAGGGGCCCTTCATGGCGCTGGACTTCCGGGCCACCCCGCTGGTTGGCCGTAAGCGTGCACAATGCGCACGAAAGCCGCGCGCGACATGCCGCCGGGGTTCAGCCCCGGTTTCCCTTCGGGAATGGCGATACCCAATTCCGCGTAGTACGACGTCCAGGCGGGAAACGTCGCGGATGTCGCCGGGTCCTTAAAAGTCATTGGGGCCAACTCGAAGATTGGCGTTCCATTGTTGGCTTCCCGAAACGACTCGTAAATGAGTTCGGAGCAGTAAAACGAAGAATTGTCCATGACGAAGATCGAGTCGTAAGGGCGGCCAAGGTAGCTTCGCGACACGTCGATCGCCCGGGGAACAAGCCGCGCGGGTTCGCCGACGATGCGTCCGACGAGGACTTTTGGACGGCCTGCTTCATCGTTGCTTCGTGACAGGAAGTCTTCAAGGGGCGTTTCGACGACGCCCGCGCCGACGGCTTCGATGACGAAAGGCTGGCCATTTTCGACGCGCGCGACCATGCCGACGTGACTGAACTTCGCGCCGTCGACGCCGTGGGTAACCGTTTCGATTGCGTCGCACAGCGGCCCTGCGTCGAGGTCTTGAAACAGCAAGTCGCCGGGCTCGAGCGCAAAGGGGACCGGCGCGCGCGTGCTTGCGCACCCTGCGCACAAGAGAAGGATAAGTACAACCGTTGATTGTTTCATGCCGAGGCTTTCGTCTTTGGCACTGACTGCCGTTTGTCCGGGATCGCTTGAATAATGACGCGCACCTTGAACACTTCCTCGAAGAGCGACTGCTTCCGTTGCGCTCCCCAGATATCGGTTGGCGTGGGGCGGCGCTGTTCGATATTAATCGTCACCGAGTCTTTCGCGGCTTCGACGGCAATTCGCTTGCACGACGCCACGTGACTCCGGTCCAATCCGTCGGCGATGCGCAGGATAGCGGCGAGCTTCTGGACGCGGCGCCGATCCGGCTTATCGAGATCGCAGAATACTGCGTGGGTCCCAGCGGGGTGCGCCTTACGATGATACCGTGCGACGCATGCGACGATACGTTTTCTGCGCGCCGAAAGGCCCGGGAGGCGCATGTCCATAATGATGTCGCGGGAATGTTTGTGATGCGCGACAACGTCAATCGTATGCCCAATGTCGTGGAGCAGCGCCGCCGCCTCGAGCAGCCTGCGGTCGGGCGCGCCAAGTTTGTGAATGCGCCGGGTCGCATCGAAGAGGGCCAGGGCATTCTTGCAGACTTGGAAGACGTGACCGGGTTCCGGATCGAGCTTGCGCGCCATGCGGCGAATCTCGATGAGACCCTTTTTCGAGTGCTTCACGCGTGGCATCGGGACGGCCTCCGGGCGCGGACGGGCGCACTAGTCCCCAAGGGTTGACAGGCCGAAATCGACATACTGGCCGCCGCCCGTCTGGTGGCAGTGTATCGCAACCGCGTTCTTCTTGCCGGGTTCGAAGAGGGATAGCTGACCCGAGGAGAGCGCGATTCGCTGGTATTCCGTGACGTGGTCCTTGCGGTTCAGCAGGATTTTACCGTTCACGAAGACTTCGACACCTTCATCGTGATGGAGGTCAACCCACGCGCCGCCGCGCCCGAAATCCTTGGGAAGGTTGATTGATGTGCGGAGCCAGATGTCGGAACTGTTCCATTCAGTACTCAGCCGTTCTCCTGGCGTTCCTTTCGAGCCAAATCCAGCTTTTCCCTTCTTCCATGCGGAGTCTTTGAAGTCCGATTCCATCCAATTATCGCCCGGGTCCTCAGTGGTGTACCGCCACGGGTGTCCGTCACGCCCAGTTTGTATAACGGTCACCAGACGCTCGGTGACGGCATCTATCGGCTCTATGGCGCCCGTTGGCTTGGCGGCACCGTCCGCAAGTTCGACGAGGAAGAGCGGGTCGGATGGCCAGGCGCCCATAGTCTTCCCGTAGATTGCCAGACCGCCTTTGGCCTTGGCGTCGGGCTTGACCTCGAACCGGACCCGTACGGGCTTTCCCGTCTTGGCGGCCAGCTTGAAGAGCGCGAGGGCATCGTCCTTTAACGGCAGGTCATATGCGCCGCCGTACGAGCCGTGATGGTACTGGGCGACGTGGGAGAGCACGCCGCGCGCGTCTGCGGTGTCCATCGGATAGCGGATGGCGCCGAGCTCGATTCCCTCGAGGGAGACTGTAACCACGGTTGGCCATTGCTTGCCGTCCGACTGCGGGTAGTCCTGCGGATTCTTTCGTGCAGGCCAATCGAGGCGCTCCTGGTCCGCCTTGCCGCCGACTTCCGCGTACAGCTTAACGCCCTTCACGGAGCCGGGATCGAGGTCCTTCGGAAGTTTCAGGCGATACTCGATATAGCCCGCGCCATGCCGGTACACCTTGCCTTCGCGTGGGAAGATAGTTGGCGCGGTTTCGGAGGGGCTCGCTTCCGCGAACGCCTCGACGGGGAACGATAACGCGACCTGATTTGGCGCGCTCCACGCGGCGCCGCCGGTGACGTGGACGACGCAATAGTTCGCGCCAATGCGTTTGCCGTCCTTACGGACTTCCGCGATCACGTTCACCAGACCCTCGGCGTCGGGCGCGGCGAAGGAGAATGGGGCTTGCGGTGTGACGCGATACGCAGGGCACTCGATGGCGCGCTCCTCGGGCTGTATCCACGTCGACCACGGTTTACTATCGACTGTGTTCCCGTCGACGGACAGGCGCAGGGTGAGTCCGGTTTGCTCCGACCAACGGCTTATCGAGACCGGAATCGTCACCGTTTCGCCTGCTTTGACCACCTGATATGGAGGGCAATCGAGCACAGGGAAATCCGGCGACTGCAATTGCGCGACGGTGATATTTGCGGGATAGTTGTACATCTTGTCGGAACGGTCGTAGTTCATGAACCCATTGTGTTCCCACTCGATGTCGCTCAGTTCGGTGTACACGTATCCGACGCACTTGTCGTATTTCCGAAGCAGGTTGGTCAGGAACAGGAAGACCCACGAGATGTCTCGGTCGCCGGAACCCGCGCTGACGCCGCCGTATTCGGAATTGATGAGGGGTGCGGCGCCCTGCTTCCATCCTTCGGCGCAATTGAATGTGCTTCCGGGTTGGGTCTTGTCGATGACTTCCTGAATGTGATCGCGGGCGCGCGCGAAATCGTCGATATAGAAGTGCCATGAATTGATGTCGGTTACGGTGTGGTCGTAGTAGCAGGGGGAGTTGTCTTCGACCAGGCGTGTTGGGTCGAGCGACTTGGCCTTGAGGTACATGTCGCGCACCCATTCCTGGGTGTTTCGGTCATAGCCCTGATCGCCGATGCCCCATGTCTCGTTGAACAGCACCCAAGCGAAGATGCTGGGATGATTGAAATCGCGCGCGATCTGCGCGGTCATCGTGTCCTCCCACGCCTTGCGCGACCGGTCCGATTTTTTCCACCAGTTCGGTGTGTCGGTCATCAAGAGCACGCCCAACTTGTCCGCCCAATACAGCGCGCGCGGTTCCTCGACCTTGATGTGGATGCGCAGCATGTTCAGGCCGTAGGCTTTCGCCTTCTCGTAATCGCGGCGGATGTAGTCGTCGTCGGGGTGCGTGTGGATTCCGTCGGGGTTGAATGACTGATGCAAGGCGCCGCGCAGGTAAATGGGTTTGTTGTTGAGCAGGATGTACTCGTAGTCGCTGCCCATATACTTCCCGCGCGAAATCTTTCGCATGCCGAAATACGTCTTCACGGAATCGACTGTCATGCCATCCTGCAAAAGTTCGATCGTCGCGTCGTACAGGTTCGGATCGTCTGGCGACCATAATTCAGGATTTGGAATGGGCAGCGTCACCGAGAGTTCGTTATAGCCCTTGCCCCCAAGATTCGAATCCTTGACAGCGAAAGTTTGGCTGGCGTGGGCCGCCTTCACCTTAATCGTGTATTCGCCGTCCTTTGCCAACCAGAGCGCAATGTCGAACTGTGCAGTTCCATTGTCGATGTTTGGATAGATGCGCGCGCTGCGAATCTCGGACTTGGGACGCGATTCGAGGTAGACGGTTTGCCAGATGCCGCCGGTTTGTGTGTACCAGCCGATTTGTTTACCCGTCGGGAGGTCGGGGTCCGTGTTGTCAACTGCGCGTACCGTGAGGCGGACTGTTTCGCCGGGCTTCGCAACATCCGTGATATCAACGGAGAATGGAACATAGCCGCCCTCGTGGGCGCCTACCTGTGTGCCATTCGCCCATACGGTCGCCGACCAATCAATCGCGCCGAACGTTACGACGATGCGCGGGCCTGCATCCGCGGGAATCGCGACATCGCGTTCGTACCACGCCACGCCGTTGTACTGCGTGTCCTGGATCCCCGACAGTTTGCTCTGCCATGGAAACGGGACGTTGATCTTTTTTGAGTAGGTGTGCTGTTTATACCACTCCTCTTTGATCCCGACGTCCTGCGGATCAAAGTCGAAACGCCACTCACCGTTCAAATTCATCCATGGCCGCGCCCAGTCGGGCCGCGGATGGGCTTCGATGGGTTGCCATTCGCTGCCGACTGCAGCAAGAGAGGAGACTAATCCGAAAACGAGAAGACGAGCGGTCATGCGAGTGCTCCGGCTGTTGCGGGAAGACAAGGATCGTTATCCTAGTGCGCGTATGGCAAACATTCAACCGAGCGTGCAGGCGAAGAAAACGGACGATGGACGCGTCCGGACCCTGATAGTCACAGCCACGGTCGCGTCGACGGCGTTGCTGTACTCGACGCAATTGGCCTCGTTCCTCCACATCAAGCTATTCGCCCTGACCTTTGGCCTGGCGTTGCTTGGCGTTGTCAGCGCGTTCTCGCGCACGTATCCAGCACGGAGCGCTTCGAGCGTTGTCGGCATCACCTTGACCACGTTTTTTGTGGCTGGATTCGTCAGTCAACTTACCGATCAACAGAATTCCGGGCCAACCCAGGGCGATAGCGGTTTCGTTGCGATGATTGGACTCGTGTTGCCGCTGTTCGGTCTTTTCGCATCCGTACCACTAACGAATGAGAGACACCGCCGCACGGTACTGAACGCGATAATCGCAACTGCGACCGTAGCCGCCGTTTTGGGGATTGGACAATTCGCAGGGCTCGCGCCGTTCCTCTTCCCGGCGTACCCGGGTTCATCACCCATTTACTCTGTGTTCGGCAATTCTGGACTGCTTGGTGGCTACATTGCCGCCGCGATGCCGCTTCTCCTGGGAAAGTATCTGCAGGGACGATCCTGGCAACCGTTGACGCTCGCGGTGTTAGGCGTGCTCGGTTGCGCTCTGCTGCTGACCGGTGCGCGAACTGCGTGGCTTGCGTGCGCGATTGGCTGCGCCGTCGCCGTGTGGAAATTTCCAAACGTGCGCGGGGCGGGGGGGGCGGCGCTGATCCTAACGAGTGTCGCGACTCTATGCGTCCTATTTGCACCAGCCGCGACCGTATCGCGCGTGGCGATGACGTTTTCGTCCGTCGATGATGGAGCGAACCTACGGTGGTGGTTTTGGGCGGGTGCGTGGGAAATGGTCAAAGCCCACCCGATCGCGGGAATTGGCATGGGGCGGTTTGCCGTGGAGAGTCCGCTGGCACTCGGCAGCGTACTTTGGGCGCCGGGGGGCGAGCGGTTCATGCACAACACGTTACTGACTGAGCATCCGCACAATGACCTGTTGCTGCTCTGGGCCGAGCTTGGAGTGTTTGGCGTCGCGCTGGCAGTGTTTCTGTTTCTCAAGGTGATACGGTGTAGCGGGCCGGAGTGGGGCGGTCTCGCCGCGCTGTTCGTGTTTGCATTGTTCAATTCGCCGCTTCACAGCCCACCGCATGCGCTTGCAGGCGTATTGCTTGCCGTCAGCTTGTTGTCTCGCGTACCGCCGGGCATCGAAAAACGAACGCTCCTCGACGCCGCAGGGTTTCGTTTCATTGGACTGTTGGTCGTATTTGCGCCTGTCCTGTATTGGAATGCTCTAATGCTTCCGAGTCACGCGTTACAGAAGGCCCAGACTGCGCACATTCGGGGTGATTCTGTGATCGCCCTGTACAAGGAAGCGGCACGATCGCCCGGGATTCTCGCTGCGGAAATTGACGAGAAATACGCCATTGCGTTGCTCGACGCGGGGGACTACACGAATGCGCGGGACCATTTTGCGAAGGCCTTGCAGAACGGCGACAGCGGCGCGCTGTATTTGGGTCTCGGCACTGCTGAGTACCTCTTGAACAACCGTCTACCTGCGTACGTCGCCCTTGAACAAGCGATCCGCCGTTGGCCGTCGCACGTTGACGCGTGGCGATTGTTGCTGCGCGTATCTCCGGACGGTCAGCGGGGCGAGTGGCTCGCGCAGTCAAAGCGTTTCCTGCGCGCGGAAGAGTTTTCCTCGCTCGAGTCCGAGTCCCAGCGCCTCGCAGGCAGCGCAGGCCCTCGAGCTATTCTTTTAACAGGTCTGCCTGGAACGGAACTGCCTGCAGGACGCTACGGCTGCGGACAGTGAACCCCTCATTCTCGCCGGCGACGACATTTAACTGATAGTAGGTGTCCGTGTTGACGGTTGCGACGATCGCGTTGGGTATAGGGGCCGGTTGGCTGACTGAGACACCTTCGATTTGCAGGTCGAGCGCGATCGCGAGATCGGGCTTTTCGGATTGGGCTTCGATGATTACGTTCCTGCCGTGCCGGTCCAGCCAGCTTGATCCGGTCGTCAGCCAGCGGACAGAACACGTACCCTCCTTTACGCCGGACATAACCGGAATTCTGTACCGGTCGGGAAGGGACCTCATAACCGCGCTGTGGCTCACGATCGCCTGCAGTTCGACGATGGGCTGCAAACCCGAGACAGCGCCAAACGAGCCGAGGCCGACAGCGGCGACGAACGCACCCTGCACAATCCACGCCTCGATGGATTGAGGAATGCGCGCGGCGCCGAACGATAGAATGACAATGAGCGAGAGGACGGCAGGTATTAAGGGCGCGTAGGGCAGCCACGGCGCCAGCATCCACATCGCGAGGTAGGTGAAGGAGGACAGGAGAACGCCCGGGCCGATCAGTCGGGACCATGAAACGTTACGCACGCCGGCGGCGCGGAACCCTATCCAGAGGCCGATTGGCCACGCCAGCAACAGACTGCCGGCACATACGAGGCGCGCGGCGAAAAGTTGGCGCGCAAGCAGATCGTAAACCGGACCGAAGCCCGTGGGAACGTCGCGGCCTACTTGCCGCATCACCATCAGGGAAATATACATTCCCGCGGTCGCTGCGGCGACGGTGGCCATTCCTCCGACCAGCGTCAGCAGCCACGCCCGGCTTTTTGGGCTACGCACCGCGTGCATGCTGTCAATTGCCGGTTCGTCGTCGCGCAGGACGGCATGGCATTGCCAACATCGGTCGAACTCGTCACTATTCTGCGCGCCGCACGACTTGCAGATGCGATACGGGCTGAGATCGATTCCGCTGTCGCTGTCTCGAAGCCGCAAATCCTCCCGTTTCACATCCGTCGACGGCGAGCGCAGGCGCTGGACGGAGCGCGCCGCGGTGGGGTGCGCGGGATTGATTCGGACCACCTGCTCCCAGGTATGGGCGGCTTCCGCGGCGCGGCCGGCCACCTCGTACACGCGGGCAAGCTGTTCCCAGACCGCGATTTCATTCGGCCACACGAGCGTAATCGCATGAAGTTCCGCGATCGCTTCATCGTACAGGCCGAGCCGGTAGTAGGTCGCGGCGAGATAGCGCAATACGTTGAGTTTTTTGTTCCAGTTCTTTTTGAGAATGAGCAGGTGTTTGAGCGCGTCGTTGTATTCCCACGCCATGTAAAGTTTCTTGGCGAGGCTCCAACGCCGCCCGTTGTCGTCCGGGTTAACGGCAACGTATTGGGACAACTGTTCGAGGTCCGATTTGCTTTCGGTTTTCATGCGCCGGCCCGGCCCCGTAGTTAGCGCTTCTTCTGCTTCTTCGCTTGCTTGGCTTCGGCGGAACGCCGCCGCTCGTTGTTGCGTTGGATGATCAGGTTTGCGATATAGGTGACGAAAGCCGACACAAAAGCGGCGACGACGATGCCCATTGCGAATGGGATTTCGCGTGACAGGTGCTCTTGCGTCACCTGGTACGCAATGTAGACGCTCGGCCCGGCGAGGACAAGCGACGTGACGAGCCAGAATCCCCAACCCGCGGCCTCGAGTCGAAACGATTTCGGATTACCCATGCCTCACTCCTGCCCATCCACTTCTTGCGGTATTACGACGCGGAACAGCGCGCCGCCGTCCGGCGCGCGCGATACGGTGATTTGGCCGCCGTGCTCGACCACGATCTTCTGGGTTACCGCAAGCCCCAGCCCGGTGCCACGCGACCCCTTGGTGGAGAAGAAGGGATCGAAAATCTGCCGCGCGATTTCGTCGGGTACGCCGGGGCCGTTGTCCGCGACTTCAATGATCAGCGCGCCCGAATCCGCGGTTTCCGCGTGGAGGCGAATCACACCGTTCGTTCGCGGCACGGCGTCCGCCGCGTTCGACACGAGATTCAACAAGACACGGTATAGGCCGCGTTGATCGGCGCGCACCGTGGGCGCCGCACGGGCACAATCGATGTGCAGCCCGATTTCCTTCTTTGCCACTGTGCCGGAGACGGTGTCGCTCACGTCTTTCACGACGGTGCGAACGTCGAAGGGTTCGATGAGCGGTTTTCGCGGCTTCGAGAACGACAGCATGTCCTCGACGAAGTCGGAAATCTTTTGCGTGCTTCGCTTGAAAATTGGCCAACTTCGCAGGATGAATTCCGAGTTGTTCTGGCTCAATCCCTGATCGATAAGATCGACGCTCCCGCTGAGGCCGGTGATGATGTTCTTGGTATAGTGCGAAAGACCGGCGACGGCCTGGCCGATTGCGGCCAGGCGTTCCGCGCGTAAGTTCTGTTCGATCAGCCGCGCATTCGCGATTGACGTAGCGACCAGACTCCCGAACATCTCCATTACGTGCAGGTCAGCGTTGGTGAACGGTCCGCCGCCGACTTTATTCACGACCTCGAGTACGCCGATCAGGGCGTCACGGTCCACGAGTGGTACAGCCAGAAGCGAACGTGTTTCAAAGCCGCTTGTCTCGTCGGCCTGTTTGAAGAAGCGGTCGTCCGTGCGCGCGTCTGCCACGCTAACGGACTGGCGGGTGAGTGCCGCGCTGCCCGCAATGCCCTGGCCCAGCTTGAGTCGCACTTCGCGCTTCAGGGCGCTTTGGTCTCCCGATTCTCCCAAGGCCACCTCGAAGTAGAGGTCCTCGGTGATCGCGTCGTACAGCATGAGCGCACACGCTTCAGCCTGTGCGACCTGTTTGCTTTCTTCCATGATGGAGAGGAGGAGAGTCGGGAGGTCGGTGACGAGGACTACGAGGCGGTGGACGCGGTACAGCACGTCGACCGTGCGTCGCAGGTCGTCGGGCGCGATTTCGTGCAGCCAGGCGGCCGTGTCGAGAGTGTGCTGTGTCACGTTAATCCAGGCGCGCCTGCGCGTCCAGAAACGACTCTATCGCAGGCAATGCATGGTAGATCACGTCTCCGACAGCCTGCAAACTTGCGGGGCAAACGCGATCGATTGTATCGCGCTCGGTATGCCAATTCGCGCCGTGCTCGAGCGGCGAGCCGCCGTACTCGTAGTCGATTAGATTCATGCAGGGCACGCCGGCGAGTCGAAACGGCATATGGTCGTCTTCAATCACGCGTGGATCGGCGAGAAAGTGGCGCTCGTGGCCGTGTTCCGCCGCCGTTTTCCACACTGCGTTTTGCAGCCACGATGGGGCGCCCGCGTCGCGGAAGACTCCCAGATAACAATCGCCGATCATATCGAGGTTGATGAGGACTTTCAGGTGGGCCAGTTCCTTCGTGCGCCGTAGCCGCCGAACCATATCGCGGCTGCCGTAGAGGCTGTCGGCACTGGACCATTCTTTCAGCGCTTCTTCGCCGTCGAACCAAACCAGCCAGATTGTGCGGCCGTCGCGCGTGGGGCCTAGTGCGCGCGCCATCTCAATCATCCAGGCGGTGGTCGAGCCGCCGTCGTTCGCGCCGACAAAGCGAATATCTTCAAAATACTTGGTATCGTAATGATTGCTCAGGGCGATGACGCCGTCCCTATTGCCTTTCACGACGGCTACGAGGTTCACCATCGCCCGTTTACCCAAGGGAGTGTCAGCGTCGAATGGGAAGGTCCTGAACTCAAGACCGGCAGCTTCAACCTCAGTCCGGATCAATTGACGTACGGTTTCGGCCTCGGGAGAACCGGGAGGGCGCGGCCCGATGGCCACGATCCGTTTCAGCGTATCGTATGCTCGCTCGCCCTGAAAGGTGCCCGTGCCGGTTGCCGCGGAGGCGCGTTGGTTCTCGTCCTTGTATGCGACGCGTTTTATGCCGAACGCAACGAGCAGCAAGAGCGCGAACGCGCCAATACCAGCGATGGCGATGAAACGCATGGGGCCACGGCCAATTTTTTTGTCAGACGACATCAGTCCTTACGCCAAGGCCGCCGCTATGTTCGAGTCTGCTTCCGCAATGCCGCACGAACGCGGACAAGAGCCAATCGGGTTGTAGTGGATCGCGTTCGGGGTGCCACTGGACACCAATGACGAAATTCTTGTCCGGACGCTCGATTGCTTCGATCAGACCATCTGGGCTCGTCGCCGCGAGGTTATAGTTGGCGGGAACATCCCGGATTGCCTGGTGGTGTGAGGACGTAATTTCGAGCGTCATTGCCGGAGCGACCTCGGCCAGCCGTGTACCCGCCACGAAGTTGACCTGATGCCGGTGGAGCCGGCTGGGGGTGCCGTGAACGAGTGATCCGGGCCGTTGATCGGGTATGTCCTGAATCATTCTTCCTCCGGATGCGACGTTCATAATCTGCATGCCGAGGCAGATACCGAGCAGGGGCTTATCTACTTCCAAGGCCGTTGTTAACCAAAGTAGTTCGCTCTCCCAACGCGGCATGGGGAGCGGCGAGACTTTGGGGTGCGGGGGCTCGCCCAAGACTTCGGGGGGAATATCGTCGCCACCGGACAGGATGATGCCATCGATCCGCTCGAGCATGGACTCGCAGATCGCGGCCGACGCCAGCGGTAGAATCACAGGTAGGGCACCGGCGGCAGTGATGGCGTCGCCGTAGCTTGTCAAGAGTCTACTGCTGTTCCAGGGGCGACCGTCATTCGTGTTTACGACGAGTTCGCTTGTCACGCCGATCAAAGGTTTCATCGAACAACCTCTAACACATTGGATGCTCTTGCTTTGCGAATGCCGCCCCAGACGCCGCGGCGACCGGTTCGCGAGTGCGCCTCCGAACTTGTCCATGACGACGCAACTCGAAGCGGGAGTATAGCATCACCTTCGTGTGAGCCGTAAAGGCGCAACACACGGTGTGCGGCGAATGGTGCGAAACCTGAGCAAGCCAAGGCGAGTCAAACCCATGAGTTGGAGTGTATCCGTGCGCCTGCCATACGGTATGCGCGGTACAGTTCGGCGAACGTAAAGTGCGCGGGTATGGAGGACATATGGCAACGTGGTCTCGAATCATCGGGCTGGCGGCGGTGATAGGCGTGTTGGTGGGCTGCACCGGCGCTGCGCCGACGCCAAATAAGAACGAGGCCCTGGCCAAGCGTGCGGAACAAAAGCCGGCGCCGATTCCCGTCGAGGCGCAACTGCCCACGCGCGGCTCGCTCTCCGAGTTTTTCGAAACGACCACCCGTGTCGAAGCCGATCGCAGTGTCCAGGTGACCTCCGAGGGCGTCGGGAAGTGCTTGCGAATACTTGTCGATGAAGGCGATTCCGTCAGCAAGGGCGACGTGCTTGCCGAACTGGATACATCGGAGCTCAACACACAACTTGCATCCGCGAGGACCCAGCTCGCGAAGGCCAAGGCCGATTATAACCGCGCCCGGGAGAGTGTGAAGGAGGGTCTGGTTGCGCCGCTCGAGTTCGAGAACGCCAAGTACGCGCTCGAACAGCAGCAGGCGAGCGTGGATCAGCTCAACGTCCAGTTGGGCAATATGACAGTGCGCGCGCCATTGTCGGGAATCGTAACGCAGAAGATGGCGCAAGTCGGCCAAATCATATCGTCCGGTTCGCCGTGCTTCGAGATCATCGACCCGCAATCGTATGTTCTGAACATAAACGTGCCGGAAAAGGGCTATCTGTCGCGCATCGAGGTGGGTCAGGCGGCCGCGGTGAAGCTCGATTCGCTGGATGAAGAGGTCACGGCGAAGGTGAGGAGAATCAACCCGGCCGTGGACCCGACGAGCGGCACGGTCAAGGTCACGCTCGGCGTGGAGAAATCGGCGCTGTCCAAATTGCGCAATCACGCATTTGCGCGGGTGAACGTTGTTCTCGCCACGCATGAGAATGCGCTGCTGGTGCCGAAGAATGCCGTGGTGGAGGAGAACACCCGGAAGTATATTTACGTGGTGGAACTGCCGGCGGTAGAGGATGCCGAGACCGCTGCCGACGAGGCAACGAAGGCAGATGAAACGATTCTGATCGCGTCGCGCCGCGAAGTCATGACGGGGCTCGAGGACAGCACGAACGTCGAAATCCTTGAAGGCATAGCTGACAGCGATCGCGTCGTTACGGTTGGTCAGCAGACGCTGAAGTCCGGCGCGGAGGTGAAGCTTACTTCGGTGCAGGGCGAGTTGCTTGCCAATGCCCGCCTGAGCGCCGAGGAGGCGCTCCAGGCCGCGAAGGACGAGCACGCAGAAGACAAGTCCGAATCGCCGGCTCCATAAGCCTGCGTAAACCATAAAGCGCATTGCATGGGCCACCCAATCCCCGATCTG